>JBDRPM010000071.1:0-32426 GCA_043827005.1 Pseudomonadota bacterium | reverse complement strand
CGAAACTTGCAGGACTGGGTCTTTGCATGGTTAAAACCCATCTGTCTTTGTCTGACAATCCAACTCTCAAAGGTGTTCCAACCGGTTGGAGACTGACCATCAGAGAAGTTTTAACTTATGGCGGTGCAGGTTTTATTGTTCCTGTTGCCGGTACGATTTCTCTGATGCCGGGTACAAGCTCTAACCCAGCGTTCAAGAGAGTTGATGTGGATGTGGAAACAGGTAAGGTTCAGGGCGTATTCTAAAAAAGGAGAATAAGATAATGACTGCTGAATTAATTAGCGGAACCAAGATAAGAGAAGACATCCTCGCCGAGATCAAAGCCGAAGTCGAGCAGATGAAAAAAAAACATGGCATAGTGCCGGGTCTTGTCACCATTCTTGTGGGATCAAGCCCTGCGTCCATCAGCTATGTGACCTTGAAAGTGAAAACAGCCATCAGTGTCGGGTTTCATGAAATTCAGGATGATCAGCCTGTGGATATCTCAGAAGCTGACCTTCTGGCCTTGATTGATAAATACAACAATGATCCGGCGATTCATGGTATTTTGGTTCAGTTGCCGCTGCCCAAACATATTGATGATAAGAAAGTGTTGAATGCCATTAATCCGGATAAAGATGTGGATGCCTTCCATCCCGTGAATGTCGGTCGCCTTATGATTGGCGGGGATGAGGCAAAATTTTTGCCCTGCACGCCAGCCGGCATCCAGGAAATGATTGTCCGATCCGGCACTGAAACATCCGGCGCTGAAGTGGTGGTTGTGGGAAGATCCAATATTGTCGGAAAACCCATTGCCATGATGATGGCTCAAAAAGGTGTGGGTGCTGATGCCACCGTAACCATTGTTCACACCCGGACCAAAGATCTGGCAGCTCATTGCAAACGTGCAGATATCCTCATTGTTGCAGCCGGTGTTCCTGATCTTGTAAAACCGGAATGGATTAAACCCGGATCAACGGTTATTGATGTGGGTGTTAACAGAGTTGGCATGAATGAAACAACTGGTAAAGCCATTCTCAAGGGTGATGTTGATTTTGAAAAAGCCAAGGAAATTGCAGGCAAAATCACACCGGTTCCAGGTGGTGTAGGACCGATGACCATTGCCATGCTCATGAAAAATACACTTAAATCTGCTCAGTTAAGCTTGAAATAGCAGATACTGTATTTTTTAAATTATAGTCTAAAGAAAAGCCGGGATCATGGATAATTGATTCCGGCTTTTTTGATTATGCGATAATTGTTTTGCTGGTATAGTTCAGGCATCATCTTCAATCAAGGGAGGGATGCCGATTTTTTCGAGGACAGCAATTATTTCTTTGGGTTTTAAGGGTTTGACAATGTAGTTGTCGCATCCTGCAGCAATGCAGGCCTTGACCATTGTCAGTTTTTGATTGCCGGTGGCCATGATAATTTTAGATCGGTCAGATGGTTTTATATTTCGTTTTTTTTCAAGGATCCGGATCTCTTTTAATATATCCAGGCCGCTTTTGTCTTCCATGGAAATATCCAGAATAATCAGATCAAACGGATCCCCTTCCTCAAACGCAGTAACAACTGCTGTGAGCGCTGAAAGACCGGATTCTGCAAAAAGGCAGTCTCCATATCGTTTAAACACCTGGGCCATGGCTTTCCGTATTATTTTTTCATCGTCGACAATTAATATTTTTATCATAAGATCGGAACTCCTGTTTGAATCATGGCTATATGTTATAAAATCATATTTATTTTATAAACAAAAAATTAATATTTGTTTGTGTTAATAAATGAGAATTAAGCATAATTGTCAAGGGATAATCACTGATGGTCTTAAAATTTTAAATATATGAAATGCAGAATAATTTCTTTAATATAAATGGGTTGTGGAAAAAAGGCTTGATAAATGGTATAGTCCCCCAAAAGATTCTATAAACAACAAAAAAACATTCAATTACATACGTAACATACAGATAAGGGAGAAGAACCATGGATCAACTGGACGCAATCTTTGCACCAGAAACAATTGCAGTCATCGGGGCATCAACCCAAAAAGGAAAAGTCGGACACGATATTTTTGCCAATATATTAAAGGGGGGATACAAGGGGACTCTTTTCCCGGTCAATCCCAAAACCAAATCAGTTTTAAGTGTGAAATGTTATACCAATATTGCGGCGATCCCAGACCCCATTGATCTGGGAATGATTATCCTTCCGCCCAGGGCAGCCCTTCAGGCAGTAAAAGAATGCATTGCAAAAGGGGTTAAGGGAATTGTCATTGTCTCTGCAGGGTTTAAGGAAGTCGGCGGGGAAGGGGCTAAGATTGAGCTGGAAATAAAAACCTTGTGTGCAAATGCCAAAGTGAGGCTGGTGGGCCCAAACTGTCTGGGAGTCATCAATCCTTCGCCAAAAGTATCTTTGAATGCCAGTTTTTCAGCCAGAATGCCAAAGCCGGGCAATGTGTCCTTTATTTCCCAGAGCGGGGCATTGTGTACGGCTGTTCTTGATTTTGCGGCTGACAAAGGGTTTGGGTTTTCAAAATTTATTTCCATTGGAAATAAGGCAGACGTGGATGAGCTGGATCTGCTGCGATACTATCACAATGATCCGGACACAGATGTTGTCATGATGTATATGGAAGAGCTCTCCCGCACGGGAGAAGAGTTTATTTCAGAGGTTCGGGAAATGACATCGGGTTCAAGTCCCACCCATGTCATGGCCATAAAGTCCGGTTCTTCTGATGCCGGTGCCAAGGCAGCCGCTTCCCACACCGGTGCCCTGGCAGGATCGGATGCCCTGTATGATGCTATTTTTTCCATGTCCGGAATTATCCGGTGCCGCACGGTCAATCAGTTGTTTGATTATGCCCAGGCATTTGCCGCCAACAAATACCCCACAGGAGATCGGGTCGCCATTGTCACCAATGCGGGCGGGCCAGGAATTATAGCCACAGACATGAGCGAGCAGTCAGGGTTGAAGCTGGCCAGATTTTCTGAAGAAACAGTGACTGAACTTAAAAAATATCTGCCGTCCACTGCAAATTTTCACAACCCTGTGGATGTGATCGGAGACGCAGCCAAGGACCGTTATGAAAACACACTGGCCACGGTGCTCAGTGATCGCGGGGTGGATGCGGTATTGATCATCTTGACCCCGCAATCCATGACCGATGCCATTGGTACGGCCCAGGCTATTGCGAATATTGCCAGGAACAGCTTAAAACCGGTTGTCTGTGCATTTATGGGCGTGGTGGATGTTTCTGACGGCGTGAGGGTGCTGCAGGAAAATAATATCCCGGTATACCAGTTCCCGGAAAGTGCGGCTCGAGCACTGGGTGCATTGAGGGAAGGGATGAAATGGTTGTTTAGAAGAATGCTGCCCCAGTATGATCTGGTATATGATAAGGCCCGGGCAGACAAAATTATTGAACAAAATTTAGAAGCAGGCAAATTGGTATTGGGTGAGCTGGATGGCAATGAGCTGCTCAAATGTTACGGGTTTAAGACCCTTTCCATGTCCCTGGCAACAAGCAAGGAAGAGGCCTCAAAAATTGCTGCGACAATCGGTTATCCAGTGGTCATGAAAATTGTGTCTGTGGATATTTTGCATAAAACCGATGCGGGCGGCGTTATCGTGGGCCTGAAGGATAAAAAATCAGTGGAAGACGCTTTTGACATCATCATGGAAAAAGCCAGACAATACAATCCAAAAGCTGTCATTGACGGTGTTTTGATCCAGGAAATGGCAGAACGGGGAAAAGAGGTTATTCTCGGATTATCAAAAGATCCGGTTTTCGGGCATGCGGTCATGTTTGGTATGGGTGGCGTTTTTGTTGAAGTTTATAAGGATGTTGTTTTCCGTCTTTCTCCCATGGGCAGGAATGTGGCCCGGCGGATGGTGCGAGGCATCAAAGGGTATCCCATCCTTACCGGATTAAGAGGGGATAAACCCTCTGATATTGAAGCCATTGAAAAACATATTGTTTCATTGGAAGCCATGTCAAAGAATCATCCCCAGATCAAAGAGCTGGATATTAATCCTTTGTTTGTTCATGAAGAAGGTCATGGTGCAACTGTTGCCGATATTATTATTCGTCTGGAAAGAGAAGAGGGGTAATTATTTTTCTGCACCCAGTTTTTATTTTTGTGCCGGATTGTATTAAAAATATGAAGGGCAGGCCCAGAGTGTCAGCCCTGAGTCAGTTTGCAAGAAAAGCAGCTTGCCTTTCATGCATGCAATCAGGATATCCTGTCACAGACTTTCAAAAAAATGAGAAAGGCGTGCCTATACCATTCAATGGTCTTTACTGGTCTGTCAGCCACAAGTCTGATATCGTGTGCGGTGTGGTTGCAAAAGATCCTGTGGGCATTGATGTTGAAAAAAAAAAAAAGGTTTCAGATGCCTTGTTTAGTAAAATTATTGATTCAGATGAAAGGGGTCTGTTTGGTGATCAGGAACGACTTTTGGTTTTTTTCAGGGCCTTTACAGCCAAGGAGGCGGTCCTGAAAAAAACAGGAATCGGGATAAAGGGGCTGTCAAAGGCTCGCATCGATACAGTGGTGGACAATACGCATTTGATTGTTGGATTTGAAGGCAATCAAATTCTGGTTGAGCATTATTATCTTAATGAGTATATTGCATCAGTGACAAAGGATTTATGGGATGTCCAATGGACCATGGGGTAAAAAATATTTAAGGAGAAAATAAATGACGGATGGAAACGGTTTTATCATGAGCGATGATGACTCAAACGCTAAAGAGCCGCTGCCCAAAATTGATTTTTCTAGCTTTGTTTTATCATTGTATTCAACCGGGCTTGTTCAACTGGGTAAAGTTGAAGATCCTTCCTCCGGGAAAAAATCTGTGAATCTTGATATTGCCAAACAGACAATTGATATGATCGCCATGCTTGAAGAAAAAACCCGGGGCAATCTGGATGAAGAGGAGCAAAACCTGCTCAAGGCCTTGCTCAGTGAAATCCGGATGGCATATGTTGAGGCAAAGGCTTGATTAAAACCTATCGCTCTTTTGCTAAAATCAATTTGTTTTTATATGTTCTTGGCAGACGGAATGATGGATATCATGATCTGTGGTCGTTAATGACACGGATTGATCTTTATGATGATATCTGGTTTGATTTTGATTCAAGGGATATATCAGTTAGCTGTTCTCATCCGGATGTGCCTGAAGATGGATCCAATCTTGCTGTGAAAGCGGCCGGGCTTTTTTATCAGACGCTGAAATCCGTTGCTAAGGATGTTCATCAGGGGGTTTTTATGCAGATTAACAAAAGGATTCCTCCGGGTGGTGGTCTGGGCGGGGGCAGCTCCAATGCTGCAACAGTTTTGATGGCGTTGAATGAGTATTATAACAGACCGTTTACAACTCAGACGCTTATGAAGATCGGTTTGCAGCTGGGCGCAGACGTTCCTTTTTTTATTTTTGGAAAACCTGCTGTGGCAAAAGGGGTAGGCGAACAGCTGGAATCAGTGGATAATCTAAAACCTTACCATCTTGTTTTATGTGATCCCGGAGTTGCTGCCTCAACAGCCAGTGTGTACAAAAACATTGATTTTAGATTGACATTAAACCAAAAAGATAATATAAAGTTTGGTTTAAATGTACCGTTACGGGGGCAGGAATTTGAGGTGGGGGCCTGCTTGCACAATGACCTTGAAGAATCAGCGTGCAGGCTGTATCCCAAGATTAGAGAAACAAAAGAAGAAATGGCATTACTGCTCCGGCAGAAGGTTTTTATGACAGGGAGCGGCTCTTCTCTTTTTTCTCTTTTTTCAGATTTAAAAGATGCCAGAAACGGGTTTGACTGCCTGTCAAAAAAATGGGCTGGCAGCAACCGGACTGTTTTTCTGTCTTCGTTTATTTAATGGTTGAGTTTATGACCAGCATGTTTTGGTTATGGATTTTTTATACTGGGGCGTCGTCAAGCGGTAAGACACAGGGTTTTGATCCCTGCATTCAGAGGTTCGAATCCTCTCGCCCCAGCCAGTTTTATACTTTTTTAAAAAGAGATTTGATATGAATGGCTTGTCAATTTTTGCTGGAAATTCGAACCCTGATCTGGCAAATAAGATTTCTGAGTATCTGGCCAAACCCTTAGGACGATTGAAGGTCAACCGGTTTAGTGACGGGGAAACCCAGGTTGAGATTCTTGAGAATGTTAGAAGACAGGAAATATATGTGATTCAATCCACCTGTTATCCGGTGAATGACAATCTTGTGGAGCTTTTACTCCTCATTGATGCGTTCAAGCGATCTTCTGCCAGTAAAATTACAGCTGTTATTCCATATTTTGGATACTCACGACAGGATAAAAAAGTATCCCCAAGGGTTCCCATCAGTGCCAAGCTGGTTGCCGATCTTCTGGTCAATTCAGGGGTTCACCGGGTGATTACAATGGATTTGCATGCAGGTCAGATCCAGGGCTTTTTCAATGTTCCTGTGGATAATCTGTATTCTGCTCCGGTTATTATTGAAGATATCAAGAGCCGGCACCCGGAAAACCTGGTGGTTGTTTCTCCGGATGCAGGCGGTGTTGAGCGGGCAAGGGCGTATGCCAAACGACTGAACGCCAGCCTGGCCATTGTGGATAAAAGAAGAAGTGCACCCAATCAGGCAAAAGCCATGGCCATTATCGGAGATGTTCAAGACAAGATTGCCATTGTCATTGATGATATGGTGGATACAGCAGGAACATTGACAGAAGCGGCAAGTGTTATTGTTGAAAATGGTGCAAAACAGGTACATGCGTATTGTACACACCCTGTGTTGTCAGGACCGGCAATAGAGCGAATCAATAAATCGGCCTTAAGTTCTCTTGTTGCAACAGATACCATCCCTTTGTCTGAAGAAGCAAAACGATGTAACAAGATTGAGACATTGTCCATTTCCAGGTTGGTGGGGGAGGCAATTGTGCGCAGCTACAGAGGGGATTCTGTAAATTCTTTATTTGTATAAAATAATTGATATTAGCATTCTGCATTAAGATGATGCGGATATGGAGGAAAGAACATTGGAATTACTTGAATTAGAGGCAAAAACAAGAGAAAAAAGCGGCAAAGGTGCGGCCAGAGAATTAAGAAGAAATAAGGCATTTCCTGCGATTGTGTATGGTGCAAAAACAGAACCGTCCATGCTTTCTCTTGATACGGCTACTTTTGATAAAATTATCAGAGATCATGGCACAAGCGGTCTTTTTTTCAATCTCAAGGTTGATGGCGGATCAGGTTCAGACAGAATTGTTCTGCTCAAAGACCTGCAGATGGATACCTTTGGGCTGAACTATTTTCATGCTGACCTGCAGGAAGTCGATATGGATAAAAAAGTTTCGGTTACTGTTCCGGTTGAGGCTATTGGCGTGTGTAGAGGTGTTAAAGAAGGTGGTCTTCTTCAGATCATCCGACGTGAACTTGAACTGCTTTGTAAACCTGCTGATACGCCGGACAGTGTTAAGATTGATATTACTGATCTTGACGTCGGGGATGCAATTCATGTGGCCGATATTGATCCGGGAGATGGAATTGAAATTCCTCATGAAGTGAATTTTACGGTCATTACCATAGTTGCGCCGAGTACTGGTGATAAAGAAGTGGGTGATGATGAAGAAGAATCTGTAGAAGCAGTTGCTGCGCCTAAAGCAAAAGCTTAATCTTTAACGTGTAGATGTCGGATTCAAAAATAAAAATTATTGCGGGTCTGGGCAATCCAGGTGAGAATTATGCCCAGACCCGCCATAATATTGGATTTTTGGTTGTTGAAGCGCTTGCGTCAAAATCCCACCTGACCTTTGATAAAACCCGATTTAATTCCCAGTATGCAAAAGGACGGATTCATAATCAAGACGTTTTTTTGTTAAAACCCATGACCTATATGAACCTTAGTGGTTTATCGATCTATAAGTTTGCCTCATTCTATAAAGTTGTGGTGGATGATATCGTTATTGTTCATGATGATATGGATCTTGAGTTTGGAAAGATAAAAATCGTTAAAAGCCGTGGGCATGGCGGTCATAATGGCGTCAGATCGATTATCGGCACATTCGGGCAAAAGGATTTTATCCGTGTCCGGATGGGGGTCGGCCATCCCGGAAACTCTAAAAATGTGACCGGGCATGTGCTGGGCAACTTTGCTCCGGATGAAGTTATGATCGTTGATCAACTTGTTGATACAGCCTCAAATGCCTGTTTTTCCATTCTGGAAAATGGCCCAGGTGCGGCCATGAATAGTTTTAATACCAAATAAACCATCTTTGTGTTAATATAGGGCCATTGTTTATTCCACCTGTATCGTTTTTTCGGAGAAAAATATGGCGCCAATGCAGTATACTCCTGAATCAGAAATTCAAAATCGTATTCAAGCTGTTCAGCTTGAAATTGCCAAAACGTCTCTTGACAGCCTGCTGGTTGTTCATCATACCAATCTTTTTTATTACTCAGGCACATCCCAGAATGCATATCTGTTTATCCCTGAAAAGGGTGATCCTTTGCTCATGGTTCGCAAAAGCCATGACCGGGCAGTAAAAGAATCAAAAATCAAGCATATCGTTCAATTAGACAGTCTAATGGCTATGCCATCACTCATCAGAGATCATCTGGGCTCAGATTTTTGTCAAATGGGCCTGGAGCTGGATATAATCCCGTATAATACCTTTGAATTTTTTAAAAATAAGATATTTGCCAACACTCAGCTTGTGGATGCATCCCAATTATTCAGACAGATGCGTGTGATTAAAAGCGAATATGAGATAGGGCTTTTAAAATATTCATGCCAGGTTCTGGATGAATCGTTTTCAAAAGTCCCGGAGTATCTCAGAGAGGGGATGCCGGAGATCGAACTGGCCGCATTATTTGAGGCGCATATGAGAAAAAACGGGTACGGGGGCGGGTGCAAGGTCAGGGCATTCAATCGTGATTTTTTATTTGGCAATATTGTTTCGGGCTCAAATGGCAGAGAACCTTCGTATTTTGATGGCCCGGTCAATGGCCAGGGAGTGACACCTGCAAACAATCCCCATGGGGCAGGCTGGAAAAGAATAGTCCCGAATGAATCCATTTATGTTGATTATACCTGTGTGATCAACGGATATACGGCTGATGCTGAGCGGATTTTTGTGATGGGAAAAATAGAGGATGATCTAATGCATGCCCATGCGGTGGCCCTGACGATTCAAGAAGAGGTGATAAAAGCTATGAAACCTGGGGTCAGATGTTCGAAAATCTGGGAGATGTCAGTTCAAATTGCTGATCAAGAAGGGCTTTTAAACCACTATATGGGGATTGGAAAGGACAGGGTGAAATTTATCGGTCATGGTGTGGGGCTTGAATTGGATGAGATGCCAATTTTTGCCCATGGGTTTGATACGGTATTGGAAAAAGGGATGACATTCGCCCTGGAGCCAAAATTTGTTTTTAATCATGGAGCAGTGGGCATTGAAAATACATTTGCCGTAACAGAAACCGGCGTTGAAAAGCTCAATAGATTCCCTGAAGATATTTATTATATCTGAAGAATTCGGGATTATTTGATTGACAATCTTGTTAAGATGTGGTTTTCTGCCTGATGATGGGCTAAATGTTTTATTCAAAAGAGGGGTGACGATCAAATGGTTGAAATTTCCAGGAAAAGAGTTGGCAATTTGGGGGGAAAAGGTAAAAAAGAATTTTCAAAAGGGGATTTGGCTGTTTATCCGGCGCATGGTGTTGGCTATATTGAGTCAATTGAGAGCAAGGAGATCAATGGGGATACCATGAATTTTTACATGATGAAAATCGTGGAAAACGGTATGGTCATCATGATTCCAACCTCAAATGTGGAGTCTGTTGGTTTACGGGAAGTGATCCCTGTTGCAGAAGTTCAAGAAGTTTACAAGGTGATGCAGGAAAAGGGTCAGGGCGCTGACAACCAGACATGGAACCGAAGATATCGGGAATACATGGAAAAAATTAAAACCGGTTCTATTTATGATGTTGCAGAAGTGTTTAGAGACCTTTTTCAACTCAAACTTGAAAAAGACCTTTCTTTTGGCGAAAGAAAACTTCTTGATACTGCTCAAAACTTATTGGTTCAGGAATTGTCCACTGCAAAAGAAATTGATGAAAAAGCCATGATGCTGGAGATTGAAGGGCTTTTTAATTAATTTTTATTATTAAACCATTTTTAAAAACCGGCGGGCAAATATTTTGTTCGCCGGTTTTTTCTATTATGAAACTAAATATTATCATTGACATTGACTCTGACCGCACCCGACTGGATACCATGGTTTCAAATGTCTACCCATCCTGTTCGAGAAGTTGTGCTGCGCTTTTGATTAACAAAGGTCAAGTTTTAGTCAACCAGACAATAAAAAAACCTGGTTATCGAGTGAAGACTGGCGATGCAATTACTGGAACAATCCCAAAAAGAAAAACAGAACCCTGCATTAGACCACAGCACATCAATCTGGACATTCTTTTTGAAGATAGTGATATTCTGGTGATTAATAAACAGGCCGGTCTGGTGGTTCATCCAACACCCGTTAATCTGGCTGATACTTTGGTTAATGCCTTGCTGTATCATGATCCTGAAATTCAAAAGACCAGTCAGGATCAATTTCGATCTGGCATTGTCCACCGCTTGGATAAAGATACCAGTGGTCTTATGGTGGTGGCAAAAACTGCACACGCACTTGATTTTTTACAAAAAGAATTCAAGCACAGACGGGTGGAAAAACGATACCTGGCCCTTATTCATGGCAGAATGCCTGAACAAAAGGGGCAGATTAATCTGCCTATTGGAAGACATCCTGTAAACCGCAAGATTTTAACGATCCGGCCTGATGATGGTAAAGAGGCAATCACACTGTGGTCTGTACAAAAAGAATTTACAGATGCCAGTCTTGTTGAGGTCTTGTTAAAAACCGGACGAACCCATCAGATCCGGGTTCATTTTTATGCCATGGATCACCCGTTGATCGGGGACCAGGTGTATCAACCCAGACGGTTTAGAAAGAAAAAATCAGTGGCACCAAGACAGATGCTGCATTCTTTTTTCCTGGGATTTCGACACCCGTATTCTGAGAAACGCATGGAATTTTGCATTGCTCCACCTGAAGATTTTTTATGGGTTCAGGCCCGGCTTGAACAAAAATCACTATGACTGAATTTTGGACAGCAAAGAGGGGATAATGAATCCAGCACAAACCAGTGCCAGATATCAAAGTTTTTTAAAACACATTGGCAACTATATTCCTGCCAATAGAGTGATCAGTGATCCCATACGGACCCTTGCGTATGGTACAGATGCAAGTTTTTATCGATTGATTCCCAAAATTGTGGTTAAAACTGAGAGCGAGGCCGAGGTGGTCGCCTTGCTCAATATAGCCCATCAAAACAGGGTGCCGGTGACGTTCAGAGCAGCCGGGACCAGCTTATCCGGTCAGGCGATTACAGACTCTATTCTGGTCGTGGCAGGCAATGGCTGGAAATTGTGTTCAATTTTGGAAAATGGATCTAAAATTCGGTTGCAGCCCGGCGTTATCGGGGCAAAGGCCAATGCATATCTGGCCCCATATGGCAGAAAGATCGGGCCAGATCCTGCATCAATCAATTCAGCCATGATCGGTGGGATTGCTGCCAACAATGCCAGCGGTATGTGTTGCGGTATTGCTCAGAACAGTTACCAGACGGTTGAGAGTATGCGAATTATTTTTGAGGATGGTACCCTGCTCGATACGTCGGATGCGGACAGCCGGAAAGCATTTTCCATGAGCCACTCTCATCTGCTTGAGAAAATATCAGCCCTGGGTGCGCAAGTGGCTATAGACAAGGAGCTTTCAGCACGAATCCGTCATAAATTTAAAATCAAAAATACGACGGGTTATAGTCTCAATGCCCTTGTGGAGTACAAGGACCCGTTTGATATCATCACCCATTTGATGATCGGCTCCGAAGGAACCCTGGGCTTTATTTCTGAAATTGTTTATCAGACAGTGGTGGATCACGTTCACAAAGCCTCGGCATTGATGGTGTTTGCCAATATTGAAGATGCGTGTCGAACAGTATATTTTTTGAAGAATGCACCGGTTCAGGCAGTTGAATTGATGGATCGGGCAGCCTTGCGATCAGTGGAAAATAAAAAAGGAATTCCAGGGTATCTTAAGGATTTGCCGATGGAAGCCACAGCGTTGCTGGTAGAGACCCGGGCATCAAATGACGATGCCTTGCAGCTCAATGTGGCTGCAATCATACAGACACTGGACGGGATTCCTTTGACAGCCACTGATGACAGAAGAACCTTCAGTCAGTTAACTCGGTTTAAACCAATGAAGTGTGCTGCCACGCTTTTGCCGGTACAGTTTACAGATGCGGTAAAAGATTACACTCAATTGTGGAATATTCGAAAAGGACTTTTTCCCTCTGTGGGTGCTGTACGTCAGGTGGGTACCACGGCAATTATCGAGGATGTGGCCTTTCCGTTAAAACATCTGGCCGCAGCAACATCTGAGCTTCAAACTCTTTTTAGAAAACATCAGTATTCTGAAGCCATTATTTTTGGACATGCCCTTGAGGGCAACCTTCATTTTGTTTTTACCCAGGATTTTGCTGATACTGCAGAAGTTGAACGGTATCGTCGGTTTATGGATGATGTGTGTCATATGGTTGTTGATCGTTATGACGGGTCTTTGAAAGCTGAACACGGCACGGGCCGGAATATGGCACCCTTTGTTGAAATGGAGTGGGGTGCAACAGCTTATCAACTCATGAAGGCAATCAAACAGATATTTGATCCGTATTGTCTGCTTAATCCCGGTGTTATTTTGTCTGATGATACCAAGACCCATGTGAAAAACCTAAAACCTTTGCCACCGGCCCATTCCATTCTGGATAAGTGTATTGAGTGCGGCTTTTGTGAGGTAAATTGTCCGTCCAAAAATTTAACCTTGACACCTCGTCAGCGCATTGTGATCCAGCGCGAAATTGCAAGGCTGAAGGTCACGTGTGAAAATCCTGAGCGATTAAAAGAATTTGAAGCAGGGTATCTTTATGTGGGAGAGCAAACCTGTGCTGCTGACGGATTGTGTGCCACCAGTTGTCCTGTGGGCATCAATACCGGTGACCATACCAAGCATTTGCGCAGCCTGCAGGTTTCCACACGATTGCATAAAATAACAGCTGACTGGATTGCTTCACACTATCCACTGGTGACACAAGCCATGCGGTGGGGGTTGAAACTGACCCATTTGGGCCACAGGTTTCTGGGAACATCTCGAATGCTGAAAATTGCAAGGATCGCACGAAAGTTATCCAATAATCATATTCCTGCCTGGAATCCGTTCATGCCCCAGGGAATTTACGGTCCACATGTTAACGCTTTTAAAGCCACTTCTTCTTTAAAAGTGGTTTATTTCCCTTCCTGTATTAATATGGCCATGGGACCGGCCATGGGAGACCCGGATCAAGAACCGCTTTATCAGGTCATTAAACGGGTTTTGGAACGGGCAGGCTTTGGTGTGATTTTTCCGCCCAGAGGAAATAATTTTTGTTGTGGAACACCTTTTGAAAGCAAGGGGTATATTAATCAGGCCGACCAATTGTCCAGGGAATTGGAAACCATATTGTTGTCTGTTTCTGAAAGTGGACGTCTGCCCATACTGTGTGATACAGGCCCGTGTGTGTACCGTATGCGGCAAACCATGGATTCGCGTTTAAAAATATATGAGCCCATGGGGTTTATCCTGGATTATCTGCTGGATAAATTGCAGATCACCCCTGTGAAAGATACAATTGCCATTCACATCACCTGCAGCAGTCGCAAAATGGAGCTGGGATCTGTTTTTCATGAAGTGGCCAGGGTTTTGTCTTCAGATGCAATCTTTCCGGAAGAGGTGTCCTGCTGCGGCTGGGCAGGGGATCGGGGATTTAATTTTCCAGAACTGACGGCATCGGCATTAAAAGAGTTGAAACCTTCGGTTCAAGGTCGCTGCACAGCCGGATACACGAACAGTCGAACCTGCGAGATCGGGCTTTCGCAACATAGCGGGATTTACTATAAATCTATTTTTTATCTGCTGGATCAATGCAGCCGATAAAATAATAAAAGCTATGGGAACAGCTTGATATCCTAATGGTTTTTTTTTGCCCAGTTGCCTTGCTATGCAAGGCTATCGCTTTTTCAATCCTTTGCTTGACAAAGCATATTTTCCTGTCATATGATTATCACATCTGTATTTACTTGAAAATGAAAAAGGAGCTAAGAAATCCATGGCGGAAGAAAAAGAGTCTAACGTAAAACGGTTTGGCACTATAGCGATTGAAGAGGGATTTATTTCCCAGGAGCAGTTGTTGGCAGCAATCGAGGCTCAGATAAAAGAGAACGTGGATGGCCGCGAACACCGTCTCATAGGCGTTATCTTATATGAAATGGGTTTTTTAGGAGCCTCTCAGATTAAAATTGTTTTGAACGGTATGTTAAAGGCGAGTGCGGCTGCAACTTAAGCGCTTTTATCTGTTTTTTGATTTATTTTTTTTTTTAAAAAACCGGACTTTGAGCGGCTGTAGAAAATGCTATACAGCCGGGTTGAGGTTCGGTTTTTATTTTTTCAGGGTTGTATTTATAAAAATAGATATCCATCTGTTTTTTAGTTTAAAGATGATCTCACTCGTTGCGAAATGATAAACAATAAATTACAATCTATTACAGTATGTAATACTTATATGGGAGGGTAAACGCTTATGACAGCAGAAAGAGAGTCCAAAAAGAAACGATTTGGCACAATTGCCATTGAAATGGGATACATTACCCAAGAAGATGTGATGGATGCCCTTAAAACACAGTTGGATGAGGACTTAAAGGATGGAAAACACCGTGTCATCGGTGTTATTTTGTATGAAAAAGGCATTCTGGATGCAGTCCAGATTAAAAATATTCTGGACAGTATGATGCGGGCAAGCAGCGTAGCAACATAGTGCTTTTTACCTTTATCAAATCCTGCTGCTGCTTCAGACCGTTGCAAAGCGGCAGCAGGAAAAAATTATCCGGAATGACCAGGCAGATGAATATCAGATTTATCTTGTTTAATTATTCGATTTTTTCAGGAAGGCATCAAATTTTGTTCTGGTAACAATGAAAAACAAAATTAAATCTTTTAACCATTTTATCTTTATTTTTTTCCCGGTTTTCATATTTAAAACAACCACCAGCAGTTTTCCGCGTTTTTTCATATCAAGAAGTTCAAAATGGATGGAATCAATTTTTGAATAATCATAGGTATTTTTTTTGACTAACCCTTTCAGAATTATTTTTTTTTCTTGTGGAATCGCCTTAATGGGGATTGAAATACCATAAAGAATAAGAGCGCTGGGAAGCAATACCGCCACAAAGGCAGGGAAAATTTCCAATTGAGCCAATGTAGAAAAATTGAATAGAAGTGAAATCAAAAGAATACCAGATGCAGACAAGAGCAAGGTCATGACAAGATAAAACAAATGGCTGACAGTGAAGCGTTCATCCATTTGTTGGATTCTGTCTTTGTTTGCCCTTGCTATTCTTGAGGTTAATTCTTCTAAAAAAACAAGGAACTCATCTGTAACAAAAGGGATTTTTATGGTTTTGGGAAAATTGGCAACAAGGATGTCCAGGGTATTGCCAAACCGGCTTATTTTTATAGAGTCTATCTCACTCCATTTGGCAATGAGCTGTTTACCCGAATCGATTCTGAATTTGAAGTGGTCGTCATCAATTTCGAAATTTAATTTTTGTTCATAGTATGTTTCATACAGAAAAGTTTTAGATCCCATTGGTAAATTACCATTTCCCTGTCTTTTGAATATTGTCAATCATAAACATCCCTTTCAAATAAAAGGGTATGCAACTTTTACTTTATTATCCAACTATTATCAATGGAATTCTAATCGTTGATTTTTTTAATAAAAGATAATGGTTCAGTGCCTTATTCATCCGTTTCTGTTAAAAAAACAAGAAACTGAGGAGTGCTGGACATGTGTTGCGGGTTTCCTGCTTTAGATTTTTGATTGACGGTTATCCTGATCATTATTTTGTCAGCAATTGGATGTATGCCAGGATACAACATCCTGATAGGAAATGCTGCCGCCGAAGATATCCAGAGCACTGCCAATGGTAAGGTCCACCCGGTTGAGTCCCAGGGCCTTGACCCTATCAAGATCGGAAAATCGGCTGACGCCCCCGGCATAGGTGACTGGAATAGGAGAATGTTTTCCAAGCAGTTCCACAAGTTCTGTTTGTACGCCCTGCATCTTGCCTTCTACATCAACACCATGCACCAAAAATTCATCACAGTAACCGGCCAATTGGGCAAGGGTTTTCTTGTTGACCGATACATCTGTATATTTTTGCCATCGATCTGTAACAATCCAGAAAATATCATCTTTCTGCCGGCAACTCAGATCCAGCACCAGGTTTTTTTTGCCCACGCTATTAACAAGAATCTTGAGCTTATCAAAGTCGATTTTTCCATCGGAGAAAACATAAGAGGTGACAATCACATGGCTTGCCCCTGCATCAAGGTATTGGCCCGCATTTGAAGGGCTGACACCCCCACCATACTGCAATCCGCCAGGATAGGCATTTAAAGCAGCCAGAGCTGCTTTTGTATTCCCCGGACCAAGGGAGATAACATGGCCGCCTTTAAGGTTATCTTTTTGATACATTCGAGCAAATTCCGATGAAGCCCTCAGGGACTGGAAATTGGTAACCGGATTTTGCTGATCTAAATCTTTTAATGTTCCGCCAACAATCTGCACAACTTTTCCCTCATGCAGATCAATACAGGGTCTAAATCGCATTTTTCCTTATCTTTTCTGTAAATAACTGTGTGAAGGATGACCGTATTTCAAGCGGGCATCCGTTTCACAGTCACTATTTTTAAAATTGCCGGTCCACTGAGCTTGTCTGGAACGGTGTATATTTTTGATGTGTATCAGCCACGCAATTCTAAGGCAAGAATATATTGTAAAATTGTGAAGAAAGTTATGAAGATGACTGAATTAAAACTATCAGGAGTCTATGGGTTTTTTTGAGACCTTAGAGAAATTTTCCAGAAAATAGGATTTCTCGATAGGTGAAAATTTTTCGAATTTCCTCAAGGAAAAATATAAAACAACATTTGTCGTTAAATAAAAATAGAACCAGATATAATGAATAACTAACTGAAACTAAAAGAAAAATATATGCAGTTTGTGCAAAATAAATATGATCGCACAAGCTCTTTTTTAGCACAATAAACAGTTCGCATAATTGGAAAAAATCGTCAATATTGCACTGAGAAATTAAATTCTTATTTTTGGGAAGACTTATTCCCTTTATTGAGAAACTTATTTCTTATGTTTTGGTATAAGAAGTATTGTTTGATCGCCAATTAAAGACACAGGCAGGTTATATGTTATCGAAATAAACATAAAATTTCAATATTTTAAGTATGTTATCATATGGTTATAATAAAGGCAGCGACGTTGGATCAAAATCGGGCACACCATTTGCATGTCCATGGAAGATGCTTTCTGGAGGCATGATATTTATTTAATTTTTTTTATAAAGGTGGGTGCATGAAAAACTTAATTACATTTATAATGGTATCATTTTTTCTACTAATCGCTGTAAATGGTTTTGGTTATGAGGGGCAAAAATCAATGGCAACCGGAAACTCATATTTTGATATGGCAACCGGTCATAAATATGTTAAAAATTCAGACAATAGTTATACTGAGTATACCCGGAAAGGGGAGTTGTTCAAAACAAATGTCCCCAATACGCAGCCCCATTTAAGTTCAAGCCACTATATAGTGGAAATAGTCAAAGATTCTTATCTGGTCTATACTCAATACAAAGGCAACAAACTGGTTTCTCAGGCTTTGTCATCTTCGGTCCAGCATTTGGGAAAATGGCAGTGCACGGGAATGTTGCTACCTGTTAAAAAACCGTCATAAGGTGATCCTCAAGGAAAATTCCGGTACTGATTATTATAACCAATAGAAAAAGGGCTGGTGATTGATTTCATCAGCCCTTTTTCTATTGGTTATCGTTGAAATTTAAACTGTGGCCGATTCAATATTGACTGCACAGACCTTGAATTCCGGGATTTTGGCTGTGGGATCCAGTTTGGCATTGGTCAGCACATTGGCAGCTGCTTTGGCAAAATGGAAGGGAATAAATATGGTGCCATCCACCGCTTTTAAAGAAACCTGCAGCTTTGCTGTGATTTTTCCTCTTCTTGAGCAGACATCCACCATGGCACCATTGCCCAGTCCAAGTTTGTTTGCATCGTTGGATGTGATTTCAACAAAACATTCCGGGGACAATTGGTTAAGACCGGCAGTTTTCATGGTCATGGTGCCGGTGTGGTAATGATACAACACCCGTCCGGTGGTCAGAATATATGGATATTTTTCATCAGGCAGCTCTGCCGGTGGTGTATGTTCAATGGCATGAAACATGCCCTTGCCCCGGGTGAACTGGGTGGTATGAAGAATGGGCGTTCCCGGATGGTTTTGGTCCGGACAGGGCCAGTGAATCCCTTTTTGATCAATTCGATCCCAGGTAATGCCTCGGTAAGAAGGTGTTACAGCTGCAATTTCTTTGAAAATATCATGACTGTTTTCATAGGACATGTCATATCCCATGCGTTTGGCAATGTCACAAATAATTTCCCAGTCCTGTTTGGCTTCGCCCGGAGCTTGAACTGCTTTTCTGACCCGTTGAACCCGACGTTCTGTATTGGAAAAAGTGCCGTCTTTTTCCGCAAAACAGGCGGCAGGCAGAACCACATCAGCCAGTTGTGTGGTTTCAGTTTGAAAAATATCCTGAACAACAAAAAAATCCAGGTTTTTAAGCGCTTTTTTGGCATGATTCAGATCCGGATCAGACACCATGGGGTTTTCGCCGATGATAAACAAAGATTTGAGTTCACCCTCATAGGCTTTTTGAATCATTTCGGTGGCGGTTAAACCAGGCGTTGCCGACATACCCGCAACGCTCCATGCAGTTTCATAATTTTTCCTGGCATCATCATTGGCAACTGGTTGATACGCAGTGAAAACATTGGGCAGGCCACCCATATCACAGGCACCCTGGACATTGTTTTGACCACGCAGCGGATTCACGCCGCCACCTGGTTTTCCAAGGTGACCGCAGAGCAGGGATAGATTGGCCAGGGATTTTACATTATCGGTACCGCAGGTGTGCTGGGTAATGCCCATGCAGTAAAGGATTGCAGCGGCAGGCGCATTTGCAAATTCTTTTGCCACTTCAATCAGATCATCCGCTTTGATGCCGGTGATTTTTTCCACATATTCCGGGGTATATTTTTCAACCGTATTTTTAAGGGCTTCAAAATTTTCAGTCCGGGCTTCAATAAATGCTTTATTGTGAAGATCTTCTCTGATAATCACATGCATCAGGCCGTTAATCCAGACAATATCGGTTCCAGGAAAGGGTCGAAGCCATTTGTTGGCATAATCAGCCAGTTTGACCCGGCGAGGATCCACCACATACAGCTTTTTGCCTTTGCGTGCCGCCCGTTTTACAAAACTGGACAGGACAGGATGGTTTTCCGTGGTATTGGAGCCTGTGACCAGGATCATGTCCGATGTTTCAATGTCGGCAATGGTGTTTGTCATTGCGCCACTTCCGAATGCTGCAGCCAGACCGGCTACGGTGGAGCTATGTCAGAGGCGGGCACAATGATCAATATTGTTTGTTTTTAAGACTGCCCGGCAAAATTTTTGAGCAATATAGTTGTCTTCATTGGTGATCCTGGCAGAGGTTAGAAAGCCGATAGAATCCGGACCAAATTCTTTTTTGATGGAGCCTAATTTTTGGGCAACCAGATCAAGGGCTTCGTCCCAGGAGGCCTCCACTTGTTTGCCGTTCTTTTTAATTAACGGTTTGGTGAGTCGTTCAGAAGACCCGACAAATTCATATCCGAATCTGCCTTTGACACACAGGCTGCCATTGTTGGGTAGAAGATCAGGGTCAGCGCCCTCTATTTTAACAATTTTATTGTCCTGGACAAACAGATCCATCTGACATCCCACACCACAGAAGGAACAGGTGGTTCGTACTTTTGTTGTATCTTTGAACCGGCCATCTCTGTAGGCTTTGTCCGGTACCAGTGCACCCACCGGGCAAGCCTGGAGACATTCACCACAAAAAACGCAGTCAGAGTCTTTTAACGTGGCATCATTTTTGGCTATGATTTTCAAGTCTTTGTTTTTGTATCCAAACTCAATGGCATCGTTGACTTGTATCTCACGACAGGCTTTGACACATCGACCGCATAGAATGCATCGTGAAAAGTCTCTGATAATGAAAGGGTTGACCCGTTCGGTTTCATATTTGCAGCCGTTAAGCGGCATACCTTTGGTTCTAACCTGGTACAAATAGGCCAGGTTTTGGAGTTCGCAATCTCCCCATACCGGGCAAAGATCTTCCTTGCCGTCTGCTTTTTGCACATTCATCTGAAAAGATGTCCAGTCAGCAGTGTCAAAATCTCGGATAGCACAATTGTGATTGCCCGAAGCCAGTAGTTTGCTGATTCTTTCTTTTCTGGCCTGGATTACTCTAAGGGATTCGGTCAAAACAACCATGCCGGATTCAGCTTTGGTGGCGCAGGACTCCACCAGATCTTGCTGGCCCATCACTTCAACCTGGCAGATTTTGCAGGTTGTGGTGGGGATGGTATGTTTTAGATGGCACAGTGTGGGAATGTCGATCTGATTGCGCTGAGCAACCTGAAGAATTGTTTCCCCGGATTCAAAGGCCAGGTCATGTCCGTTTATTATTATCGTATTGCTTTCCATTTTTATCTTCCCGGATATGATTCTTATTATGTAAATATTAATTTAATCAGTACGCTTAACAAAATATTTAAGTACACTCTCAACCCTTTATTGTCAATGTGACCGATGAAATAATTTTTATCGATATTATTGACTTTTCATGGTTCAGATGGTTATACAAGAGTGTTTATTTAAAAAAAATATTAATTGTATAAAATAATAGCATTAGTTAAGGATATAGTTATGCTTCAATCGATTTTACTGCTGGGTGGTCTGGGAATTTTAATTGGTACGGCACTGGTGATTGCATCAAAGGCGTTTTATGTTTATGAGGACCCCAAGGTTGTTGCCATTGATGATGCCCTGCCAGGGGCTAATTGTGGCGGGTGCGGATTTCCAGGGTGTAATGCCAATGCAGAAGCGATTGTAAAAGGGCTTTCTGCTGTGAATTCCTGTGTGGCTGCCGGAGAGGATGTTGCCCTGGCCATTGCCGCAATCATGGGGGTGGCTGTGACGGATCAGGAGCCTGAATTTGCAAGGCCGGGATGTTATTACGGCAAAGATGATGCAGATATGGAATATGTCTATCAGGGTATGACAGACTGCCGTGCTGCAGCATTGTTATACGGTGGCATGAAAGTTTGCCGGATTGGTTGTCTGGGACTTGGAACCTGCGTAACCGCGTGTCTGTTTGGCGCATTGTCCATTGGAAAGGATGGATTGCCAAAGGTTGATCAGACAAAATGTACCGGATGTGGTGCCTGTGAAAGGATTTGTCCGAAACATATTATTCGGCTCACATCTGTGACCCGCCGGATTATGAGAGAATATACAGAAGAAGAATGTATAACCCCATGTCAGAGAGCATGTCCAACAGGGATTGATATTAAAGAGTATATTCGCTTGATCAAGGAAGGGGACTTTGAGAAGTCTGTTCAGGTGATTAAAGAAAGAAATCCGTTCCCCACAGTTATTTCAAGAATCTGCCCGGCATTGTGTGAGTCAAACTGCAGACGTCTGTTGCAGGATGAACCCGTGGCGATCAACCATCTGAAACGCTTTGTCTGTGATTATGAAATGAATCAGAACAAGCGGGCCCTTCCTTATAAAGCACCGGACACGGATAAAAAAGTTGCAATTATTGGTGGTGGTGTGGAAGGCTTGTCAGCTGCATTTTTCTGTGCAAGACTGGGCCATACGTCAACCATTTTTGAGGCCACGGATCATCTGGGCGGCATTCTTCGCCAGGCCATTGACCGGAAACGATTGTCCATGGATGTCCTTGACTGGGATATTGAGGGAATCAAACAAATGGGTGTGGCGGTTCAAACCCAGACTAAAATGGGAAAGGATATCACCATTGATGGGTTGTTAAAAGATGGGTTTGATGCAGTTTTTACTGCGACCGGAGGTTGGGATTCACGGCTTGCCAGAAAAGATATACAAACGGCTGCCAATATTTTCCCCGGCACCTATCTTTTGATTGATCTATTGCGTTTGCCGGCAGATATTCCATCAACAGACAATGTCGTCATTGTGGGAGACAGCATAAAGCTCCCGGAAGCAGTAGCATTGCTCAAAGAAAAAGGTGCAAAAAATATATCCATTGTGTTGCGTAAATCAGAAGGTGAGCTATCGTGTGATTCAGCCATGGTAGAGGCGCTTGTAAAGGCTGGTGTAACAATTGTTTATAATGCCGGCGTTACAAAATTGATGGGGAAAGAACAATATTTGACTCAAATAGAGTATACAGCGCTTGACACAGGCGTGAAACATGCTATGGATACACAAACGATAATTTTAGGATCCGGACGATTCCCGGAATTTGTGTTTACCCGGGTTGTCGAGACACCAGGCGAAGGTGATGAAGAAAACCAGAATAACGATGGTCCAATGGTATGGGAAGGGGTTGAACTGCTAAAGAAACCAGATTCCAATAGAGAGTTGGGTCTGTTGTCTGATCAGGATGTGATCAGCGAGTATCCGTCGGCTGTGGCATCGATTAACGGCGGCAGAAAAGCTGCGGCTGCCATCCATAACAGAATGTATGGGATTGAGTTCCAGGTATCGACAAACATTATATCGGATCGGTCCAATATTCAGGATGTATCGGGTTTGATCATGGTGGATGCCGTACCCAGAAACATTATGCAGCTCAGCGATAAAGAACAAGGATTGAAAGACCAATTTTCAACAGGGTATTCAACAGAACAGGCCCGCGCCGAAGCAGACAGGTGTCTGCAGTGCGGTCTGGTCTGTTATGAGGGCTCAAGGGTTGCCGGATAACCCATTGAGTATAATCAATTTGTGCTAACAGCCATGGGCCGCCCTGGTATTTTACCCTGGCCTGCCCACAACAAAGCATGAAAGAAACGCAGTGGTTTTTCAAGTTCTTTCATATAAACGTATTAGGTTGGAATGGATAGCCTATGAGACCTGAGCAGATACTTGTTGTTGATGATGAAAGAAGAATTGTTGAAAACATAATCCTTTGTCTTAAACGAGAAGGCTTTCAGGCAACAGGTGCTTATGACGGTGACGAGGCCATACTGGCTTTTGATCAGCGTCAATTTGACCTGGTGTTGCTGGATGTTAACATGCCCGGCAAGAACGGGTATCAAGTCATGGAGCATATTTTCAACATAGATAAAGATGTATTGATCATCATTATCACAGGATACGCCTCTGTTGAATCTGCTATCCGGGCATTGAAAATGGGTGCCTGGGATTATCTTAAAAAACCCTTTGAGTATACAGATCTGCTAAAAACCGTTCAGAATGCCCTTTCCCAAAAACGTTTGATTGCTGATAAACGAGCTGTATCCGCAAGGCTTGAAGCATCTGAACGTCAATATGAATACATGGTCAACAATTCGCCGGATCTTATTTTTACCCTGGATGATCAGGGCTGTTTTACTTTTGTGAACCAGCAATTTGAGACAGTTCTGGGATTTACCAGGCAAGATCTGATCGGTAAAAATTTTGAGGATATCATTCATAAAGGTGATCTTTTAAAATCAGCTGCGCTGACCCGGTTTGATAAATATGAACAACGGGTGAACGATGGTCAGGATATGCATTTCAGGTTCAAAAAAGCAGAGGGGTTTGCCTCATCCTTAAACCGGTACGATTCTTTTGCCTTTATGGAACTAAAAGCCACGCCAATTCATTTGCCAGCCAGTGATGATAAAGACGCATTTAAAGGGGTTTATGCTGTTGCCAGGGATGTTACCGAACGGATAAATCTGGAAGATCAGCTCAGGCAGTCCCAGAAGATGGAAGCCATTGGGACCTTGGCTGGTGGCATTGCCCATGATTTTAACAATATCCTTATGGGTATTCAGGGGTATGCCTCCCTGGTAAAAAGTGGGTTTGATCCTGGCAGCGAGGAATATAAACGGCTGGCCAGCATAGATGAATATGTCTTTTCAGGTGCTGAAATGGCCAGGCAACTACTTGGATTTGCTCAGAAAACATATCAGGAAACCTGCCTGATCAATTTGAATTACCTGTTGAAAATGTCTGCCAAAATGTTTGGACGGACCAAAAAAGATATTATTATTGAACAATACCTGGAAAAAGAGTTGTGGGGAACTGTGGTGGATGAAGGCCAGATCAAACAGGTATTGTTGAATCTTTTTGTAAATGCCTGGCAGGCAATGCCGGATGGTGGAAAAATAACCATTCGATCCGAAAATGTTATTTTTGATGATTATGGTCTTGATGAACCCGGAGCCTATGTAAAAGTAACAGTTTCAGATACAGGCGTGGGCATGACAGATGAGGTCATGGATCGGATTTTCGATCCATTTTTTACAACAAAAACCAGGGGCCAGGGGACAGGTCTGGGCCTTGCCACAACCTATGGCATAATTAAAAGTCATAAAGGGACCATCAAAGTTAAAAGCAAACCTGGAGTTGGCAGCGCTTTTATGTTTTTTCTGCCGGCTCAGCAGACCCGTGTCAAAACGGTTCAGGCGGTTGAAGAACGAAGAAAAATTTTCAATGGTAAAGGGACCGTTCTCCTGGTTGATGATGAAAAAGGTGTGATTGAAGTATGTTCTGAAATGCTTCAGACGCTAGGATATCAGGTTGAGACAGCAGCCAGCGGTGTTGAAGCCATTTCAATTCTTGAACAGGAGAGCGCAAAGATCGATATTGTGCTTCTTGATATGGTCATGCCAAAAATGAACGGCAAGGATACCTTTGATCGAATCAGACAGATTTCACCCAATGTCAAGGTGCTTGTGTCTTCAGGCTACAGCCGGGAAACTGAAATTAAGCAGATGATGGAAAAAGGGTGTGATGCGTTTATTTTCAAACCCTTTGATATGGCAACCTTGTCCGAGAAATTAAAATCAATGATCAAGGCAACTGAAAAAGTATAAGCCCCTTAATATCAAAAGGATCACCCCACAGGTTCAAAAAACGAGGCATCAGTAAAATTCATTATGGATTCAGTCGATTCTGAATCATGGCGGTTACAAATTTGATATGGGTTTTCATTTGGGTATACGCCTGCTCGTCATCCCTTTTTTTAATTGCTTCCAAAATTGTCTTATGTTGTTCTGTTATGGCTTGAATATTTTCTGGATTTTCATAAAGAAATTCTAAATTTTCACGAATTCCATGAAACAGATAGTCATAAAAATTGCGCATGATCAAAATATGCAAAGGATTTTTTGAGGCAAAGGCAATGGCCATGTGAAATGATGTATCCGCATGGCTTCCAAGACGATTGGAGTCGCGTTCTTCGTTCATCTCTTTATAACTTTTTTCCAAAGCCATGATATCGGATTCATCTGCCCTGAGGGCTGCCAGAGAAGCAGCAGTGGACTCAAGACCGATTCTGACCTCCAGAAGATTTTCCAGCGAGACATCCTTGGCTTGAATTGCCATTGCCAAGGGGTTTTGCAGTTTGTCTTCATAGGCTCTGACAAAGGTTCCTTTGCCCTGTGTCTGGCAAATAAGGCCTTTGGCTGTCAATCGTCGAATGGCATCCCTTACAGTGGTTCGGCTGACATTCAGGATTTCGCTCAGTTCCCGTTCAGGCATCAGTTGTTCACCTGGTTTCAGTTGTCCCCGAAAAATTAATTCTTCTATTTGATCAAAGACTTGATCGGAAATTCGTTTGGGCTTAATGGGGGAAATATACATTGTCATAATTAAAACTCGTTGCTGCAGTTTTCAGCTGATCAAAAAAAGTATGATAAAAGCACCAATGCATTATCTGTTTTTGTTAAATAAATGGTATAATTTTAACACCATTGAGGACGACAAGCAATCATTATTTTTCTGAAGCTGTTGTGCTGAAATCGCTTATTTTAATGTAGTAAGTTTTTGTATTTCAATGTGGTAAAAAATCTTACAAAAAAAACGGAAAAATGTGTTTTGAAAAACAGGTTGGACGGCAATCAGCAAGAGGGGGTTTAAACTGATTGTGTTTGGTAAATGAATGGTTTTCTTTTTTAATACTGTTAAATTAAAAAGGGTTTGAGAAATTTGCTCAAACCCTTTTTAAGGACTATTGATTGGTTTAAATTGATCGCTTATCCAAGAGTTTTTTCAAGGAAAGGGATAATCTGTTTTTTACGGCTCATGATACCGGGTAGCCATGCTCTTTTGTTAGCTGGTTTAACACCAAAGGCTGTTTCAATCACAGATTCATCATCAGAAGCGATCAAAAGTTCAGTGCCTTCCTTCATGATGTCAGTGAGCATCAAAAGTACAGTGTGATGACCTTTCTCTGCTTTAAGCGCCTGGATGTCTTTTTCAAGATCAGCTTTGATATTGTCAACAATGGAAAGGTCAACCAGTTCAAGCTGTCCGCAGCCAATCCCTTTTCCGCCCATTTTAAAATCTTTGTAGTCACGGAAAACCAGTTCACGGATGGGTGTGCCTTCAACAGCAGATTTAACCTTGAACATCTGGATGCCAAGTGCGTCAAGATCATTTTCACCACAGATTTCTGCCAGTTGGGCACAGATTTTTTTGTCTGAATCCGTGCAGGTGGCTGATTTGAAAATAACAGTATCCGAAAGAATGGCGCAAAGCATAATGCCGGCCATATCTTTGGGGATTTCAATCCCAAAATAGTTGTACATGGAAGAAACAACTGTGCAGGTACAACCCACTGGCCAGATCCAGCATTCCAAAGGTTGTCCGGTTGTAACATCACCCAGTTTGTGGTGATCAACAATGCCCAGAATATTGGCCTGGCCGAGATCATCAGGGCTTTGAGCCAGGTCAGAATGATCCACAAGATAAACATCTTTTCCAGCATAGGAAGTAACCACTTCCGGTGCTGCAACGCCAAATTTATCAAGTACAAAAGTTGATTCCGGGTTCAAAGCGCCCTGAACCACAGGGATGATATCTTCACCTAATTTTTTCTTAAGATCTGCCAGTGCGATTGCTGCACAAACAGAATCGGTATCTGGGTTCTTGTGACCAAATACTAAAGTTGACATAAAACCTCCTAATTGTTTGTAGTCGTGTTGCTATTGTTTGATGATCTCTTCAACAAGATGATCATCTTGTGATTACCCTTAAAATAACAGCGTAAAAATCGCATCATCTTATATAAAAATTTGTTGATAAACAAGAAAAATTTTATTTTCATACAAGCCGGATTTACGGATCAAAAAACAAATTTTTTAGATTCAAAAAAAGTCAGCGACTGGTATACAGTTTTACCGGGTTTCTTTTTTATATGAAAGTCAGATTAATGTACTGAAAATCAGAGACCTTTCATCTTTCGTTGTGGCAGGTGTTCACTGCCATGTGGGTTATATCAAAGAACTTGCCTGTAATATGAACTCTTTCATGCTTTGCTGTGGGCAGGCCAGTGTATAATACCGGGACGGTCCATCTGTCAGTGAAGAAATATGTTTCAATGATTGACTAAATGATTTAGATAACATATTAAAATTTGTGGATTAAAGAATTGTTCTCAAGAATTTTTAAGGAGTGCCAGCGCAATGGGAAAGAAGGAAAAAATCAAAGTTGAAAAACGAAAGCACCAGCGAAAGCAGACCAGCGTTCAAGTCGAAGTGGTAACAGGTGGGCAGCTTCACAAAGAAATTGCCAGGGATGTTTCATTCAGCGGTATCTACATTAAGAATTCTGATTTCCATAAATATGAAGTTAACCAGGATATTGTCCTTGCCTTTGAATCCAAAGATGGGGAACCCTATACCATTGAAGGAAAGGTCATCAGGAAGGATGAAAAGGGAACTGCTATTCAGTTTAATGAAGAACTGGTCTCCATTGCTTTGAAGCATGCAGAAGAGTGGAAACCACCCCAAAACGAAGAATAGTCTTTTTTAAGCATTAAGGCTTTATATACACGTTTTACATTGAAGACAATCGATCATGGGGCAGGAGTGGCTTGGTTTTTCCTGCTCTGCCCGACCCCATTCTTTTTTTAAAAATTCTTTTTTAATTGTATTGTCCAAAAAATCCCATGGCAGGGGAGCATCAACTGATTTTTCAGAATAGATGATATCCTGGCAATATGCTTGCTCCTGTTTCATGGCAGATGTCCAGCCGTTTTTTTGCGCCAGTTCAATGATATCAGCTGTTCTCTGGCCGCCTCTTGACAACAGGGCATGAACCTTTGCTTTTCTCAAGGATTCAATGTTCAGTGTGACATTGGCGGTTTTTTTCAATCCCTGCTGGATAATCGACACTCTTTTTTTCAAAACAGGCTCAGGTGTCATGGCTGACCATTGGAACGGGGTGGCAGGTTTGGGGATAAACGGGTTGATACTCAAGGTGATGGTTCCGATTTTTTTTTGTTTTTTTGCTTCTTCCAGAAAAACAGCTTTGATTTTCAGGGTCAGGTCAACAATGGCATGAACATCATCATCTGTTTCAAAGGGAAGACCGATCATAAAATAGAGTCGTAAATTGATAATGCCTGCCCTGACAAGACGTTTTGCTGCCGACAGAATCTGTCGTTCACTGATTTTTTTATTGATAATGCAGCGCATTCTTTCAGACCCGGCTTCCGGGGCAATGGTGGCTGTTTTTACTTTTGCACTGGAAAGAGCACCAATCAATTTTTCACTGAGCTTGTCGGCTCTCAAGGATGAAAAAGACAGTTTGAATCCTTTTTCATGGCCATATTCACAGATTCGGCTGATATCCGGGTGATCGGCCACAGCAGAACTGACAAGACCGATTTTATTTGTCTTTCCCACAGCTGAGTCCATGGCATCAATAATATTTTGATAAGGATAAAGCCTGGGTGGCCGATAAATGAACCCGGCACTGCAGAACCGGCAGCCATGAGGGCAACCCTTTAATGTTTCAATGAGCAGGGTATCTTTAAACGCTGTCTGTGAGGTTAATATGCTGCTGGCAGTGGTGATGTGATCAAGGGTATCCATAAATTGCACCTTGATCTTAAAAGGGGTGCGGTCTGTGTGTAAGGCAGGGACATAGGCACCGGGAAGGGTTTGTTCAAGAAGGGACAGGAAAATGGATCGTTCCTGTTTTTGTGAATAAGCCTGGAAAAAAGGTTTTAACACAAGTTCTGCTTCTCCCAGCAAAAAGGCATCAATAAAGGGAGCAATGGGTTCAGGGTTTAAAAAACAGGCGACTCCCCCTGCAACCACCAGGGGGTGGGTGTGGTTTCGATCAGATGATCGCAAGGGGATGCCTTCTTCTTCAAGAAGGTGGACAAGGTGGTCAAAGTCGTTTTCAAACGAGATTGAAAATAAAATAATGTCAAATCGATCCAGGTTTAAACCGCTTTCCAGGCTTTTGGGGGTTTTCTTTATGGACGTGAAGGTTTGAGGGTCCGGCAAAAAGACCCGTTCACATACCACTTGATCTATCTGATTTGCCAATCGATAGACCGTCTGAAAACCCAGGCTTGACATGCCGGCCTTGTAGGTGTTGGGATAAACAAGGGCGGCGTGTATCAATCCTTTGCCTTTTTTCATGATGGCTTTTGGTTCATTGATGTGGATTTCAACAAACCGGTTATTTTTAAAACCAGCATTCCGGGCCGGATGAAGCCTTTTTCCCATGGATCAGTCTGCTTTTCTTCTAAGGAACGTCGGTACCTCCAGATCGTTGTTGTCAAAAGGAATTGAGCTGAAATCATGCATTATATCATCATCACCCACAGCTTTTTTGTGATGAATAACCGGATTTTCATATTGACTCCAGCTGGAGAGTTCTTCCGGGGTTGGGTCCCTGAGAATTCCTCTGGCAATGGATTGTCTGAACTGATCAGCCGGCTGGGCTTTATAGGGTGAGGTTCCGGGTGAAGCGGACTGGTATGGCATGGGTTGGGCAACAGGCTCAAGCTGATGGATATTGCTGACTGCTTTGGGCTCATCCATACCAATGCCGGTGGCAATCACGGTGATCCTTATTTCATCGCCCAGGTCCTCATCAAAGGTCTGGCCCCAGATAATCTCTGCGTCGTCACCAACTTCCTGGTAGATACGATCAGAGGCATCTGTCATTTCATCAAGGGTCAGATCAGAGCTGGACGTGATATTCATTAACACGCCTTTGGCACCTGAGATGGAGATATCCTCGAGAAGCGGATGAGAAATAGCCCTTTCAGCCGCTTCCACTGCACGGTTTTCTCCGGATGCAACGCCGATTCCCATAATGGCTTTGCCAGATTTTTGCATGGTTGCTTTGACATCTGCAAAGTCAAGATTGACATGACCCGGCATCATGATCAGATCGGTAATTCCTTTTACAGAATGGTGCAAAATTTCATCAGCCTTGATGAACATGTCAATCATTCTGGCACCTTTTGGAGCAATGCCCCGGAGTCGATCATTGGGGATGGTAATCACGGTATCAGTGATGCCATGTAATTTGGATAGTCCTTCAAGCGCCTGTTTTTCTCTTTTTTTGCCTTCAAAGGAAAAGGGCTTGGAAGCCACAGCAACGGTTAAAATGCCAAGTTCTTTACAGATTTCTGCTATCACTGGTGCAGCCCCGGTTCCGGTTCCGCCGCCAAATCCAGCCGTGATAAAAACCATGTGGCTGTCTTTTAGCGCCTCTTTGATCTCATTGTAGCTTTCCAGCGCTGCTTCTCGGCCGGTGTTGGGATCTGCACCCGCACCCAGCCCTTCTGTCAATTGTTTGCCCATCTGAATTTTGATTTCAGCCTTGGATGATTCCAATGCCTGGGCATCGGTATTGGCAACAATAAATTTGACCCCTTTGAGTTTGGCGTTGATCATGTTGTTGACAGCGTTTCCACCTGCACCACCCACACCGATCACTTTGATTTTTGCCGAATTTTCGCTTTCCACGTAAGAAAATGCCATGTCCACCTCCCTAAAAAATTAAATAATATCTTTAAACCACTGTTTTATTTTGTTTATTATGCCGGCAAGCCCCTGGGTTTCAACAGCTTTTAACCCCATTCGGCAACTGGCTGAAGAACCAAAAAGGACAAGCCCGACACCGGTTGCATAGGCCGGATTCTTAACAATGTCTTTCAGGCCGCCAATTTTATTGGGTTCTCCAATTCTGACCGGTACATTGAAAACAGATTCTGCAATTTCAACAATTCCATCTAAAACCACACTTCCGCCGGTCAGAACAAATCCTGCTGGAAATGAATTTTCAAGTCCGTTGGAGAACAATTCCTGTTTTAAAAGTGTAAAAATTTCTTCCACTCTGGGTTCAAGGATTTCAGCAAGAATCCCTTTGGATAATTTTTTGGGCTCTCGCCCCCCAACGGCCGGAACTTCAATGGTTGCCCCGCTTCTAACTTTTGACGGCAGGCATGTTCCATGTTCAACTTTGATTTTTTCAGCTTCGGGCAAAGGGGTGCGAAGTCCGATGGAAATATCATTGGTCAGGTTATGTCCGCCCAGGGTTAATTCATAGATGAACCGCAGGTTATTGTCTTTAAATAAAGCCAGGTCTGTGGTGCCGCCGCCCATATCTGCAATCAGGCATCCCAGTTCCTTTTCTTCTTTTGTGAGCACCGCTTCTCCGGAAGCCAGAGATTCCAGGGCAATGTCACACACTTCAAGTCCGGCTTTGTTGCAGCACTTGACAACGTTTCGGGTTGATGAGACTGCTCCTGTGACAATATGGATGCGGGCTTCAAGCCGGACTGCTGTCATGCCTACAGGATTCTGGATAGATGCCATATCATCCACAATGAATTCTTGCGGGATCACATGAAGAATTTCTCGATCTGTGGGAATGGCAACAGCCTTGGCAGCATCAATAACGCGTTCGACATCGTTTTCTGTGATTTCACGTCCTTTGATGGCAATAATACCATGGGAGTTGAGTCCTTTGATATGATTGCCTGCAATCCCGACATATACAGAGGAAATATCACATCCTGCCATGAGTTCTGCCTCTTCAACTGCTTTTTTGATGGAATCCACAGTTGATTCGATATTGACAACAGATCCTTTCCGGAGCCCGGTGGATGGATGAGATCCAACACCAATGATGTTGATCCCGTCTTCAAGCATCTCACCGACCACTGCACAGATTTTTGTTGTGCCGATATCCAGGCCGACAATTATTTTTCCATTTGCCTGCAAATTAGACCCCCTTTTCTAAAGTGTTGTGCAGAGCATCGTTGCGTTTTGTTTTGATAAATACTTTTTCAATGTTATACAGATCCATGGCGCAGAT
>JBDRPM010000070.1:0-11899 GCA_043827005.1 Pseudomonadota bacterium | reverse complement strand
CAGGCAAGATTCATTGTTGTGGTGCCTTGCTGCCAGGCCGAAGTTGCAACACTGTTGCGGAAAAATAAACAAAAAACCCTGGCCGGCAACAGCTTGACTGAAATCTGGCGGCATTCGCTCCATACACGCGAATTCGGCAGCCTGGTCACCAATGTACTCCGCTGTCTGCAGCTTGAAGCTCACGGTTATCAGGTTACGGTCACCGAACTGGTCGGATGGGAACATTCTATGAAAAACGAACTGATTATCGCCCAATACAAGGACCTGCCGCGTCGCCGTCCAAGTGAACGGTTGCAGGAAATACTCAAGACCCTGGGGCTTGAAGAATTGAGTCCCCGATTTTTCACCCAGGCATGCAGGATTGGCAGTTAAATAGTAAATGGATAGCAAAGGAGATTTTATGCTGGGAAAAAATCAGCGCCAACAGATCATTGACTTGATCAACAAGGAAGTGGTGCCGGCTCTGGGCTGCACCGAGCCTGTGGCTGTTGCGCTTGCAACCGCCAGATCCCGGGAAGTGCTGGAGATATTTCCAAAGACCATAGACGTTCTGGTCAGCGGAAATATTTACAAGAACGGCATGGGGGTCGGCATTCCCGGCACCGGCATGGCCGGACTGGATATTGCTGCCGCTCTGGGTGCTGTGTGCGGCCAGTCCAAAGATGGCCTTGAGGTGTTAAAATCTGTGGATGCCAAGTCCCTTGCCCAGGCCAGACAAATGGTTTTGGATAAAAAAATAAATATCAGCGTCAAAGAGGGGACAGACAACCTGTATGTCGAGAGTATTGCACGCTCAGGCGATCAGATCTGCCGGACCATTATTTCCCATCGCCACACCCAGATTGTCCTGGTTGAAAAAAATGGCTGCATTGTCTTTCAATCTGACCAGACTGTTAAAAATTCCGATAAACCCCAGGAGCAGGAAACCCTGTTAAGTGTTAAAACCATCATCGAATTTTCCCGCACCACTCCCATCAAAGAAATTGCCTTCATTATGGAAGGGGTGAGCTTGAATTCAGCCATCTCAAAGGAAGGCATGACCGGAAAATATGGTCTTAAAACCGGCAAAACCATACAACAGAGTATTCAGAATAAACGGGTTGCAGATGATCTGGTGTCCCACGCCATGTCAGTGACTGCAGCAGCATCAGACGCCCGCATGGATGGATGTAACCTGCCGGTCATGAGCAATTCCGGGTCTGGTAATCAGGGCATCACCACCATTATGCCGGTGGTGGCTGTGGCCGAACGAATTCATGCGCCACAGGAGACCTTGATCCGGGCATTGATTTTAAGCAATCTGATGGCGATCTATATCAAGCAGTTTGTGGGTCAATTGACTGCATTGTGCGGCATTTTAACTGCTTCCATTGGTGCGGCCTGCGGGATTTGTTATCTGCTGGGCGGAAATCCCGAGCAGATTGGCGGCACCATCAAAAACATGGGGGCAAGCATCACAGGAATGATCTGTGATGGTGCCAAACCCGGATGTGCGCTTAAAGTCTCTTCAGGTGTAAGTTCTGCTGTATATTGTGCATTGCTGGCCCTGGAAGGCCATTATGCCGATGATATGGACGGAATTATTTGTCATGATGTGGAGCGAACAGTTCGAAATATCGGAGCCCTGGCCACAAAAGGCATGGTTGAGACCGATCGGCATATTATCCGCACCCTGATATCTGACCGAAAGGACTAGCCCGAATATTCGGCAAAAACGATTCGTGAAATATTCGGACTATCCCGAATATTTTATGAAATATCCGGGATAGATTGGTTTAAAATGACCGGTCAAGAGATGGAAACCGTGAGCGGTCTGTATGGGGATAAAATTTTGCACCGGAGAACATGTTCATAAATTCCTGGTTCACATTCAGTTCAATATAGGTAATGGACTTACGGATATTTAAAATTCGATCAAACACATCCGGAGTTTTGAGCAATAAAACTGCCCCGCCAAGAGAAGAGTTGCCCAGCACCTTGAAGGTGTCCACCGGGATATCCGGCAGCATGCCAATGGATATGGCTGAAACCGGATTGATAAAAGAACCGAATGTGCCTGCCACATAAAAGGTGTTCAAATCCTTAAAATCAAGCCCTGCCGTATTTTTCACAATCACTTCCAGAATGGTGTACATGGCGGCTTTGGAGCTGGTCAGAGAATTGAGATCCACCTGGCTTAAACTGATGGGTTCTCCTGAGCCTGAATGGTCTTTATCCACAAGCATAAAATGCATGATTCCATCCTGCTCAAACAACTGATCCCCACAAACCTGTTTTGAAAACTTACCCCGGATATCGATCCGCCGGGACAAAAAAAGACTTGCTGCAAGATCAATCATGCCGGATCCGCATATACCAATGGGCGGCAGTTCATCAATGGTGTGAACCTCAAGGCCATTGGTTTGAGGATCGATCCGGACCCGGTCAATCACCCCTGGTTTTGCCGTCATCCCCATCCTGCTCATTCCGCCCTCAAGGGCAGGCCCTGCCGCACCGGCACAGGCGATCAGCCATTCACTGCACCCAATGACAATTTCCGCATTGGTGCCCACATCCACCAGAAGACAGGGCATCTGTTTTTGATCCAGGTCTGAATACAGAATACCGGCAATCAGATCCCCGCCAAAGTAGGAGCCGATATTGGGGAATAAAAACACCATTCCCCTGTCATGGATCTTCAGTCCCAGCTGTGTTGCAGCTATGGTATCCAGGATATTCACACAGGGGATATACGGTTCTTTGATGATCTGATAGGCCTCAATGCCTGCAAACAAATGGGTCATGGCTGTATTGCCGGCACCGGTGACCAGATAGACATTGTCCTGCCCCACACCATGGGTCTGGCACAGATTGGCTAAATTTTCATTCACCGATCTGATAACAAGGTCATGTAATTGTTTTAACCCACCGGGTTTATTGGAATAATGAATACGTGCCAGCACATCCGGACCGATGGCGGCCTGGGGGTTATCAAACCCTTTTTCACCCAGCATTTCCCCGGTTTCAAGATCCACCAGGGCCAGCACAATCCGGGTGGTACCGATATCAATGGCCACCCCGAGAATCCGGGTCTGGTCTTTAGGGCTCAATAAATCCAGAAGAAACCAGGAATGACAGTCTTTAAACAGGATGGCCTTTGCCGAATACCCCCAATCCCGTATATTGGACGGCAGTGGTTTGAGCACATCCAGGGGAATCCTGATCCGATCCGTTCCCAGCTCTTTTTGAAGACTGGCCTCCAGACGCTGGGCATCTGCTGTATTGTTGCTCAGACTTGGCCGCTCCAGTTGAATGGATCGGACAAACCCTTTTTGGATACTCATTTTCGCAACAACTCCAACCTGGCCTTTACCTTTGGAAAATGACGCATCTCAGTATGGGGCAAAAATAATGCACTGATGTAATGATCCATATAAGACGGGGTTGATGCCAGCTCAAAGTTTGTCATCATGTTCACTACTTTGGTCACGTCCCGGCGGAATGCATTGGTTAACGAGTTGATCTTGCACCCAAGCAAAGAGCCATTGCCCAGATAAATCACCTTTTCGGGTTCTATTTCAGGCAACAGGCCAATGGTGATGGCGCTGGCAAGATCCACGTAACTGCCGAATCCACCGGCAAGAATAATCCGTTCAATGTCTTTCACACCCAGTCCAATCTCGTCCAATAACGTCATGGCTGCACTGTACATCGCCCCTTTGGCCCGGATCAGGTTATCCAGATCTGGCTCTGTGATGGCAATATCCCGGTCAATGCCGGCGTCTTTTTCATAAACCAGAACGTATTCCCAGATACCATCTGTTTGACGGATTCTTGAGGTCTGGCAGGTCTGGTCAAATTTACCCCTGGAATTAATCAGACCGGTTTCCAGTAATTTGGCTGCCAGGCAGATCAGCCCGGACCCGCAGATCCCTTTTGCTTTTGTGTCCCCCACGGTAATGATCATGGGCTCATAGGTTTGAGGATTAATCGAGACATCCTCTATAGCCCCTTTGGTTGCCCGCATACCGAATTTCACCCCGCCGCCTTCAAAGGCAGGGCCGGCAGACGCTGCTGTACACACCATCCATTCTTTATGACCGATTACAATCTCTGCATTGGTTCCAATATCCATGTACAAGGTCAATTCATCAGACCGGTAAAGCCCCGCAGCCATAATCCCGGAAATAATATCACCGCCCACATAACTTGACACCCCCGGATAAATCAATGCAATGGTATGATCAGCCAGATCAATACCCACCTCATTGGCGTGGAACGGCGGATACATAATGGATGCAGGCACATACGGATCTTTACGGATATAAGACGGATTGATTTTTAGCAGTAGCTGGGTCATGGTTGAATTGCCGGCAAGAGAGATCGTGGTGACCTCATGCCGCCCGATATCAGCTTTCTTCAAAATCCTGTCTATAATTTTATTGATGGTCTCAACCACCTTTTGGTGAATAACCTCTAGACCATTTCCTTTTTCAGCAAACATAATTCTGGAGATCACATCCTCGCCATAGCTCATCTGGGAGTTGAATTCTCCGTGCTGGGCAGGCACATCTCCGGTATGAAGATCAATCACCATCCCATAGACCGTGGTGGTTCCGATATCCACGGCAATACCAAAATTTCTCCGGGTGGTATCAAACGGTTCAATATTGACAATCTCATTTTTGCCGTCTTCCCGGACCGGCCGGACAATGGTCACTGTAACCTTGAAATCACCTTCCCGAAGAACATCCGGGACTTTTCGGATAAGATTTAAATTCATGGTCAGACGGTGTTCATCATGCTTGAGTCGCAAATAACTGATAATTCTGATGACATCTGCCTGATTATCCCCGGTGGTTGCCGGGTCAAGCTCAAGGTAGATTTTCACCACAGGTGGGATAAACAGACCATTTTCTCTGAGTTCATCCACATTTGTGTATGCGGCTTTGGCCATATGACGACCACTGGCCTGAACATTTAAGCGGCTGGTATCAATCTGGGATTCCACTGGAATCCGAAGCACAAGATCAGACGTCACCCTGGAAATACAGGCCAGCCGATACCCTTTTGCCTGATCTTCAGCAGACAGGTGCTCTGAAATACCCCCCCCCACCTGACCCTGCTCAACCAGAACCCTGCATTTTCCACACACGCCGGTACCACCGCATGAGGCATTAATATGAATACCGGCATCCATGGCCGTTCGAATCAGACTTTGATTTTCCGGCACATCAACACGGACATTATAGGGAAGAAATGTTACTGAATATGTCATGGAATCAATCCTTATTGTATTGCGTTTATATCACTTTAAAAATTGGGAAAGTATAAACTTTCTGATATCAGTTTGGCAAGGTTATTAGCCCCCTTATTTTCAAAACCGGTCTGTGTTTTTTTAACAATATTGAATTTTTTAATAGATTTTGAATATGTTGTGGTGGCTTTTATATCATAAAGAACACTAATATTATATTAGCGGAGGGCCTGGCATGTATGGCCAAAATGTGGGAAGTGTTTGATGTGGAAACGGTTTAAATTTAATTGATCTTATATTTTTTTAATCTGGCATACATACGGGATTTTGATAAACCAGAGATACGGCATGCCTTTTTTACATTGCCCCGAAGATAGGATACAAGTGCTGTCAGATATTCTTTTTCAGCCTCTTCCAATAATTTTTTTAATAATGGAAACTTCCCTTCTTCATAGTCATCTGCATTTGATTTTTCGATAACAGCAGGCGGCATAAATGATTGTTTAACCACCCTTGCTTTGATATATGCCGGCAAGTGTATGGAATACAGCGTTGATTCGTTTCTGGCCGATGCAATGGCCTTGTCAATGGCATTGATCAATTCCCTGACATTGCCGGGCCATTCATAAGCACTGATAATGTCAAAACATTCCGGAGAAATACCCTTGGGGCTGATATTATATTTTTTACAAAAATGCTCAATATAGAACAGAGCCATTTTGATAGTATCTGAAGGGATTGCCTTTAACTCCGGCAGATAGATATTGATCCCATTGAGTTTAAACAGAAGATCCTTTCTGAATAACCCTTGATCGCTGAGATCGTCAAGATCCTGACTTGTGGTGGCAATCACTCTGAAGTTACTTGTTTTATCTTCTTTTGATCCCAAGGGGCTGTATGTCATATTTTCAATAACCCGCAAAAACGACCGCTGCAACTGCATGGGCAACTCTGAGACTTCATCAAGAAACAAGGTTCCTTTGTCGGCAAGCCTGATCAATCCGGTTTTACTGTCCACAGAACCCGGTAAAGCACCTTTCATATGTCCGTACAAAAGATTTTCCATATTATTTTCATTTATCGTACAACAGTCGACAATGACAAAATTATTTTTACACCGATCAGAATTCAAATGGATGGTTTTTGCAAATAATTCCTTACCGGTTCCCTGCTGCCCGGATATCAGCACATTTGTATCAGAATAAGCTGCAATGGCAGCCTGATCAAGACAGAATTGAATTTCCTGTGATTCGCCGATAATTCCGTTGCGTTTTAAAATACCAGGCGTTGAAACCGCTCCCTTTTCTTTTCTAAATTGCAAAGCCCGACTGACTTGAAGATTCAGATCCTGGCGCAAAAACGGCTTGCCCAGATAATTCCATGCCCCGCTTTTAATGGCCATCTCAGCACCATCTGGATCAGAATTTCCTGTAATGATGATAATTTCAGGACAAGACTGTGTCGCCTTGATGGTTTTGATCAAATCCAATCCATTGGCATCCGGCAGCATCACATCAAGAAAAACAATATCAAACATACCATTCCTGGCCAGCTCAACACCCTCTTTACCTGTCAATGCATATTGGCTCTCATGACCAAGAGCGGCCATCATTCTTACCAGAATATCACAAATCAATTTGTCATCATCAATGATCAGAACATCTGCCATGGTCTATTCCCGGAACATAAATAAATGGATTAAAAACAATAATATTGTCTAACATGATCCCAATATTAATGTCAAACAGTATGGTCGGAAGTCATGATAAAATCAAAAAAAGGACTGTCAATAAAGCATTGACAGTCCTTTTTGAATTGAGTTTTCTAAAAAAAATTACAAATCTTTAATTGCTGCGGTAAGCTCGGGCATGAATTCAAGAATATCCTGAACAATACCCACGTCTGCCACCTGAAAAATCGGGGCCTTTGGATTCTTGTTAACAGCCACAATAAACGGATTGCCTTTGATACCGCCAAGATGCTGGAAAGAACCTGAAATACCCATGGCCATATATACTTTGGGCTTAACCGTTTGGCCCGATGTGCCAACCTGACGTGATTTTTCAAGCCATTTGGCATCAACAATGGGTCTTGAACAGGATACAACCGCATTCATTGCTTCGGCCAGCTCCTGGGCCAGTTCAATATTTTCCTGCTCTTCGATCCCGCGGCCCACTGAAACCAGGACATCGGATTTGGTAATATCCACATCCCCCACTTGTGCAACAACAACTTCCAAAAACTTTCGCTTTGACGAAAGGTCACCGGCTTCACCGGATTTATCCACAATTGTGCCGCCGGCACCGGCCGCATCCGCAGGGGCAAAAGAACCGGGTCGAATAGTCAGCACCGCGCCTGAAGAGATGTCAATGGCAACATGGGTACTGACCGCCCCGCCAAGCTCCTGACGAACCGCTTTCAATGTTGTCCCGTCTATGCCTTCAAGGTCAACAATATCAGCGGCATATGCTGAATCCATTTTAATGGAAAGACCGGGGGCCAGGTCCATTCCAAAGGTATCATGGGCCACCAGAAAAATGGCATCCGGCGGAATGGTATTCACAAGTGCTTTTCTGACAACTTCGGCATTGGGATATGCAAGGTCTGCATGATCAATCCTGATCACCTGGGAATACAGTTTTGCCATATCGTCCGCCACTTTTTTAAGGTTGTCCCCTGTGCCTGTCAGCACAGCGGTGAGACAAGCGTTTGCATCAATTTTTCGAGCAGCCGTCAAAAACTCGGTTGCAACATCATCTGCTGTATCATTTTTGATTGGAATATAAGCAAAAATTGCAGTCATGATTATAGTCCTCCTTTGGCTTTAAGCTTTTCAATCAGCTTGGCAATAATCTCATCGGTTGAACCTTCAAGCATTTCAGCCCCTTCCCCAAGGTCAGGTACAAAATAGTCAACCCGGCGGGTTTTAGCGCCGGCCCTGCCCACACTGTCCAGGGAAATACCGAGATCAGAGGCACCCTTCACAGGAATTTCAACACCAGCCACTTTCCGGATACCCCGGATACCGACATAGCGGGGCTCATTGATTCCGGTCTGGATGGACATCACGCACGGCAACTGCATTTCATTCATTTCCAGATTTCCGCCTTCGATCTCCCGACCCACAACAAGCTTATCCCCCTTAACCTCTATTTTATTGACCAAAGAAGCATAGGGCATGTCCAGCATGGCTGCCAGCATACCACCCACCTGACCTGCACCTTCATCGGCAAGCGCGCCGGTCAGGATCAGATCATAGTTGCTTTTTTCAATATGGGCTTTCAAGATCGTTGCAATGCCCCGGCCATCCGACTCCTTAAATCCATCATCCGATAAAAGAATCCCATTGTTGGCGCCCATGGCCATTTCCCGACGCAGCACCTCTTCTGAGTCATCATCTCCCACTGTTATCACGGTTACATTGCCACCTTCCCGATCAACAATCTGAATGGCTTCTTCCACTGCATAATTATCCCATTCATTCACCGAATAAACCAGATCATCCCGTTCCAGATCATTTCCGGCACCATTGAGTTCAAATTCATTTTCTGCCGTATCCGGCACCCGTTTGACACATACCAAGATCTCCATTGTTGCCTCCTTAAAATCAGTTGACAGTTTCAGGTTTAATACCCCAACCCTGCTGTCGTTATTTTATATCAAATGCATTTTAATCAGCTGCGTAAAATCCATAACTTCCATCCGGTCTTCAACACCTGCCACTTTAATGGCATCCTGGATATTGACAAAACAAAAAGGACAGGCTGTAACAATCACATTGGCTCCGGCTTCAACCGCCATATTCACCCTTAAAACCCCCATTCGAGCATCTTCTTCAGGTTCATAAAACAGCATTAATCCACCGCCGCCGCAGCAAAAAGAGCGATCCCGGCTTTTTTCAAGCTCCACTCGTGTCAGGCCGTTAATGGCATCCATGGCCTGCCTGGGATCTTCATACACCTCATTATGGCGGCCCAGATAGCAGGGATCATGATAAACAAATATCTTATCCGGCAACTCACAGGGCTTGAGCGTCAACTGGCCGCTTTTAATTTTCTGCGCCACCACCTGGGTGATATGCTGAACAGGGGGCAGGCCTTTATAATCATTTTTCAAGGCATTATAGGCATGCGGATCTGAGGTGACAATCTGTTTTACCCCGGTCTCTTTGATATTTTCCGTGTTCTGGGCTTTTAAATCCTGAAACAGCATCTCTTCGCCAAACCGTAAGACTTCGTTGCCACTGTCTTTTTCAAGTTTTCCAAGGATGCCGAAATCAACCCCGGCCTTGTTTAATATAACAGACGTATCCCTTGCAATCTGTTGCATGGTATCATCATAGGAGGTAATACTGTCCACAAAATACAGGGTATTGGCTTCTTCAGTCTCCAGGTTTTTAACTGAACAACTGGCTGCAAACGCTTCATCCAATGTCCAGTCTGCCCGTTTCTTTTCCATCATACCATATGGATTGCCTCTTTTTTCAAGTGCTTTCAATGGTTTCTGCAAAGACTGGGGTACCATGCCTTCGTCAACCATCCCCCTTCGAAGGTCAACCATCTTATCAATATATTCAATCCCCAGCGGGCACTCTTGTTCACAGGCACCGCAGGTGGTGCAGGACCAGATTTCATCTTCGGTATAAATATCTTCCACCAGAAGTTTGCTTTTATAAATTTTGCCTGAAAGCGGGTAATTTTTAAACATCAGATCCCTGGCCTTGATGGTGATAAAACGCGGGGACAGCGGGCGACCAACAGCATTGGCCGGACAATGGTCCGAACATCTGCCGCAATCAGCACAGGTATAAAAATCAAGCAGATGTTTCCAGGTAAAATCTTCCAGGGTTTTAACCCCAAATGATTCAAGGTCATCCAGTTGTTCATCTGCAATTCCATATTTGACAGGCTTAATATTGCCTTTTGTCACACGCATGAAAAAAACATTAAAGATAGAGGTGATCACATGAAAATGCTTACCCATGGGAAGAAAACACAGAAAAAAGAAAAAAGCCAGGTCATGAATAAAATAGGTTACTATATGAAGCCCCTGGAGGAACCCCTGGGATGTCGGCAAAAGCATGGCCTTAAATATCCATACCAGGGAAAGCGGCGCAACAAAATGTTCCTGGCCGATCTTGGCCAATGATGCCAGCTCAGAAGCTTCAAACAAACTTTCAGAAAGCATCAAAATTGAAATAACCCCCAGCACAAAAACAGCTTCGGCCGTATGATCTTTCCCATATTTTTCCGGTACCGCATACCGTTTCGGTGTAAATATTCCCCGCCTTATCGCAGCAATGATACAGGCAATGAGTACGGCTGTGGCCGCATAATCTTTTAAAAAATTGTACACACTGCCCAGGGGACCATCTAAACCCGGAAGGACAAATCCATCTGAAAACCCGATAATCACAAGAGATGTTGAACGGATGGACAAGGTCAAAAATCCTGCAAAAATAACGATATGAAGCACACCGGCCAGCATGTACCGGGGATGACGGATCTGCCCCAGCCAGACAACCACAAGGTTTAGAATGCGCTGCCATATCCGGTCAAACCGGTCATCCGGATTTGCCCGAACAAGCGGGGCCAGACGTCTGGCCATTATATAGGTAAACAGGCCGATACCAATAATGGGTAAAACAAAAGACACGATTGCTGTGGGGAACACCCCAAAGAGTTTATAACTTGCCGGACCGATTATTGAAGTCATCTTTGTTTACCTCCCAAACGTTTAAGTTTTTATTGAAGACTGACTGTTTTTATTTTATCCAAATGAAAGCTCTAACAAACATCCAATGGCCATGGTAATATTAATTTGATATTTTTAATATTTCTCCGCGTAATCCGGTCAGATATAAATCCACCAGCGGACCAGCCATGGAGACAAGATCATACCTGCCGTCAGCAGAGACCCAGGTGCTGATCACCCCTTCCACAGCGCCCAGAATAAAGCGTTTGACCAGACCGACAAACAGATCCTGTCGCATACTGCCCTCGATCTGTCCTTGCTCAATAATTTCAGACAGCAAATCAAGATACATTTTTGAAATGTCTTTGATCTGGGATTCAATATCTCTCAAATACCGGACTTCTGACTGGAAAATAATGGCCATGTTTTTATCATTTTGAAATTCTTCAAGATGGCAGTGGATTAAAAACCGCAACTTTTCTTCGGCCGTTTTCCCTTTTTCAACAGCCCCACGCATTTTTTTAAAGACCGACTCGGTTTTAACACTGATAAATTGATACAGGATATCATCTTTATTTTTAAAATATAAATATAAGGTGCCGTCCGCAACACCGGCCTGGGCGGCAATCTGTGATATCGTTGCCTTATGAAATCCAAACTTGGCAAAAATTTCACCCGCACTTTTGAGTATAATATGATATTTCTCGGATCTGTTTTTTTCCAAACTATAAACCACCTTTCCCGGAAACAAATGAATAATGATTCATAATTTAGCAAAAGCTTTTAATAAATGTCAAGCAGATAATTACTATTTTTTAAAACCAGCTTTTTTATATAAAATTTATGTTTTTACAAGTACTTGCAAAAAATAATGATTATTATGTTTTAATTTTTTATATATTTATTTCCATTTAAATGCCAAATGAACAACTATTCATTCTTCAATATTTCTTGATTTTCAAATCATTT
>JBDRPM010000069.1:0-25700 GCA_043827005.1 Pseudomonadota bacterium | reverse complement strand
AAAACCATGGAAATTGAGCTGATCCAAAAACAGGAACAACAACATCAAGCCATGGCAGAAAAGCAAGCCCTTGAAAAACAGCTCCTGCAGTTACAGAAAATTGAGGCCATCGGAGCTTTAGCCGGAGGGATTGCCCACGATTTTAACAATATTCTCTTCCCGATTATCGGTCATGCAGAAATTCTGATGGAGGATTGTGCAAACGATCATCCCCATAAAGAGAGCATCAATGAAATTTTAATCGGTGCAAAACGGGCCAAAGAACTGGTCAATCAGATTTTAACCTTCAGCCGCCAGACCCAGGAGACTGCCGGCCCCCTGAAGCCGGATCTGATTGTAAAAGAGGTCATTAAACTGATCCGGTCAACCCTTCCTGCCACCATAAAAATTAATAAATTCATAGAACCGGACTGCATGATGATCCTGGCTGACCCGACGCAAATTCACCAGGTGGCCATGAATCTGATCACCAATGACTATCATGCCATGCAGGATTCAGGAGGGGTTCTGACCATCAAACTGCAGAACCTGTCTGATATGGATTCAGACCAGGAGCAGTTGAAACTATGGAAAGACCCTGTTGTTAATCTTTTTGTGGGCGATACCGGAACAGGGATGGATCACCTCACGATCAAAAAAATTTTTGATCCCTATTTTACAACCAAGCCCAAAGGAAAAGGCACGGGCTTAGGGTTGTCAGTGGTCCATGGTATTGTAACCAACCTGGGCGGGAAAATCATCGTCACCAGCACGCCGGGTGAAGGCAGCCGCTTTGATGTGTATATTCCGGCCATCCGGCAAAAACACAGTACCGCTCCTTTGGCACCACACAAAAAAAAATCCCCCGGAGGAAATGAACATATCCTGCTGGTTGATGACGAACAAACTATTCTGGATATTGAAGAAAAAATGCTCAAACGGCTGGGGTATACCATAACCACCCGGAACAGCTGCCATGAGGCACTGCAATTAATTCTTGACGTACCAGACAAGTTTGATATGGTTATCACAGACATGACCATGCCGGAGATGACAGGGGATATTTTTGCCAGAAAACTGATGGACATTGTGCCGGATTTGCCCGTACTGATTTGTACGGGGTTCAGTGAACAGATCAATCTGGAAAAAGCCCGGTCCATTGGCGTAAAAGGATTATTGTTCAAACCCATGATTAAATCAGAGTTTGCCAAAACCATCAGAACGGTTCTGGATGAAAACCAGAGATTAAAGGCCCCATAAACCCATGCCCGATGTTTTAATTATCGATGACGATGAGCAGATCTGCAAAATGCTTTCAAAAATTTTTCAGGGGATGGGCTACACAACTCATTATCAACAGACGCTGCAACAGGGCGTGGATGCTATTTTTTCAGGGCAAGTGGATATTGTGTTTCTGGATGTAAATCTGCCGGATGGCAATGGTCTTGAGGCCATAGATGTCATCAGGCGACATCCGCTGGCACCTGAAATTATCATTATTACGGCAGATGAAAATATCGACGGTGCTGAGCTGGCCATGCGGGCCAGGGCATGGGACTATATTTCAAAAAAAGGGTCTCATAAAAATTTTAAGTTTGCTTTGGACCGGGCCTATGAATATCGAAAACAAAAACTGGCCAGGCAGCCTGAACAAAAGATTAAAACCCAAGCGATCGTCGGCCAAAGCCGGTTACTGCTGGATTGTCTTGAAAAAGCGGCTCAGGCCGCAAGAACCGATATACCGGTCATGATATCCGGTGAAACCGGAACTGGAAAAGAGCTGTTTGCAAAGGCCATTCATGACAACAGCAAACGAAGCCAAGCCGAATTTGTGGTGGTGGATTGCGCATCACTGCCTGAGCATCTGGTGGAAAGTGCACTTTTCGGCCACACCAAAGGGGCTTTTACCGGTGCGGATTCCGATAAAACCGGCCTGATGAAAATGGCGGATAAAGGAAGCCTTTTCCTGGACGAGGTGGGAGAACTTCCATTGATCGTCCAGAAAAAATTTTTAAGGGCACTTCAGGAAAAAAAATTCAGGCCCATTGGGGCTAAAAATGAAGTCAGCAGTGATTTCAGAGTGATCTGTGCCACCCATCGCGATCTTTCCAATATGGTCAAACAGGGCTCTTTCAGAGAAGATCTGTTTTTCAGGTTGTTCACCATGGATATCCACCTGCCGCCATTAAAAGATCGGGAAAAAGATGTCTCTTTGCTGGCAGGACGGCATCTGATCCGCAAAAAAGACGAAAACGGAAAACCATCCTGCCGGATGTCGCCAGAATTTTTAGAAGAACTTGAATTATACGACTGGCCGGGAAATGTCCGGGAGCTGATCAATACCCTGGATCTGGTCTGCAGCGAAAATGACGATGGAACAACGCTTTTCCCCCATCATCTTCCAGAATATATTCGTGCACACAACATCAGAAAAAGATTTTCAGCCAGCCCTGACAGCCCGATTCCAGCAACTTCAATGCTGCTGTCCACGGTTTCTGCCGATACGATTTTAACCTATAAGGACCACCTTGAAAAACTCAAATATGATTATTTACAAACCCTTCTGTCTGCTGCAGATGGAAACATTAAAACCGCCTGCAGCCTCTCCGGTCTTTCCCGAGGCCACCTGTATCGCCTTCTCCAGCAGCATGATATGAAAATCACATAACGCTTGTCTTTTTTTTGCGACTGTCACATTTATGCGACAGGAACCATTTTCTATTGTATTTCATATAATTTCAGATTGTTACCTGTTTTCATGATTGACAGCCCTTGTCTTTTGTCACATTTGTGCAACAGCAACAGACTGGCCTGCGCCCGAATAACCCCCTGAAATACAATCATATTTCAACCTTACCCCCTCCTGGCACAATACTTGAATTGTCAAAGATAAAACAAATGATAACACCCATTCAGCAAAAGAGAGTGCCATGACACACATTCTATTGTTTTTACATAAAGATTCCGGCAAAAAAGGTGAGTTTTTTTTGGAACAAATTCAAACAAAGCTCAATGGCATTAAAATCGATATCTGCCGCAATGTTACAGCATTTAAAAAAACACTCGCACAGCGCAGACCGTTTATGGAAAAAGAGATCCTTCTCCTGTTTTTGGACAGTCAGAAGCGACTGGATCAGCTCTATTCAAAAAAAGAGATGTTCAATGACAAAAAAATAGTCCTGGTGCATGCCAAAAATCTGGAGAACAATATGTCGCTCATTCACAAACTCTATCCTCGATATTTTACCGCTGCCAATGATAAATATGGCGACCTTTGTGACGTCTTAAATAAAATGAGTGTTCAATAAATGGTGTAAACCAGCTGCAGAAAAAAAACAGGGAAGAATCGGAAAACCCTGGGAAAAAACAATATAACCATACAAAAAAAAGGAGTGCCATGAAACACATGAGTCTTGCAGCCAAATTAATTATTTCGTTTTTATTGGTGGGCCTGATCCCGTTTGCGGTCATTGGCACAATCGCTTATGTTAAATCCAACTCTGCCCTGTCTGAACAGGCATTTGACCAGCTCAAGGGGATGCGGGCTGTGAAAAAAGCCCAGATCACCCAGTTTTTTGATGAACGCAAAGGAGACATGGGCGTTTTGATGGAAACCGTGGGCACGCTCAGAAAAGAAGCTTTTGACAAGCTTGAAGCCATTCAGCAGCTCAAGAAAACAGCCATCAAAACCTATTTTGATGACATGTTTTTAAAAATGGGCATGTTTGCCAGAAGCCAGGATGTAAAAACCATCTATGACCGGCTGGTGATCTATCACAATGATATGAAAACCTCTGAAACCGGAAATTATGATGTGACAACCGCTGAATACAAACAGATATGGGAGACAATGGGTACCCCCATTCATGAATTTTACAAGGACAGCGGCGTGTATGATGTATTTTTGATCTGTGCCAAACATGGCCATGTCATGTACTCTGCAGCAAAGGAAAAAGATCTGGGTGAAAATATCGGCCATGGCCAATATAAGGATTCCGGACTTGGAAAGCTGTGGGCAAAAATCGTCCGTTCGGGCAATGCATCGGTTGTGGACATGGCGCCTTATGCGCCCAGCAACGGCGATCCGGCGATGTTTGCAGGGTATCCGATAAAAGATGGGACCGGAACCATGGTCGGGATTATTGCATTCCAGCTTCCGCTGGACCAGATCAATTCCGTCATGACCACCCGGTATGGCATGGGCGAAACCGGAGAATCCTACCTGGTGGGGGCTGACACCCTGATGCGGTCAGATTCATTTTTAGATCCTAAAAATCATACCGTCCTGGCCAGTTTCAACAATCCGGAAAAAGGACGGATAAATACCAAAGCAACCCAGGCTGCTCTGACCGGGTCTGCCGGACAGGATGTGATCCTCGATTATAACCAAAACCCGGTACTCTCCTGTTTTGATCCCATTAAAATCAAGGATCTTTCCTGGGCCATCATCACCGAAATCGATGTGGCCGAGGCCTTTTGCCCCAAGGATGACAAAGGGGAATATTTTTTCAAAAAATATACCCAGATGTATGGGTATTATGATCTTTTTCTCATCAATGCTGATGGGTATGCGTTTTACACCGTTACTCAGGAAGCTGATTACCAGACCAATTTTATAACCGGCAAATATGCGGATTCAGGGTTAGGCCGTCTTGTCCAGCAGGTGAAACAGACAAAACAGTATGGCGTGGCTGATTTTGAACCCTATGCCCCCAGCGACAACCAACCCTGTGCATTTATCGCCCAGCCCGTGATCCACAATGGCAAAGTTGAAATGATTGTGGGTTTGCAATTGTCGCTGGATGCCATCAACCGGATCATGCAGCAGCGGGACGGCATGGGCAGAACCGGAGAAACCTATCTGGTTGGGCAGGACAAGCTTATGCGATCGGACAGTTTTCTTGACCCGAAAAACCATTCAGTCAAAGCCTCCTTTGCCAACCCCTCAACCGGTAAGGTGGATACGGATGCCACCACTCTGGCCCTTGCAGGGAAAGAAGATTCCAAGATTATCATTGATTACAGCGGCAATCGGGTCCTGTCATCATTTTCTCCTTTGAAAATAGGCGATACCACCTGGGCTTTAATTGCGGAAATTGACCAGTCAGAGGCCTTTGCCGCAGCCAATGCCATCCGGTGGCTGATCATTATCATTTCAGTGATCAGTGTGATCGGTATTCTGGCCATTGCCTGGTTTATCTCACGGTCCATCAGCAAACCCATCACCGTGATTACCAAAGGCATGAGCGAAGGGGCCAACCAGGTGGCATCTGCCTCGGGCCAGGTATCCTCTTCCAGCCAGTCCATGGCTGAAGGGGCCTCAGAACAGGCTGCCTCCATTGAAGAAACCTCTTCATCCATGGAACAGATGTCATCCATGACCAGGAAAAATGCAGAAAATGCCGGCCAGGCCGATAGCTTGATGAAAGAGGCCAATCAGGTGGTTGCCACAGCCAACACATCAATGGATCAGCTCACCCGGTCCATGGAAGAGATTACCAAAGCCAGCGAAGAAACCTCCAAAATCATTAAAACCATTGATGAGATCGCTTTCCAGACCAATCTGCTGGCTTTGAATGCAGCGGTTGAAGCGGCCAGGGCCGGCGAAGCCGGTGCAGGATTTGCCGTGGTTGCCGATGAGGTGAGGAATCTGGCCATGCGGGCGGCAGATGCCGCAAAGAATACAGCCGCACTCATCGAAGGAACCGTTAAAAAGGTCAAAGATGGATCAACTCTTGTTTCAGAAACCAGTGAGGCCTTTGGTCAGGTGGCAAACAGCACGGCAAAAGTAGGGGAACTGGTGTCTGAAATTGCCGAAGCGTCCAAAGAGCAGTCAAGCGGCATTGAACAGGTGAATCTGGCCATCACTGAAATGGACAAGGTGGTTCAGCAGAACGCTGCCAATGCGGAAGAATCTGCCTCAGCATCAGAAGAGATGAATGCCCAGGCAGAGCAGCTTAGAGAATATGTGGGAGACCTTGTGGTGCTGGTATCCGGAAAATTGAACCAGGGCCAGGTTGTTCATGCACACAAGCCTGTCAAGACCTTGGCCTCAAAACCCAAAAAAACCGGGAAGAACCAGCAGCTGGCCCATCATTCCAATGCGTTGAGGCCAGAACAGGTGATTCCCTTTGATGATGACGATGACTTTGAAAACTTTTAATAGCCTGATAAATAAAGAGGGCCTTGGTCTGTTCCGGCAGGATCAAAAACAGGCAAAGGCCTTCAAAAATCTGGTCGCCCTCCTGATCATCGCCGGGGCGGCCGGGCTTCGGGTCTGGCCCCTGGGAGCGCTGGAGCTGCGAATCCCCTGGGTTACCTTTTATCCGGCAGTCATGGCTGTGGCACTTTACGGCGGGTTTGCGTCCGGTTTGTTTGCCACTGCCCTTTCCGCCCTTGCCGTTTTATTCTGGTCCCCGACGGATCAGCCCTTTATTGATGATCCCGCCGATTACCTGGGCATGGCTGTTTTCTGTGTAAACGGGACACTGATCGCCCTGATGAGCGGGGCCATGCACCGGGCAAAAGACCAGGCAAATCTGGCTAAAAATCAGGCTGAAGCGGCCAACAGAGCCAAAAGTGTTTTTCTGGCCAATATGAGCCATGAACTTCGGACCCCGCTTAATGCGATTCTCGGATTTACCAACCTGCTTCAAAAAACCAAAGGAGTCCCGCCGGATCAAATAGAAAAGCTCAATATCATTTCCAACAGCGGTGAAAATCTGCTGAACCTGATCAACAATGTGCTGGACATCTCCAAGATCGAGGCCGGCCATATGGTTCAAGAAAATGTCCGAGTCAACCTGACCCGGCTTCTACTGGATATACAATCACTTTTTTCCATCAAAATCAGCGAAAAAAAGTTGCATTTTGACATGGCCATTTCACCGCATCTTCCTGAAACCGTAGTGACTGATCCGGGAAAATTGCGTCAGGTCCTGATCAATCTGGTCGCCAATGCCATTAAATATACGTCAAACGGTTCGATCCGCCTGTCAGCCTCTGTGTTGAAACAAACCACTGCCAGTCAGGCAGTCCTTAGGTTTGAAGTACAAGATTCGGGTATCGGCATCCGTTTAGAAGATCAGCAGATCATTTTCAAGTCGTTTGAACAGATCGGGGACCAGCCTGCTTCTGAATCCGGAACAGGCCTGGGACTGTCAATCTGCAAACAGTTTATTGAGCTGATGGGCGGTCACATCGGCGTGGAGAGTGAACCTGAAAAAGGGTCTGTGTTTTATTTTGAAATCCCTGTAAAAATTTTGTCTCAACTGGAAAAAAAACCAGTTGATGCTGCACACAGCCCCTTATCCGGCCTGGCCAGACAAAAACAGGGCCATCGTATCCTCATTGCTGAAGACCGATTGGAGAATCGCCTGCTTCTGGAACAGATATTAGAACCGCTGGGATTTGAAATCCGCCATGCCGTCAACGGACAGGAGGCCGTGGAAATATTTGAACACTGGCACCCGGACCTGATCTGGATGGATATCCGAATGCCGGTCTTGAACGGATTGGATGCCACACGAACTATCCGGGCAGCAAAAAACGGTAAAAACACCATCATTATTGCCCTCACTGCCCATGCCCTTGAGCAGGAACGGATTGAAATTCTGGCAGCCGGTTGTGATGACTTTATCCGGAAACCCTACCGGGATACCCAGATTTTTTCTGTGCTGGAAAACCGGCTCGGCATCGGGTTCACTGATCATGAACAAAGACCAGCCAGACAATCGCATGGGCTAGACAGACATCAACTGATGCAACTGCCCAGGGATCTGATTCAAGATTTGCAGACAGCGGCCCTGCTGCTGGATGAGCAGTTGAGTTTAAAGGCTGCCCAAAGCATTGGCCAGTATAACCATAAGCTGGGCGAGTCCATATGCGATATGGTTGCCCATTTTAATTACCGGGGAATACTTGAACACATAAAATCTTTAAACCAGGGGAAACAATAAATGAACCATCTATCCGAAATTTATGATCCTTTCGGGGAGATCCTGGTGGTTGAAGACAATCTGTCGCATCTGCAATTAATGTCCCAGATTCTGTCGGATGCGGGATACCGGGTCAGGCCGGCCAATGATGGTGATCTGGCGTTGCAGAGCATCCTCAAAAAAGCGCCGGATCTGATCCTTCTGGATATGCAAATGCCCGGGATGAACGGAATTGAAGTGTGCCGGCAGCTCAAAGCCGACACAACCACACAGGATATCCCGGTTATCTTTATCAGTTCCCATGCAGACACTGATTTTAAAGTAAATGCCCTGAAAGCCGGGGGAATCGATTATGTGACAAAACCTGTGGACGCATCAGAAGTTCTGGCAAGAATTAAGACGCACCTGAATCTGGCACGGCTGCAGCAAAAGTTAAAAGCTCAGTCTGCTAAATTGGCCGATGAAATAAAAGGACACCAAAAGGCAGAACAGGAAAAAGAAATAATCCAGCAGCAATTGTTTCATGCCCGGAAAATGGAATCCATCGGGAAAATGGCTGCCGGGGTGGCCCATGAAATCAGCAACCCCATCTCATTTATCAGCAGCAACCTGGAAACACTGGGGGATTATCTGAACACTATTCATGGCCTGGTCACTGACTACCGGCACTTGTCAGAGACTTTAACCCGGCTTGGTGAACAATTGCCAAATGAAATAGCCCGTCAGGTTCAATCCCTAGCCGAGCATGAAACCACAATTGATATCCATTATCTCATGGAAGACAGCACCCAGATTCTGAGCGATTGCAGGAGCGGTTCAGACCGTATTGCAACTATCCTTGGGGATTTAAAATATTTTGCCCAGCCGGGAAAAGAAATCAACCGGTTTGTGGATATCAATACCTGCTTGAAGGCATCATTAAAGGTTGTCCAGGGCGAACTTTTTGAAAAAGCTGTGGTCGTCACCGATTTTGGAGACATTCCTGCGGTTGAAGGCGTGCCTGAAAAATTAAATCAGGCCTTTATGAATATAATGCTCAATGCAGCCCAGGCCATTGAAGAAAAAGGTCAAATCCGCATCCAGACCCAAAAACAGGGAGAACAGGTTCACATCAGCATTTCCGACACCGGGTGCGGCATTGAAAAAGAAGACCTGTCAAAAATATTTGATCCGTTTTACACCACCCGGCAAATCGGTTCAGGAACCGGTCTTGGCATGCATGTGGCGTATCATGTCATCAAAGACCATCACGGCCGGATTCAAGTTGACAGCAGTGTGGGGCAAGGCACCACATTCACCATTACCCTGCCGGCAGTCAAGTTCAATCCATAGCGCACCATGATAATAATCAAGGCACTGCCCCAGACAACATGGAAAGAGACAGAATACAAAATGAACAATAAACACAACCGCAACCGGGTCTGCTTTTTAATACTGATTTTTATGCTTCTTGGCAGCAGGGGCGCATGGGCCAATCGGACACCCTATGACTGGGCCCTGGTTCAGCTGGACTATATCCGCCAGGAAAAAGTGGATCAGTTGGAACGGTTTATGGCGCGACTGCATTCCCTTGCCCGGGAAGCAGCAACCGATCAGACCATTACCAGCTTTTTTGAGATGAACCGCCAGTATTATCATGTACAAAAATTCAAAGCAGCCCCTGCATCCCTTGCCAATGATGTGGAAAATATGCGACAGCATTTCAATGGATATTACATTGCCAACTATTTTGCGTTTTACGATATTTTATTTGTGGATATAGATGGTTCTGTTTTTCACACCCTTCGCAAAGAAACAGACCATGATCTGAATCTGATCAACAGCCGGCAATCGATTGGGATGTTGAGTGAGGCGATTGCCAAAAAACCAGACCATGAGGTATTTGTAGATTTTTATGAGTACGGCCCCTCTTCTGAGCCGGCTGCTTTTTTTATTGAGCCGGTTTTAAAAGAGGGGGTTAAGGTGGGCTGGGTGATTCTCCAGTGTCCGATCAACAAACTCAACTCCATCTTTTCCGCCACAGATGATATGGGAAAAACCGGGGAAACCTTTCTGGTCAACAGTCAGGGATTGATGCTGACAGAGTCCTATTTTAAAGGGAAGTCAACCATCCTCAGAGAGCATCTGGATGATCGGAACATCAAGGCAAAATTCAGGGAAACCCAGGGCCATCGGCTGGTTAACGATTACAGGGGGGCTGTCGCCTTAAGTTCATTTAAAGTGTTTACCTTCCTTGATACCCGCTGGCTGGTGGTCGCTAAAATCGATAAGGCCGAGATCATCACCAACCATTACAAAACCCATAAAACATATTATGGGGATTGTCTGATAAAATATCTGAAAAAAACGCCCCTTAAGCCGTCTGACAAACCCAGTCCGATCACTTACACCAGTGCGTTAAGGGTGGATATGGATGAATTTTTAAAAGCCCGGAACCATGAAATCCTGGAAACCTGGGGGGTTTCAACATGCACCGGCCTGATTGCCGCATTCCCCAAAAAATTTGGGTACCTTGCCCACATCAGCCCAAAAGACAGGATCTACAATAAAAATGAGACCAATCTACTGTCTGCGATCACCAAAAAAATCAAAAGTTTTGACATTTATCCGTGTGAAAGAAGAGACGTTCTTTTTCTGGTGGTGGCCGCTCACTTTGACAGCCTGACCAATGCGGTGAACCAACTGGTTGATGACGGATTTCTTCTTTCCCAGATCCGGGTAGCGCTCAACAGCAGCGCCAGATCAGCTGCCATTGTGTATGACTATGACAGCAACCGGTTAAACATTACATGGACCATGAATCAAAAGCAAGACCATCCTGTGGCCCATGGCCTGGATGATTTGCTCAACGCCGGTGAGATCATTGAAAAAATCATGGCTGATGAGAGCAATCCATCTAGTCAAACAAACAGTCTGGCAGGAGAATGATGACGCTTATCAACAAAAGAAGCATCCAAATAAACAATAATTCGTTCATTTAACCAAGGAGGGCATTAACATGGACCCAATGGCAAAAACCATGGATCAGGCAATTAAGGCAACAACGATAAAAACCGGTAAATACCTGACATTTTCCCTGGAAAAAGAAGAATATGGCATCGGAATTCTCAAGGTCAAAGAGATCATCGGCATGATGCCGATCACCTCTGTTCCCAGAACCCCAGCCTTTGTTAAAGGGGTGATCAATCTTCGCGGCAAGGTCATTCCCGTGGTTGATCTTCGGTTAAAATTTGATATGGGAGAAATTCCCTATACCGATCGAACCTGCATCATTGTGGTGGAAATTGATGCTGATGATGACACGGTTTTAATCGGAATTGTCGTGGATGCCGTGTCCGAGGTGCTGAATATCCAGGAAGAGGATATTGAACAGACCCCGGCATTCGGAACAAAACTCAACACTGAATACATCCTGGGCATGGCCAAAATGGGGGGCGGGGTCAAAATTCTGCTCAACATCGATAAAGTGCTGTCAACCCAGGAAATTGACGGACTCAGCAAGGTATCCTAAACACAAATTTTTATAATAAAAAAATGAAACCTTATACATATTTAACATAACAAGGAGAAGGAGAAACCAATGAAAAACATGAGTCTGGGATTAAAAATCGCATCAGGGTTTGCACTGTTGATCATGATTGCAGGTTCCCTGGGACTGATGGCCATCTACAACATGGGGGCTGTGGAAACCCAAAGCACCATGCTGGCCAATGAATATGTGCCGGAGGTGGATGTGGCCAATGAGCTGCGGGGCGCATCCAACCGGGTGATGTATGAAATGAGAGGGTATGGATTTACTGAAGAAGAAGCCTTTTATGCCGATGCTCAAAAAGAGATGAAAGCGGTTGATGCCGCCCTGGAAAAAGCGCGCACGCTTGAGAAAAATTCACCCAATTTAAAGGCACTTAAAGGACAGGTCGAAGCGGCCACCAAAGCAGTGGAAGCCTATAAACTGCTGATGCAGCAGACCGTGGACACCAATGCCAAGCTGGCCGCAAACAGGGCGATCATGGATTCCTCTGCAGCTGACTACATGACCAATAGCAATGCGTTTCTGGCCAGTCAGAATGAGATGTTCAAAGCAGACTTGAAGGACCACCAGGAAAAAATCAGGATTGTTTCCGAACTTGTGAATACAGGAACTGACAGCCGGGTGTCCAATTTCAAGTCCCAGGCAACAGGTGATTTGAAAATGATGAATGATGCGGTCAAGGCCATTGGCAAAGCACAGGAGCTTTTGAATGGCCTTAGAAAACTTAGCAAAGCTGAAGATGATCTTAAGCGCATGGACAATATTGAATTCAGCGCATCTGCATATAAAGATGAGATGACCCAATTTTTGGCAGAGTTTAAAAAAGGAAATATGGCAAGTTCACAGGTTTTGACCGATATACGGGCGCAAATGGATAAAAACGCCGGTATCTATGTTCAGAACTGCGATGAATTTTTGAAAGGCCAGCAGGAAAAACTGACCATTGCAATGCTGGACAGACAGAACAAGATTAACATGGTCAATGATGTGATTGACCTTGGCAATGCCGCACGTGTCGGGGCATTTAAATCCCAGGCCCTGAGAAGCCCGGATGTGATGACTGAGGCATTACTAAATTTTCCTAAAATTGAGGCAACGCTTTCAGAACTTCAAAAGATATCCCGTAATGCCTTGAATCTAAAACAGATTGAAGCAATCAGAGCTGGCGGAAACGCCTATAAACTTGCCATGACCAAATTTCTTGAAAACTGGCTGCTTTTACAGGAGCTGAGCAAAAAAAGAGCCACCACCGGGCAGGAGGTGATTCAAGCGTGCAAAGACACTGCAGATGCCGGCATGTCAGCCACTGACAGTATAGCAAAAGCGGCTGTCGCCTCTCTTTCCACGGCGTCCACACTCATGATCATCGGATTGATTGTGGCCCTGATCGTGGGGGTAGCGGTGGCCTTTTTTATCACCAGGAGTATTACCGGACCGGTGAATCGCATTATTGCAGGCTTGAATGAAGGCTCTGAACAGGTGGCCTCTGCCTCGGGCCAGGTGTCTTCTTCCAGCCAGTCCATGGCCGAAGGCGCTTCCCAGCAGGCTGCCTCCATTGAGGAGACCTCATCGTCCATGGAAGAGATGTCGTCCATGACCAAGAAAAATGCTGAAAATGCAAACCATGCCGACGGATTGATGAAAGAGACCAACAAAGTGGTGATCACGGCCAATCACTCCATGGGCCAGCTGACACAATCCATGGCAGATATTTCCAAAGCCAGCGAAGAAACCTCCAAAATCATTAAAACCATTGATGAAATTGCCTTCCAGACCAATCTGCTGGCCTTGAACGCTGCAGTGGAAGCGGCCAGAGCCGGTGAGGCCGGTGCAGGCTTTGCGGTTGTGGCCGATGAAGTGAGAAACCTTGCCATGAGGGCGGCAGAAGCTGCAAAGAATACAGCCGCACTCATCGAAGGCACGGTCAAAAAGGTCAATGACGGATCAGAACTGGTTTCAACCACCAATGATGCATTCAAACAGGTAGCCCAAAGCTCTGCCAAAGTGGGTGATATTGTTTCTGAAATTGCTGAAGCATCCAAGGAGCAGTCCAATGGAATTGAGCAGGTCAACATTGCCATCACCGAGATGGACAAAGTGGTTCAGCAAAATGCTGCCAATGCCGAAGAATCAGCTTCTGCATCTGAAGAAATGAGTGCCCAGGCCGAACAGCTCAAAGACTATGTCGGCGAACTGGTCATGCTGGTGACGGGCAAAAGGAATCAGGGCGCTTCTGGCAGCCGGCAGCACAAAATCAAAACCATTGCGGCTAAACCGAAAAAAAAGACCCCGGGAAAAAACACCCTGCTGGCTCATAAATCAAAAGAAATCCGGCCGGATCAGGTAATTCCCTTTGATGATGACGACTTTGAAAATTTTTAACCTGGCACAATGATCAAAGAACCTGAGAAAGCCACTGCGTTTCTTTCATGCGTTTTTGTGGGCAGGCCCGGGTGAAAAACCAGGGCGGCCCATGGCCGTTAGTCAGATGCACGGGCAGGGTCTTAAAATCCTGACCGTGCATCAAAAAAATGCATGAATAAAAGTGGATCATACGCTATACTGTTTTTTAATTCATATTTTTTAAAGTGGCGGCATCAATTTTCGGAACTGACAAACATTAAACAAGGATAATCCAATGCCCTATGAAAATATTAAGGATTTAGTGGAAAAGCTTTCCTGTGAGCTGGTTATGGCTGATCCGGAGGATTCAAAAAGTTTATCCTGCCTGCTGCCCATTCTCAAACAGCTGCATACCGAATGTAAAGGCGCATCATTAAAAAAAGAAGCCCAAAAAGTCCTGCTGGCCAGGGATGTGTTAAATGATGGCAAAAATAACAGTTCAACGACCATTGCTGAGCAAACCGCTTTTTTGGAAACCTTTGTTTCAGAGTTGACCTTTTCCATTCAAGAAGCGGAAAACGCACAGCAGAAGAATGACAACACAGAAAACTTGATGCGTGAAAGTGATGTAAACACCATGACGGATTGCTACACAGAATTAGAAATTAAAATAGATGAGTTTTGTGGGTTGATCGCCAGTTTCTGTCCAGGAGAAATCCCCGATCTGGGTGCCATGCTCAACAATCTGGACGATCTTATTGACACTTCCAGCAGTGTTGACCCCCAGACGTTCAACCAGATCGCCATTGCCTGCAAAACCTATGTGGAGAATATGACCCTGGAGGATATTTACAATACAAAACCCATTGAAGAAGGGGCTTTGCTTCTCAAATCCATACTCAACCACTTGAAAAAAAAAGAAGAGTTTGTGTTTGATTGTTCAGATGTTCTGGAATTGCTGAGGGTCCGATTTTTAGAGGAGCAGCAGGCACCTAACGCTGAATCTGAATCCAGTGAACGAGATAAGCCCGTTGAAATCCAGGCAGACCAGGAAATTGAATCGGCACCGGGCAGTTCATCAACAAAAATTTCCAAAGACGATATGGAAATCCTCACTGATTTTGTATCCGAAGCCCTGGAAAATCTGGAGACCATTGAGGTCAACCTGATTGATCTGGAACAGGACCCCTCCAACAAGGATATCATCAATGATATCTTTCGGCCGTTTCATACCATCAAAGGGGTGTCAGGATTTCTCTCTTTGACAAAGATCAACAAACTGGCCCATGCCACGGAAAATCTTCTGGACAGTGCCCGCAGTGGAGAGTTTTTGATCAATGATACTGCCACAGATGCCATTTTAGAATCCGTAGATACCTTGAAAAATCTTCTAGACCGGGTCAGCCAGGGTGTCAGGACCGGATTCATGCCCACTGATGACGATATTGATATCAACTCATTAAAGGATAAGCTTCAAGCCCTCCAGACCGGCATGGTCAATGAAAAGAAAGAGCCGCTGGGCAAAATTTTGATCAAGAAAAAGGTGCTGGACCAGGATTCTCTGGACAAGGCCCTTGAGATCCAGAAAAATCAGCCGGACAAGAAAATCGGACAGATCCTGGTTGAAACCCAGAATGTTCAACCCCAGCAGATTGCAGCCGCCCTGATGGACCAGAATATGACCAGGCGAAAGGTAGATACCCAGGTCAAGGTGAGTACTCAAAAACTCGATGACCTGGTGGATTATGCCGGCGAACTGGTGATTGCCCAGTCCATGCTCAAGCAAAAGACGCTCCATGACCCCTCTTTGACCCAAAATGTATCTCAACTGGGTCAGATTGTGACCAATATGCAGACCATTGCCATGTCCATGCGGATGATTCCCATCAAGGCAACCTTCATGAAAATGATCCGGCTGGTCCGGGATCTGGCCAAAAAATCGAACAAAGATGTGAATCTGGTCATGAAGGGTGAGGATACGGAAATCGACAGAAATGTAGTAGATGCCCTGTACGAACCCATGGTTCATATGATCCGAAATTCTGTGGATCATGGTATTGAAGCAACATCAGATCGGATTGAACAGGGAAAAAATGCCCAGGGGGAAATTATTCTGCGCGCCTATCATAAAGGCGGGCATATTATCATAGAGATCGAAGACGATGGCAAAGGGCTTGATAAAGACCGGATAGTTGAAAAAGCAAAGGAAACGGGTGTGATCACCGGAGCTGAAAAGATGACCGATGCCCAGATATATGACCTGATCCTTCAACCCGGGTTTTCCACTGCCAGGCAGATTACCGATGTTTCAGGCAGGGGCGTGGGCATGGATGTGGTCAAATCCGGAATTGAAAAGTTCAGGGGACAGCTCAATATTGCATCAAAAATGGGAAAAGGAACCAAATTCACCATCAGCCTGCCGCTGACACTTGCGATTATTGACGGGATGCTGGTGAGGGTGGACAATGAACGATATGTCATCCCGACCATTGCCATTCAAAAGGCCTTTAAACCCGGCAAAGATGAATATTTTACAGTTGAGGGCAAAGGGGAAATGGTCAAGGACCGCGGCAGCCTGATCCCCATCATCCGGCTCAATGAAATCTACAAAAGCAGCACTGAAAGACGATCGGTTCAAGACGGGCTTGTGGTCGTGGTTGAGTCAAAAGAGGAAAAAAGAGCCCTTCTCATTGATGAACTGTTGGGTAAGGATGAATATGTGATTAAAAGTCTTGGAAAGAATCTGGAAGATGTGGAGGGGATCTCAGGTGGGGCCATTCTTGCCGATGGCCGGGTGGGATTGATCCTGGATATTCACGGCATATTCAGTATTGTTTCAAAAGAATAATAAAAGGGAACCACAATGAAACAAATTGTAGGTGTTGCAGATATGAAAGTGAGCAACCGTCCAGAGGAATCCATTATCACTTATTCTCTGGGTTCCTGCATTGGACTGGTTGTTTACGATCCTGTGGTCAAGGTGGGCGGAATCCTGCACTATATGCTGCCCGAATCTTCCATAGATAAGGAAAAGGCAACAGCCCGGCCCTATATGTTTGCAGATTCCGGTATTCCCCGACTATTTAAGGCTGCCTATAACCTGGGCGCTGCCAAACAGCGGATGAAAATCTATGTGGCCGGGGGTGCTGAAATTCTGGACCAGAGCGGATTTTTCAATATCGGCAAACGCAATTACATGGCCCTTAAAAAAATGTTTTTCAAGAACAATGTCATGATCGATAAACAGGATGTCGGCGGAAACATCAACCGAACTGTCCGGCTTGAGGTCGGAACAGGCGACATCTATGTCAAAACATCCGGGTCCAGGGAGGTGAAAATATGACATCACTTCAAGCTTTTATGGAAGAGATACATTATTTAAAGCCGATTCCTGCTGTTGCCAGTCAACTGCTGGCTGTGGTGGATAACCCGGACAGCTCCATGGCCGATATCGCCAATGTGATCCAGTATGACCCGGTGATCACGGCAAGTATATTAAAAAGCTGTAATTCAGCCTATTATGGCCTTAAGCACCCGGTGGAATCCATCAAAGATGCGGTCAACATGCTGGGAACAGATCAAGTGGTTGAACTGGCTTTGCTGAAAACCGGAACCCAGAGTCTTTCCGGCTGTCAGGAAGGATATGGCCTGGAACAGGGCGATATGTGGAAGTATTCGGTCTCATCTGCGGTGGTAGCCAAGCAGGTTGCCGTAAAAATAGGCCTGAAAAACAAAAACACCATATTTACGTCTGCCCTGATTAAAGACATTGGCAAACTTATTTTAGAAAAACATGTGTTAAAAAATATTGAAACAATAAATGATCTGGTTGAAAACCAGCACTTCAGTTTCCAGGAAGCAGAAAAAAAGGTTCTGGGAATCGATCATGCCGAACTGGGGGCCATGATTGCCAAAACATGGCAGTTCAGTCCCAGGATGATCAAAATCATCCGGCACCATCACCTGTCTGATGAAACCATGATCAAAGACAAGGAAATCGCTGCGGTTTACCTGGCTGACTGCATCTGTATGATGATGGGCAGTGGGGTGGGCTCAGACGGTCTTTCCTACCGATTTAAAAATCAGGTGATGAAGGAACTGGGCATATCCGCCAATGATGTGTTGCTGATTATTGCAGAATTTGGCGTGAACATACAGGACATTGAAGAACTTTTACATATGGCTTAACCACAATTAACAGGAAAAAAAATGTCATATTCAATACTGATAGTAGACGATTCCCTGCCCATGCGATCGGTCATCAAACGGACGCTAAAGGCTGCAGGGTATGGCAGGGCTGACATCCTTGAGGCTGCCAATGGCAAAGAGGCCCTTGAGCTGATGAAAAACAGCTGGGTAGACTTAATTATCACTGATTACAATATGCCGGTCATGAACGGCCTTGAGTTTATCAGGACATTAAAACAAGGGGGCCTGACAAAAGATATTCCGGTTGTGGTGATCTCAACCGAGGGCAATGAATCCAAAATCAAGGAATTTAAGAATTGCGGCGCCCAGGGGTATATCACCAAACCTTTTACTGCTGAGGCAATCAGAGATGTAATCATCAACCTTCTGGGAGAAACAGATCATGAAGAAAATTTTGATGACAGCGATACTGACCTCGATTTCTGAAGTCATGGAAACCATGTTTTTTCTGCCGGTTGAGTTTGATCGAGAATCTTTGCTGGCCGGGTGCGGAATGGATCAAAAAAACCATATGGCCTGCCAGCTAACCTTTACAGGTGATGCTTCCGGCCGTTTGATTTTAATTGCTCCCAGACCCCTTGTGTCAGAAATGGCACAAAATTTTATGGGTGAGCCCAAAGAACACCTCACCCAGGCACATCTTTCAGGAACCTTGACCGAGATGCTCAACATGGTATGCGGCAATGCCTTGAGTAAAACCAGGTCAACCATCCCTTATGAACTGGGAATCCCTGAAATGATAGATGCACAACAAATCCCTGACAAGGATATTTATACCATTGTTGAGACCACAGAATCAAAAATGGCTGTTCTCTTGAAAATGAATTGATTCAAAGGCCTGGAGAGTTCTATATGCCCCATGATATCAAAGTGCTGATTGTTGATGATTCTGCTGTTGTCAGAAAGGTTTTTACCGAGCAATTATCCAGGCAAAGCGGCATTACGGTTGTCGGTACTGCGCCAGATCCTTATGTGGCCCGGGACAAAATAGTCAAACTAAAGCCGGATGTAATTACCCTGGATATTGAAATGCCACGGATGGACGGCATCACGTTTTTGCGAAAGCTGATGAAGCATTACCCGCTGCCGGTCATTATTGTCAGCTCTCTGACGACCAAAGGATCCAAACTGGCACTTGAAGCCCTCTCCATTGGTGCGCTTGAAGTGATCTCCAAGCCCAATGCAGCCTATTCTGTAGGAGATATGAGTCTGCAGCTGGCAGAAAAAATAAAGGCGGTTTATGGCGCAAAAATGGTTAAACCGCCCCCTGCTCTTCAAAATTATAACCAGGCTGAAAGCCCTGTATCCAGGGCGCTGGCAGAAACCACCAATAAAATTATTGCCATTGGTGCCTCCACCGGCGGAACAGAGGCCATCAAAAAAGTATTAACCCGGCTGCCGCATAACACCCCGGGGATCGTGGTGGTGCAGCATATGCCGGCCCAGTTCACCACATCCTTTGCTGAAAGATTAAATGAACTGTGTGCCATGACTGTCAAAGAAGCCCAAAACGGGGATACCGTTACAACCGGCCAGGTTCTGATCGCACCGGGAAATTTCCACATGCTTCTTAAACGAAGTGGTGCCCGATACTATGTGGAAGTTAAAACCGGCCCCCTGGTCCATTACCAGAGACCGGCCGTGGATATTCTGTTTAAAACCGTGGCCAGGTTTGCCGGAGCCAATGCCCTTGGCATTATCCTGACCGGTATGGGGAAAGACGGGGCCGTAGGAATGCTGGAAATGAAAAATGCCGGGGCCATCAATATTGCACAGGATGAAAAATCCAGTGTTGTTTTTGGCATGCCAAAAGAAGCCATTAATATGGGTGCGGTTGATTATGTAGAAGATATCAACAGAATTGCCGCTAAAGCCCTTTCCATTTTAGAAACCATATAACCGGATGCAGAGCAAAATAAATTTATGGTAACCGAAACAAGACTGACTGCAGCACAGCATAAAAAACTTTCAACCCTGGTATACAAAGAATCAGGTGTTGTCTTGAACGAGAAAAAATACAGCCTGCTGGTGGCCAGGCTGTCCAAACGGATGCGAATGACCAAAATAGCCTCTTTTTCAGACTATATCGATCTGATAGCCAATGACCCGGATGAATTTGCCAATTTCATTGATGCAACCACGACCAATCACACCTTTTTTTTCCGGGAAAATAAACACTGCGAATATGTCGTCAAAACACTGGACAGCAAAAGGCCGTTAAAAATCTGGAGTGCGGCATCCTCCAGCGGTGAGGAAGCCTTTTCCATTGCCGTTCAATTGCTGGATAAAGGATTTACATTTAATATCTTTGCCTCGGATGTCTCTGATTCCATGCTGTCGTTGGGCCGGCGCGCCATTTATCCTGATGACCGGGTGAAAAACGTTCCACTGCCCCTGTTGCGCAGCTATTTTCAAAAGGGAAAAGGCCAATGGCGGCATTATGTCAAGGTCAGGCCCGAGGTTCAAAAGTTGGTGACGTTTACAAAATTCAACCTGTTGTCCGATACCCCTCCTGATACATTTGACATCATTTTCTGCAGGAATGTCATGATCTATTTTGATACCCCCACGCGGCAGAAGGTTGTGGATAATCTAAGCCGGGCGCTGAAGCCGGGGGGCCTGTTTTTTGTCGGCCTGGCCGAGAGCCTTAACGGTCTTGATCACAATCTTTCCACACTGCTGCCCAGTGGCTACCAGAAAAAAGGATAGACAGGATACGATGAATACAGAGTTTAATTTTAACCGGGATTCGCTGACAAGCCATTATTTTCTGCAGCCCGGATATATCCTTGTACCGGATCAGGCAGTCAGCATATCCACGGTCATTGGATCTGGTGTTTCCATCTGTATTTTTGACAGAAAAAAACACATGGGGGGGATGAACCATTTCCAGTATCCCTATATGGCAACCAAAGGTAAAACCACTGCACTTTATGGGAATGTGTCCACAATTGCCCTGTTGAAAATGATGCTGGCCAGAGACTCTTCAATCAAACATCTTGAAGCGCAGATATATGGGGGTGCCTATTATCCTGAAAAAAGCAATCAAGACATTGGCCGGGACAATATTGAGATGGCCATAAAAATCCTGTCTAAAAACAAGATTGCCATTACCTCCCAGGATGTTGGCGGAGAAAGGGGAAGAAAGGTGGTGTTCAACACCGGCAGCAATGACATTGCCGTGTTAAAAGTTGACAGACTCAGGGATATGGACTGGTATCCCTACCAGGAAGAAGGAAAGGAGAGATAATTCATGCATCATACAGAACAACACCCATCAGCTACCTCTAAAATATATACAGCCCAGGGTCTGCTGGAAGTGATCAACGGTCTGCCCCTGGCCATTGCCGTCATTGATAATAATCGGAAGGTAGCCCTGGCCAACCGAGCAACCTATGCGTTTACCAATAAAAACGAACAACAATTAATCGGCCATGTCGGCGGAGATGCGTTCGGGTGTGTGCATCACGATGATGTTCCTGAAGGATGCGGCTTTGGGCAGGAGTGTCAGAAATGCCTTCTGCGGTCAACTGTGTTCAACACCATGGAGAAGCAGGAGTCATACCATCTGGTGGAAACCATCATGGAATTTAAACAAGTTGGAAAACGGCATTTGCGGATCTCCACCCAGCCCATGGTGTTAAACAATGAACAAGTGGTTCTGCTGTCAATTGAAGACATTACAGAGGCCAAAAAGCTTGAGCAGATTGCCCTGCAAAAAGAAAAACTGTCTGCTGTTGTTCAGACGGCCGGTGCGATCTGCCATGAGATGAACCAGCCGTTAATGGCCCTGATGGGGTTTTCAGAATTATTATCTTTACAGATGGGGGATGATGATACCCGAAAGTCAAACATAAACGAAATTCAAAAGCAGGCCGAGCGCCTGGGATCCATCACCAGAAAACTGATGAACATCACCCGGTACAAAACAAAGGATTATCTGAGTTCAACAGTGATCGACATAGATGCTGCCTCGAATAAAAATGATTCACATGATGATAGAAAGGAACCATAATGTCTGAAAAAAAAATATTGCTTGTTGATGATGAAAAAGCCATCTTAAATCTTTTAAGCCAGGTGTTTTCCAAGGCGGGGTATATGGTTTTGACCGCAGAAAGTGCGGAACAGGCCCTTGAGATTGTTGAAAATGAGAATGTGTCTGTATCGTTTTTTGATCTGAACCTGCCGGGAATGAACGGCATTGATTTGTGCCGGGCAGTTAAAAAACAAAGACCCATGTCCATTATGTATGCCATCACAGGATATGCCTCTATCTTTGAACTGGCAGAATGCCGGGAAGCAGGATTTGAGGATTATTTTAAAAAACCGGTCAATATCAAAACCCTTCTGAAAACAGCTGAAGATGCTTTTGAAAAACTCAGCCGGTGGAAAGACTCTTAATAAGGATTCCTCTTTAAATCAGACAAACTCAATACCTGCTCTATCACGTTCCAGGGCTCTGAACCAGGATTGGAAAAATCGTTGATATAAGGAATCACACCGGCAACCTTTGTTCTGGAAAAAGATTCTATGGCTTCAATATTTTCTTTCACCATGTCCGGATCTGTCTTTTTCCTGTGTTTATCCATAAGAACAACGCAGACCGGTTGAACCCCAAGCCGTTCCAGACACTGGAGCGTTAAAAGGGTATGATTGATGGTGCCAAGCCCTGCATTGGCTGCAATAACAGGTCGGGCATTGGTTTGAACCATAACATCAGCCATTGTGGTATTTGCGTTTACAGGAACCAGCAGGCCGCCTGCCGCTTCAATGACAAGATGGGAGACGGGTTGTCCCTTCCACCCGGCCTGTTCTTTGTCATTGATGGCCTGGAGCGTTTCATTCACATCAATTGTTCTATTCATATCCCTTGCGGCAAAATAGGGTGCTTTGGGATTTTCATGGCAGTGAACAATGGAAAAGGATGGATCTGACCCATAAAGGTTCGGGATATGCTGATAAATAAACCCGGCATCTGTGCCAGGGTCATCCACAGATTTGCATCCGGTCTGAAACGGCTTGATATATAAAGGATTATAGCCTTTTGAAAACAGATACTGCATCATCAAAAGGGACAAAATAGTCTTGCCCATATCCGTACCGGTCCCCACAATGACGATTCTTTTAGCTGACATTCTGGCTGACTTTTTTTAATGTTTTGACAAAATACTGCACATCCTCCTGTTGGTGAAGTGCAGACATTGACACCCGTAAAATTGCTTTGCCTTTTTGAACGGTGGGATATCGTGCGGGAAACGCCAGGATATCTTCCTTTAACAGTGCCTTTGACAATTTTGTTGCAACATCTTCATTGCCAATGGCAATGGAAAGAATATGCGCATCTCCATCTGCAAGAAAGCCTTGTTTAATTAACTGGTCTTTCATAAACGAGCTGATCTGGCCCAAATGGGCCCGTTGATGATCGCTTTTGGAAACGATCTCAAGAATTTTGAGGGCTGCGGCACCATGGGCTTCGGGCAGTGCTGTGGTATAAATAAAGGGCGAGGCAAAATTGGTCAGGTATGCTTTAAACCCTTTGGGCATCAGCACAAAGGCTCCGAATAAGCCAAAAGCCTTTCCAAAGGTTCCCAAAGCAATGTCTGCCACCGGTCTGGCAATTCCCCGGCCCTTATCTCCAAGAACGCCAAAGGCGTGGGCCTCATCAACAATACAAAAAAAAGAATGCTCCTTTTTGATGGCAGCAAGTTTTTCAACATCCAGCAGATCCCCATCCATGCTGAACAGGGATTCGGTCACCACAGCCGTTTTGTCTTCAAGTTTTTCAAGCCGTTTTTCAAGATGATCCATGGAGCTGTGGTTATACCCTTTTAAGGCTGCCTGGCTCATGGTCAGCCCGGCCACACAGCTGGCATGGACATGCTTGTCAAACACAAGGGTGTCTTCCGGTTCAAACAGCGTGGAAATAACCGCCAGATTGGCCTGGTACCCGCTGGGAAAAAACAGGGCCTCGTCATATCCGAAATAGTCGGCATAGGCCTGTTCAGCCTCGCAGGTGGTTAAAAAACTGCCTGTTACCAGCCGGGAGGAAGAAGATGAAGAACCAAAGCGTTTAAACGCATCACTGACCATTGATGCCGCCTGGTCAGACGACCCAAGCCCCAGGTAATCATTGGAGGCAAAATTCAATACTTTCTGATTGCCTAAAAAAGCAAACTGTCCCAGCTTTTTATCCAGAACGGGCGGGTCTCTGTACAACCCTTCCTGCCGGGCTGCTTGCAATTGGTGCCGGATTCGCTGTTCTAAGGTGACAGACATTCAAACATATTCCTGTAATGGGCTTTTAAATCACCCTGTTTAAATCGTTGATCATATGGCTTTACTGCAAAGGATAATTCTGCTGAACAAAGTGCTTTTCCTCTGGCTGCAGCCGTTACCTGATAAGAAAAGGCAGACTGGGTTCTGATCATAAGATCGGCCTGCAATTGCCATTCACCTGAAAAAGGCCTGGTTGTGAAACACTCAAACCGATTAATTTTCAACAAAAATGCATGGCAATCAAACTCGCACAAAAACCGCACATGCATGGCCCCTGTCTGGGCAAGGGCTTCAATGATCTCAAATGCCGGTGCATCGGAAAAACAGGTCCATGCAATTATTTTTTCCGAACTGACCGCTCTGATCCCCTTGAGCAGTAAAAACCCGGCCATGCCGGTATTTATCGTTATTCTGTCCATTGCCCTGCTGGTTGCCATTTTTTCACCACAAGCGCCCCGTTCTGGCCGCCGAATCCAAAATTTTCAAGCAAAACCGTGTTAAACGCCTGGTCCATATTCTGGGTTACAAAGTTTAAATCCTGACTGATCGGGGTCTTAAGATTCACGATTTGGGGAAGAAAGCTTTGATTCATCAAACACAGCACCAGGGCCAGCTCAACTGCACCGCACGCAGCAGAGGTGTGGCCGATCCAGGATTTGAGCGCAATGACAAAAGGATGGCTGTTGTAAAATACCCGGTTTAACAGATCCGCCTCCATGGCATCGTTCAGGGCGGTTCCGGTTCCATGGGAAGAAACCACATCAATCCGGAACGCATCTAATTGTGCTTCCGCCAAGGCCCTGGTTACTGCCTTTTCCATCCATTGGCCTGAAGGGTCCGGAGCGGTCATGCTTCCGGCATCCATGGAAGAGCCGAACCCGCAGACCTCGGCCAGAATATGGGCGTTGCGCGCCAGGGCATGGTCAAGGGATTCAAACACAAAAAAGCCCCCGCCTTCGCCCATGGCAAAGCCTGCTCTATCTGCATCAAAGGGCCGGTGGCCTGCCCGGGGAGATGAACTGCCCGTCACCAGCGCACCCGCCATTTTATACGCCATCACGCCCCCGGGATTGAGCCGGGAATCTCCACTGCCGGCCAGTGCAACATCAAGGTAGCCGCTTCGTATCTTCCTGAATGCTTCTCCCAGGGTCTGAATCCCTGTGGCACAGGCCGTGCTGATGGTAAAGTTCTCCCCGTGTATCCCGGTCAGATCCGCAATCATGGCAGCGGCTGTATTGGGCAAAAACCGGAGCAGCCATAAGGCGCTCAATCCCTCAGGATCAATTTTTCCATTGTCAATCTTCTTGATCTCATTTCCGATATCCATGTTGGGACCGGCACCGGTAAAAAGCCCGGCACAGGCAAGCTGATCAGGATCAAGACCAGACGTTTTTACAGCCTCCAAAGCGGATGCCAGGCTGAAT
>JBDRPM010000068.1:0-26520 GCA_043827005.1 Pseudomonadota bacterium | reverse complement strand
ATCGTGGGCAATCCCTCCGGCTAAAGCTCCGATGGCCTCAATTTTCTGTAACTGCAGGAGCTGTTTTTCAAGGGCTTGCTTTTCTGCCATGGCTTGATGTTGTTGTTCCTGTTTTTGGATCAGCTCAATTTCCATGGTTTTCCTTTGGGTAATATCACTGACGCAGGACAGCAGCCTTTTTTGTTCATTGATTGTGATAATAATGCCACAATAAATGGCATAAAAAACGTCACCATCTTTTTTGTGAAGCGTTAACTCCAGATCCTGAACATATCCATCTGCCAGAAGACCTTGCTTTATTCTGTCTCTATCTGCGGCATCAATAATTCCAAGATTGACTGAAGTGTTGCCGATAGCCTCTTCTCTGCTATATCCTGTGAGATCGGCAAAATAATCATTCACCTCAATGTATTGACCATCTTCTATGGAACTGATGCTCATCAGCAATAAGCTTTGGTGAAATATTTTTGAAAATTTTTCTTCAGATGCTTTGAGCAGCAACTGCTTTTTTTTTCTGTCAGAAATATCCAGATGAACCCCAACCATACGGACGGCATCGCCGGTTTCGTCTCGCAGTACTTTGGACCTGGATAAAATATCCACCATGTGTCCGTGTTTGTGAACCATCTGAAACTCTTTTTCAAACCAGCCCTGTTCTCCATCAATCATGCCCCTGGACATCTGGAGAATAAAGGCTTGTCCCTCTTTGCTGGCACGCATTGTCCATTCAGACAGGTCTTCTTTTATTTCATTATCTTCATATCCGAGTATTTTTTTCCATTGAGGCGAATAATAAATCTGGTCAGTTGTTAAATTCCAGTCATAAAAACCAATGTCTGAAGAATCCAGGACAAGATCAAATCTGTTGTTGATGAGCTTAAGGGTCTGTTCAATATAGTTTCGGTTCAGGATTTCAAGTTCAAGCTGTTTGTTTGATTCGGCTAATGTCTTGTATGTCGGCTGCATTTTTGAATCGCCCTTGTTTCTTCAACACAATAGATTTTGATTTAAAGATTGGAGTCCTGTTTTGAACAGGTCAAGCTTATGATGAAAATGAGCTTTTTGTCAAGAATAAGGATGGGAAAGAATCAACTCTGAAGTTAAGGGTGATGGGATTTTTTTATTCCTTGAGTTCTTTGATTCGCTTGACAAAAAGCTGTTTTTTTCTTATAAGACTGTCTTCATGACAAGATCAAACATCCTCATCAGTATTGCCATTGCCGTTGTCTCAATCAGTTTATGGTCACTGCTGAACCGGCCTGAGATTGAGCCGCTGTGGCCCAGCCGTATCCAGGGCTTTTCCTTTTCTCCCATGCAGGCCTGGAATAATCCAGTAGAAAAGAATTTTCCCAGTGAGCAGGAGATCGATTCTGACCTCAAACTGTTGGCCAATACGACCAATGCCATACGAACCTATTCTGTGGAAGGCGTTCAGGCCCGGATACCGGCCCTGGCCCGGAAATATGGGTTGAATGTGACACTGGGGGCCTGGATCGGTGCAGATCTGGAGCAGAATGAACAACAGATTGAAACACTTATACAGGTCGCCCGAAAAAATTATCGCAATGTGATCCGGGTGATTATCGGAAATGAGGTGATCCTCCGGGGAGATCTGACCGTACAACAGCTTTCAGTGTATCTGGACAGGGTGCAAAAAGCACTGGATATCCCTGTCAGCACGGCTGAACCCTGGCATGTGTGGATCAAGAACAAATCGCTTGCATCCCATGTTGATTTTATTGCCATTCACATGCTGCCTTACTGGGAGGGGATTCATCTGGATCGGGCGGTTGATTATGTGATTGAGCATGTGACATTGCTTGAAAGGACATTTGCCGATAAACCCATCGTGATTGCGGAAGTCGGGTGGCCGAGCAACGGCCGGACCCGTCATTCTGCCGTGGCATCAGCTTCCAATGAAGCCACTTTTTTGCGGCGGTTTATTCACCAGGCACAAGAATTAAAGTATGTCTATTATGTCATGGAAGCCTTTGATCAACCCTGGAAAAGAAATATTGAAGGGGCGGTGGGCGCTTACTGGGGTGTCTATAATGCCATGCGCCAGCCCAAGTTTCCATTTACATCCCCCATTGTTGAAATCCCGGAATGGCGGACCCTGGCCGGTATTTCCGTGGTGATCGCCATCATCACCTTTGCATTGCTGCTCATTGACAGCAGAACCTTGAGAAAAAGAGGGCGCGGCTTTCTGGCATCCATTGCCTTTGTTGCCTCCACCGGGGCAGTGTGGATTGTGTACAGCTATTCCCGGCAGTATTTGACCGTGTCCACGGTATGCATCGGGTTTTTGATGTTTTTTGGTATCATCGGGGTGGTCATTGTGCTTCTGGCAGAAGCCCATGAATGGGCTGAGGCGATCTGGACGACAGGTGGAAGGCGGACCTTTTCTTCTGTCCAGGATTCCGATTCTTTGCTGCCCATGGTGTCCATCCATGTGCCGGCTTACAATGAGCCTCCTGAAATGATGATCGAAACCCTGAATGCCCTGGCCCTGTTGGATTATCCTGATTATGAAGTGATTGTTATCGACAACAACACCAAAGAATCGGCCATCTGGCAGCCGGTTCAGGCTCACTGTAAAACGCTGGGGCCCAGGTTTCATTTTTATCATGAAGATCATCTGGATGGGTTCAAGGCAGGTGCGCTGAACTATGCTCTGGCCAAAACTTCACCAAAGGCTGGTGTTGTCGCGGTTATCGACAGTGATTATGTGGTAACATCCAATTGGCTGCAGGAGCTTGTTCCGCAATTTATAAAGCCTTGTGTGGCCATTGTCCAGGCCCCTCAGGATTATCGGGATGATGGTGATAATTTGTTTAAAGCCATGTGCTATGCAGAATACCGGGGCTTTTTTTATATCGGCATGGTGACCAGAAATGAACGCAATGCCATTATTCAGCATGGCACCATGACCATGGTGCGCAGATCAGTGCTCGAAGAGGTCAATGGATGGGGGGAATGGTGTATTACCGAAGATGCTGAACTGGGACTCAAGATTTTTGAAAAAGGATATGAAGCGCTCTATGTTTCCAAAAGCTATGGAAAAGGGGTGATACCGGACACCTTTATTGATTTTAAAAAGCAGCGGTATCGATGGGCTTATGGGGCTGTTCAGATCATGCGCCATCATGCCGGACCGTTATGGAAGAAGAGCCAGACCCGGCTGACCTATGGCCAGCGCTATCATTTTATCGCAGGCTGGCTGCCCTGGCTGGCTGACGGTATTAATCTTATGTTTACCCTGGCAGCCATGGGCTGGTCAGTGGCCATGATTTATTATCCCCAGAAAATTGACCCCCCCCTGGTGATTCTGTCATCGGTTCCCCTGGCCTTTTTTGTGTTTAAAATAGCCAAGATGTTTTATCTTTACCGAAGTCGGGTAAAGGCAACCCTTACCCAGACACTGGCCTCGGCTCTGGCGGGTCTTTCTTTATCCCATACCATTGCCAAGGCAATCTTGTTTGGTTTGGTCACAAAAAATCTGCCCTTTTTCAGGACACCGAAAAAAGTGAAGGAAAAAGCGTTCTGGCATGCCCTGAACTCAGCCAGAGAAGAGGCTTTGATGGGGGCGGCCCTCCTGCTGACGGCCTATGGTGTAGTTATCAAGCAGGGGACAGACACTCCTGATGTGCTGGTGTGGGTGATCGTACTGCTGATACAATCGGTTCCCTACGTGGCAGCGGTTCTGATGTCCATTATCAGTTCGTTTGCCCAGTTACCTGCAAAAAGGCTTATTGATACCATTACAGCCCCGCATGCAGCAGCGGTTCAAAATGATTCAAAACCCCCTTTGGTTTGATCGGTATTCGGCAATCCGCGTTCTTGTTTTATTTGCTGGTATGGGTGAAAACGCCGTCCCATCTTTCTCCGGGGGGGGTTTTCATGAAAAGCGCACACCGTTCCTGATAGATGGCATATAGTTTTTGATCAGGATATGCGGCTGCCAAGGATGTGAACTGTTTATGGGCCTGTTCAAACTGTTGGTCCTTATAAAGTTTAAGGCTGTCTTGATACCACTTGATCTCTTTTGGACGAGACTCATCCATCTGGCCATGGGCATTTGAATAAACCGTATAAATGCGAACCGGTTTTCCCTTTCCTTTTACTTTTACCTGGTCCAGTTCCTGGACCAGAAGATCCGGGGTCAATCCTTTGAGCATGCTGTCGCTTATGATGATTTGAACACCATAAAATTTGGTCAGGCTTTCCAGTCGGGAGGTCAGGTTTACATTGTCACCAATGATGGTATAGTCAAAAATATCATCTGACCCCATGTTCCCGACCCGGCAGTGTCCTGAATGCAGGCCGATGCCAACAGCGATTTGGATGCCGAATTTTTCTTGAAACGTCTTATTTAGGTCAATTAATGCATCAATCATTTCCAGAGCGGCTTTGATGGCAAAGTGTTCGTGATTTTTCACATCCACCGGTGCATTCCAGAAAGACATGACCGCATCGCCGATAAATTTATCATGGGTGCCAAAATTATTGATAATGATTTTGGTGATCGGTGTAAAATAATCGTGCAATAACAATGTGATTTGTGTGGGGGTTAATTGTTCCGAGATAGACGTAAAGCCTCGGATATCGGAAAACAAAATGCTGACCTCTTTATCTTCACCCTCAAGACTTAATTTGTCAGGATTTTCCGCCAGTTGATTGACCACGGCTTTGGATACATATTTGCTGAACGCACTTTTGAAAAACTTTTTTTTCTTTTCAGAAGACCAGAATTTTTGCATGTTTAAAGCTGAAAAATTCAGCGCCAGAACAATCAGGGGGAAAAAAGGAGAGATCCAGATGTTTAAATGCTCAAGCGACCACATTCCGCCAAGCCAGGCAGCAGCAGCCAGCAAAAGGGTTATTGGTATGGTCAAAAAAGCGCTGGCCCAGCCGATTAGAATGGTTGTGATCAGTCCCCACAGCAGGATCAAGGATAATTCCAGGCCCGGTGCCCAGTCCGGCCGGTGTATGAAATCCTTGCTCAGGATATTATCAACAATGGTGGCATGCACCTCCACACCGGGGTATACCTGATCGAGCGGGGAGACCCGGATATCCTTTAAACCTGCGGCAGAGGTTCCTAAAAAGATGATTTTGCCTTTCAGTTCTTTGGGGTTTGTCCTGTCATTTAATATGTCTCCTGCAGATATATAGGGGAAGGTGCGGCTGGGCCCGCGGTAATTAATCAGCATGGCACTATTGGCCTCCAGGGGGATGACGGCATCGCCTATCTTAATGGATTCAATTCCGCTTTTGGCCACTTTGATGATCGGATCAGGCAGTTGACCATCAAATGCTGTCAACAATGTAGCAATAGACAGTTGGGGATAAATCTTTTGCTGCCATGAAAGCAGCAAAGGGGTACGTCGCAAGACCCCGTCCCGATCCGTTATGGTGTTCATAAAGCCGGCCTGTTTTGATCCGTCCAATAACACCGGCAAAGGTGAAATAAGATCCTGGGCCTGGAACAGGTAATGATCGGCCGGGTGAGCCCCGGCTTCTTTAATCTGCATGGCCTTAAATTCCGGTAATGCATTCGCAAGTATCCTGGATGGCTTGTTTGAAAAGATACCGGAAGATCCGAGAACATACGGGCCTTGTTTCAGGACATTGGCCAGCAGTTTGTCATTGTCCAGCAGGGCATCGGGCATGTCGGAAAACTGTATGTCAATATGAAGATCTCTTTTTAAGGCATGTTTCATAACAAGCGGCGATGTTCCGTCAGGTTCGGCAAACAGAATATCCATGCCAACGGCCAGTGCGCCTGCCAGATTGATTTTCTGCAGTAGCAGGGCAACGCGGTATCTGGGCCAGGGCCATTGTCCGAACTCTTTTAAGCTTTGATCATCAATATCCACAATGGCAACCGAATGGGTCTGGGCAGAAGAACAGGTTTGCTGGAAAATGGTATCATATAGTTTTAATTCCAGCAGATTCAGGTAAGATGGCTTATAGACATAGGTCGCTGCAACCAGAAGGGTGATGCAGAACCCGCCAAGCAGGAGAAATCCGTGTGTTCGTTCAAGGACCCGGTATATTTTGTTATAACGCTCTGTTATCATTATAAGCTTATTATTCTTTTTAAGGGTTATGCACTGATTGGTCTGCAATTGTAAAAAACTAAAAAAGATAATGCTTGACAAACATTACGTGCTCCGATTTATAGTATTTTGATCCTGGTGTTATTTCAATAAAAAATAATAAATTTTTAAATAAAATAAAGAGGGGATGCAATGTACAAATCAATCATAAACACTTTGGTCATGGTATTATTCTTAGTATACTTTTCAGCGACTGTATATGGAAATGATGATGCTAAAGAAAATCAGCCGATGCCATCGAGTTTAAACCTTCAAAGTTTACTGATTCATTTGATTGAAAATCATGAAGAGATCAAAAGCGTTAAACATCAGGTTGAGCAATTCCAGGCACAATATGCACAAAGTAAAGGGCTGTATTATCCCACTATGAATCTGGCCGCCAATGGCGGAGAAGAAACCATTAACAAAGAGTTTGTCTCAGATACAACAGAAACCCGGTATGAAGTCACTTTGCGGGCTGATCAGCTGATCACGGATTTTGGAAAAACCAGCCATACCATTGACCGATCCGGCATCTTGCTCGAACAGGCTCAGGTTCAGCTTGAATCCACCAAACAACAGCTCATGCTGGAAGGGATCAGGGCTTATATTAATATTATCAGGGCCAGAGAACGTCTGAAACTGGCCCATCAGTCCGAGGTCCGTATTAAAGAATTAACCGGTATAGAAAAAACCCTGGTTGAAAAAGGAGCAGGGCTGTCATCTGATGTTTTGCAGGCAAAATCCCAATTGGCCGGGGCAATGGCCCTCAGGGTGGAGGCCCAGGGAGAACTTCAACTGGCCAAAAACAGGTTCCAGGCCATTTTTTATCGGTTTTTGACCGATGAAGAAGTTGAGCAGTTCGAAGATATCCAATTTCCTTCCCAAAAATTGCCCCTTGAGCTTGAGCAGGCAGTTGAGCTGGCTTTAAAAGAAAACCCGGAACTGTTGATTACCCGGTATACAAGCCAAATTGCCCGAAAGGATATTGATATAGCCAAAACCGCTTTTTATCCACGATTGAATCTGTTTGCCGAAGCCTTGAGAAAAGAAAATGATGACGGCGTAAAAGGATATGACAACCAAGCCTCTGCCGGACTGGAATTAAGGTATAACCTGTTTAATGGCGGCAGTGATAAACAAGCATTGAATTCTGCATTGGCAGCCCAAAAAGCAGCAACCTATCATACTGATTATATTCAGCGGGTGATCCGGGAACAGGTTTCCAACAGCTGGGAGCAATTGTCGATTTTAAAACAAAAAAATGAACTATTGGATCAGCAGGCTGATATTGTTCAAAATTTTTTATTGCTGGCCAAAAAAGAGCGAAAAATGGGTACCCGCTCCCTGCTGGATGTTTTAAATGGTGAGATCAATTATATTCATGCCACCTCCACAGCCATTGCGGCCCGCCAGGATACAAAAACTGCTGCCTTTAATCTGTTGTTCTCCATGGGCCGAATTGGCCTTGAACTGTTCGAGTAAAGGGATGTTAGTGTAAACTGATGTTTGAATTATCCCGCCGGTTTTTTAAACAGCCGTTTCTTGCTCTGGAAATTTTGGTGGCCACATTTTTCATTGCCATTCTGGTCCTGGCAATGCCCATGTATGTTATACAGATACTAAACCGGTATGTCAGCTATGGGTTCCACGGCACACTGATCACCCTGACCTGCGGGATGCTCATCGCAATCCTGTTGCAACTGGGCTTTAGAATGCTCAGAACCAGAATGGTCAGTGCAGTCAATGAGGGACCCAACGATCAATTGTCTTTGGAGGTGCTTTCCATCATTAGTCTGGCAAAGGCTGAGCCGTTCGAACAATTTTCAAAGCCCAGAATTCAGGAGGCGCTGAACAAGGTTCAGGTCATTCAAACCTGCTATGATGCACAGACCATTAACAGCATCCTTGACGCACCGTTTTCTGTGTTGTTTATTGCGGCCACCTATTTGTTGAGTCCTGTTCTTGCAGGGGTCGCACTGATCGGGATTTTTCTGGGCCTGCTCTTTGGATGGTTGAGTATCCGAAAATCATCTCAAAACGCTGAACAGCTGATTGTGGAAAGTACAAAGCATCGCAATTTAAATTCTTCCGCAATCAATGCTCACGATACCGTCCGGGTGTTTAATGCGGTTCCATTTCTTCAGCAGATATGGTCAAAACAATTGTCAGTCATCAGCACACTGCGGGAAAAAACCACGGACACAAAAGAGCTGTCCCAGACACTTACCCTGTCCGGCAGTTCTTTAACCAGTGTGATGCTTTATGCAGTGGGTGCCATTATCGTGGTGCAGGGAGACTTGACCGTCGGGGCGTTAATCGGTGCCAATATTCTTGTGGGAAGGGCCTATCAGAACGTCACAAAACTGGTTCAGTCGTATTTTCAACTCAGAAAAGCAAATGATGCCTTTAAAGAGATTGCCATGCTCAGACGTCTGCCCCTGGAACCGGCAACCGGTTCTGCGTTAAGGGAATACAAAGGCCAGCTGGATTTTCATGATGTCGGCTTTGCTTATCCCAATACATCAAATCCGGTTTTTGAATCCATTACCCTGAATCTTGTTCCTGGTCAGGCCCTGGCGGTATATGGGAAAAATGGAACCGGAAAAACAACGCTGGCCAAGCTTCTTGTGGGCCTTTCAGAGCCACGGCGGGGCAGTATTTCAGCGGACAACGTTAATTTACAGCAGCTGGCCGCCCCCTGGTGGAGGCAGCAGATTGTTTATATGCCCCAGGAGCCTTCGTTTATCAACGGGACCATACGGGAAAACATTCTGCTGAATAATCCGGAACTGGACGAGGCCCTGTTGAACGCTGTTGTAAGGGCGGCTGATTTAAAACTGTTTTTAGACATGACATCCAACGGACTGGATACGTTGATCACAGACAATGGAAAAAACCTGCCTCTGGGTATCCGCCGCCGCATCTCCCTTGCCCGTGGCCTTGTGACAAACGGCCAGCTGGTCATCCTGGATGAACCCACCGATGCAATGGACGAAACCGGTGTTCAGGCCATCTATAAATTGATGAATGATCTGATGAAGGCTAAAAAGACCCTTGTTGTGTTTTCCAATGACCCCAAAATCCTGAAAGGCGCATCATTGATTCTCAATCTGAACATCAAACCCAGGCCGGAGTTATCCGGCCATGGCACTCCTGAATGGCAGGGGAATTAACCGTCATGCAACAGCCCATGGATCATAAATTAAGCCATGTAACGCATCTGTTTTTTATTCTGATTGTTTTGATGTGCACAAGTTTTGTTTACTGGGCGTATCATGGCGAACTGGACATTGTGAGTGTTGCAGACGGTCATGTTGTCCCCAGTGGGAAAATAAAGCATATCCAGCATCTTGAGGGGGGGATTATTCAAGAGATTAACATCAGTGAAGGCGATATTGTCAAAAAAGGGCAGCCCCTGGTTGAACTGGAACAATTGAACAGCGGCGCCAGCCTTGAAGAGATTCAGATCCGGATTGATGCTTTGACCATTGATATGATCCGTTTAAAAACAGTGATTGAAGATAAGCAGAGCCTGACATTCACCAGTGAATTGGAAAAAAAACATCCCCAGCTTATCAAAGATGCCAGGCAATTGTTTTTTGCCCACAAAAACAGTGTGCAAAGCAAGATTGAAAAATTAACCCGGATGGTTGAACAGAAACGGCAGAGAATCAAGACCATTGAGTCGAGCCTGAACAATAAACAGCAGCGGCTGCCAATGCTTGAAGAGCAGCTTTCTTTGTCTGAAGAACTGCTCAAGGATAGTTTGACCACCCGGTATAAACATATCGAGATCATGCGACAGGCAAAACAGATTGAAGGCGAAATTCAAAATGATACATCAGCTTTAAAAGAGGCAGCCCATGCCCTGGCAGAAACCGAGGCAAATCTGGAAGAAGTGATCTATGCGTTCAAGGAAGAAGCTGTTGAACAGTTAAAAAAAGCCCAGCAGGAATTCAATGAATTTTCCGTTCGACTCAAAAAATTTGAAGACAGTTTAAACCGAACCGTTATTCGATCCCCTATTAATGGTATTATCAAAAAATTATACCTGGTCACAAGAGGAGGGGTGCTCAAACCCGGTGATACCATTGCCGATATTGTGCCGTCTGAAGAAAGCCTGATTATTGAGGCCCATCTGTCCATATCCGATATCGGATATGTCCGGATTGATCAGGCAGCCCGGTTGCAGCTGCCCACTGCCGATGCCAGAAAATTTGACAAACTGACTGCCCGGGTGATCAATATCAGCCCGGACACATTTACCGATAAAAACGGACGAACCTTTTATAATGTATTGATTGAATCAGAGCGAAATTATTTTCAGTCCGGCGATCAGCACTATCAGTTATATCCCGGCATGGTTCTGCTGGCATACATCCATATTGGTAAACGGACTGTTTTGGATTATCTGGTTGATCCGTTCATGAACACCTTAAATTTTTCAATGCAGGAACGTTAGTTTATGAATGTTTTGTTTCTTCATCCCCTTTTCCCTGGCCAATTTAGATTTCTGGCTGAATTTTTCGGAAAGAATAAAGACCATACAACTGTCTTTGTGACCACAGATATCACCCGAAAAGAATCACAGATCCCTGGTGTAAAAAAAATCATTGTCGCTGAAAAAGCATCAGAAAAAAAGCAGAGTGAGCAAGCGTTAAAATCGTCCCCCGGACGGGCTGTGGCCAATTTGCTGGCCAGCTTGAAAAAACAAAACTTTATTCCGGATATTGTTATTGGACAGTCTGGCTCCGGGATACCCATGTATGTGAAAGATGTCTTTTCCCAAATCCCGTTCTTAAGTTTTTTTGAATGGTATCACAGCGCCGACAATCTCCAGGAAAGCGTTGGAAAAGGATCGGATCAGGAATTGAACATCCTTATGAGCCTTCGAAATAAAAACATACCGATCTTAGCAGATCTTGTCTCGTGCGATGCAGGCATCTGTCCGACACAATGGCAAAAGAATCAGTTTCCAGAAGAGTTTCATAAAAAATTACATATCATTAATGACGGTATTGATACCCGGTTGTTTGCGCCATTGCCGGCAGCAACCTTTAAAACAAAAGATCTGGACCTGTCCAGGGTTAAACAGCTGGTGACGTATACGGTCAATCTTTTAGCACCGTATCCGGGGGTTGATCAGTTTATGGCATCCCTGCCCGCTGTACTTGAGCACAAGCCTGATGCCCATGTGGTTATTCTGGGAGAAGACCGCGTCTTTTTTGGCGATGCCCAGGGCCATAAAAAATCGTATAAATCCATGATTCTTGAAAGCGTGGCGTTAGATCCGGCCCGGGTCCATTTTATAGACAGATTATCCTATGAAAATTATACGACATTGCTCCAGGCTTCGACTGTCCACGTCTATCTGGATTCCCCCCTGGTGGTTTCAAGGCTGTTGCTCGAAGCCATGGCATGTGAATGCCTGGTGATTGCATCGGATAGTCCACCGGTCAAAGAGGTGATCAGGGACGGGACAAACGGGATTATGATCGACTTTTCCTCCCAGGAAAAAATTTCTCAGAAAATCATCAATTGCCTGGACTTTCCATCATTTATGGAAAAGGTGAAACAAAAGGCCCGGCAGACCATTGTGGATGACTATTCCCTTGAAAAAACCATTCCTTTGCAATTGGGGATCATTCAAAAAATGGTCAGGCAGAGTAAGAACAAGGCCGATCAATTCGGCTGATTAATCTATTTGTTTGTCAGGCGGTTTGATTTTTCTGGGTGCCTTTTGGGAGGCGTTGACAAACAGATCTAAATATTGACGGGCCCCCTGAAGCATTTCTTCTTTATATACATCCTGTGATGTCACATACAAAGAAAATTGATTGGCTTTTGAAACAGCAAACAACAGAGCGTTTAATGCGCCGGCATCATGGTTGAGGATCCGCTTGCAATAGCAGGCACCAATGCCCCGGGCATAAAAAAGTTCCTGATGGTGAATGGTTGTTCTGTCTTTGCGTCCATGATGGTGATACACCACAAGATCCGGGTTATACACCCCTGTGAATCCTTTGATCAAGGCTCTGGAAATATAATCAATATCATCGCCTGCAAAAAGGCTGCCTGAGCCAAACAGGGTATCAAATACGCCCACCGTGTTGATCACCGACCGCCGGACAATCATGTTTGCCCCAATGATTTTTGGCACACCCACAAGGCTTCTGGTATCGATTTTTCGTGGTGCATCATCCGTACAGGTCATGATGGGGCAATCGGTTTGATCATGCAATAAGACCCGGCCGGCGGCAAAGCTGGTGGATGTGGTTTCAAAGGTTTTTTGGGCCTGGGTCAAATAATCTTTTGCCAGATAACAGTCATCATCTGTGAAAATGATAATTTGGCCAACTGAATTGAGAATGCCTGTGTTTCGACAAAAAGACAGGCCCGGTCGGGCTTCATTGAATAGTTTGACTGGAAACAGGGCACTGGCCTGGAAGTTCTTGATGATATCCAGGCTCTTATCTTCAGACCCATTGTCCACGATCACCAGTTCTGAACTGCTGTCTGCCATATCATCGGCATTGATGGATTCAAGGCATCTTTTCAGGGTTGACGCCCGGTTCTTTGATGCAATAATAATGGAGAACAGGGGATCAGCCAATGTCGAAGTTTTCATCTCCAAGGGATACAATATCTGTATTTGTAAAATCAGTCAATTCGACAAACTGGCTCAGCTCTGATGTATCAATCAAATGATTGTTATTGGTATCTCCTTGCCAGAAATATCCTCTTGAATCCGTGCCATTGCTGACAATCAAAAAGCTGCTGTCATTGGAATCATTTCCAGCCGAGGCATCAACTGCACCATTGAGCACAGACAACAGATTTGACCAGTCGTTTGAGACCGTGTCGGTAATACCGATCACTTCAAATTGGGTCGGGTCGGCAATACCGGTTGTGCTTGCGGCCGTATACACGTCATAAGGACCGTGGACTCCCTGGGCGCTAAATCCATTATTCCGGAAGTCTTCAAAGCGTAATACATCATTTTCACCACCCTCTAAATCAGATTTAAAATCCAGGATGGTATCCACCTCACTGGCATCGGAGAACATAAAATCATCATTGCCGCCTAAGCCTTCATAGGTATCTGCGCCTTGTGCACCAAAAAATACATTGGCCTGGGCATTGCCAACCAGGGTATCACCAAACTGTGATCCCACAACCATATTAATGTTGTTCAGGGTATCATTGTCCCCCCAGCCGTCAATGGCATATCCATCTTCGGTCTGGTTTAAAGTTTCAGGATTATCCCCTGACAGATGTACATTCACAGCTGTCGGATCATTATAATAATCAGCTGCTGTAATTTCATCCACATTTGTGGTGCCGGTCAGGGTGTCGTTTCCTTCCCCGCCGGAAAGCATCCAGTGCCAGTCGTGTGAAGCGGAAACACTGTTGCTGACAACGGTTAACGTATCATCATGCACACTGCCGATGATCCCGGTAATATTAAGAAGCGTGTCGGTGTCGCCCCAGCCATCAACAACCGTACCGCCCATGGTTGATGAACCATCATCCCAGTTGATCGTTGCCGTGATACCATTGGGATCCAGGGCATAGACAGCCATATTGTTATGGGCACTGCCTTCAATTATATCGCCGCCGTCAAGGATATCCGTGCCACTGCCGCCGTAAAGTTTATCATTCCCGTCAAGACCAAAAAGTGTATCATTGCCGTCTTCTCCATACAGACTGTTGTCGGCATCGGTTCCTGCAATGGTATCATCGAATTCAGATCCATAGGCGGTCTGAATATCAGTTAACTGATCCCAGAAAATGGTTTCTCCGTTGGAATCTTTCCCTAGCGCGGTTCCATATCCATAGGTTTCATCCAGACTGATGATGACACCATGAAAATCATCATCACTGCCAATAAAGCCATAGGATATCCAGGACCCATCCGGCGAACCATTGCCATCGATGATATCATGGCCCAAAGTGCCGTAAAAGCCATTGTTTCCAGATGTTTTTCCGGTCAGGGTATCATTAAAGTCAGATCCGCTGACAGCCTGGACATTTGTTAATGTATCATGATTTCCCCATCCATCAATGGCATATCCTTGGGACAGATCAACAAAGACCCCGGAAGGGTCATCCAGATACATGACCCTGAGCCGTCCATCAGGTGTGCCGGTAATGTCATCTTCGCCGTCATTTCCCCAGACAAACCATCGAAGATCTGAATCATTGTCCACAGTGAATGTAAAATGATCATCATGGTCAGAACCAATAAACCGGTTAATATTGTTTATGGTATCGGTATCGCCCCAACCATCAATAATTTTGGAGCCGTCAAAAGAACCTCCATCTGATGAGTCATAGTGGATATCAGCGCTAATTCCGCCAGGATCTCTATTGTATTGGGCATAGTGGTGAGGGTCATGGCCAATGAAAGCACCTCCATTAAGACTGTCATCCCCCTGATCACCAGCAAGGCGGTTGTAACCCTCATTTCCGATGATGGTATCATTGAAAATTGAGCCCCAGGCATTCTCGATATTGGAAAACTGATCCATAAATTGCAATTGGCCGGAATTCCAGCCAGTTGCGATACCGGTTGACAGGTTAATGGATACGCTGTCAATAGTGTCCTGATTGTTAAGCCAGCCGTAGACCAGCCAGTCATTTCCGCCGGCACCATCAATGGTATCATCACCCAGTGTGCCCAGCAAAATGTCATTATGCTTCGATCCGATCAGAATATCATCAAAATCAGAGCCACTGGCCGACTGGATATGATTCAATGTATCATGGTTGCCCCAGCCGTCAATGGCATATCCGTTTTCAATAACATCTTCTGTGTAGGGATTGTCACCGGCCAGATCCACGATTACACCGGTGCCGTCATCATTTAGATCAATGTCATCAATATACATGACCCGGACATTTTCTCCAACCGTGCCTGTGAACAGATCATTTCCGCCCAGACCCCACAGATGCCATCTGATACTTGAGATATCCTGATCATCTGTCACGGTGATGGTAAAGTCATCATCACCATCAGAGCCGATGAACCGGGTAATGTTGGTTATGGTGTCGGTATCGCCCCAGGTGTCGATGATTTGCGATTCGTCAAAAGAACCGCCATCTGTTGAGTTGTAGAATATGGTTGCTGAAATTGGATTAGAACCGGAGTCTTGACTGTAATCTGCATAATTGCGCGGGTTATCCCCGGTAAAGTCACCGCCATCAAGCAGGTCAGCTCCCTGGCCGCCGACAAGGATATCATCGCCTTCCTGGCCGTAGAGGTCGTCATCGCCCTGATCTCCTGACAACCAGTCGTTGCCTTCATCGCCATAAATGGTATCATTGCCCATAAGACCTGACAGGTGATCATCTCCAGTGGTTCCATATATCAGGTCATCTCCATCAGTGGCAATGCTGGCACTGATGATAGAAATATCAAACGTATCAGAAACACTGGCAAGTCCGTCATTGGCAGTTATCTTGACGCTAATGGAGCCGATATCTTCATTGTCAGGTGTGCCGCTCAAAGTCAGGGTTGGTTCATTAAAACTTAACCAGTCAGGCAGAGCTGAGCCATCATCAAGTGTGGCTGTATAGGTTAAGTTGTCTGGTTCATTGATATCATCAAAGGTGTCAGCTGCAAATGTGAAACTAAAGGCCTGGTCCTGGGTTGCAGATTGATCTGCGATTGGGTGTTCAAGTGTGGGCGGGTCATTGACCACTATATGGATGGTTGCCGTGCCGGTAAGCCCGTCGTTATCGATAATGGTGTATGTAAAAGAATCTTTGCCGTTGTAATCGGCATTGGGTGTATAGGTGATGGTGTTGTTCGTAAACCAAATGGTTCCATGGGATGGGGCACCAAAACCGTTTATATCTATTGCATCCCCGGCATCCGGATCAAAGTCATTGGCAAACAAAGTGGCAAGCGCAATATCCAGTGATGTGTTTTGAGGGGTGATAAAAGGACCGTCAGCCATTGCGACCGGTGCTGCATTGGTTGCCGCTGGCGGATCATTGTCGGTGGAATCAGATGGCCCCTGGTCTGTGGGTGGGGGGGTGTTGCCCGGAGGCGGTGGGGTGTAAACAGTTTCAGGGACAGCAGGCGTGCCAGGGTCAATGGGTGTTTCCGGACCCTGAGGCGGGGTGGTGAGGGGATTATAAGGGTCCTGCAGGAGCGGGTTTGTCTGAGGCTGAGGCTCTGTTGGGGCTTCGGGCTCGTTTGAGCCAGGTTCAGTGTTGTCATCCCCATTGCCATCCCCATTGTCATTGTCATCCGCATCACCTGTGTCTTCAGTCCCTGCGCCTTTGTCGTCTGGGGTATCAGGATCACTGTCCTGGCCATCGGGTGAGTCTGTTTTGCCTTGCAATACAGTGATCGGTGCAACGGTTTTGAAAAAATCCAGTTCCTCCTGTGATAATGGCCGGGCAGGATCAATGGGCTGGTTCTTGAAAAAGTCGATGATCAAGGAGGGTTCACTGATAAACTGAATATTCCCAAATGAATCTTGAACCACCAGGACATGACCTTTGCCGATTTCTTCAACACCCCATTTTTCACTGGCTTCAGAAACATCACCCACAACGGTGGTTCCCCGGATGCCAATGAGCGCCATGGGAGATTTCAGGTTAAAATTATCAGGATTTTGTTTGGCAATTTCACCTGTGACAGTTCGGAAAACGCCTTTGCTCATTTGCAGGAGAAGATTGGAGTTCGAGCCGTTGTCAGCATCATAGACATAGGCATCGATTTTGACCTCAGAGTTTTCAGACTGGGATAGGGTTGTGTTGTCTTGAAACTTTATTTCAAGCTGCGAGTCGCTCCGGGTGGTTATTTTTTCCCCCTCAAAGATGTCACTGCCAATGGAAAGTTCTCGAATTCCGGCTTCTGAATTTGCAAAAGCCTGTCCTTTAAGCGATACAACAGTTCCTACACTGTTCCCTGATACTGTGCTTTCCGGCATAATCAATTCCTATTAAAAGAATTTAATTGTTATGAAAAAAATAGCCACGCTACCGTAAGGCAACCCGGCTATTGTAATAACCTGTGCCTTTTACGTCCCTGACCTTCGACAGGTTTGGCAAAGTTACAATCTATCTTAATAGATTGCATTAACACATTTAATGGTGATGTGCAAATCAACATATAAAAAATCTTTTTACAGCTTGAACCCGGATATTGTTACGAATCGTTTTTGCCCTGGCCCGGATATAAGGGTGTTTATAGGTCTATAATCGTTTCAGCGCGCGCCAGCTCAATCTTTTCATTGCTGTGTCTGCAGCTGCGTGCCAGCACTTCATCTATCCGGTTCTTTTCTGACCAGTCCCTGTTGGGGTCATGGTGTCCGATATACGTCTGTTTGACACGGCATTTGAGAGCCATTTCCTGAACATCTTCGATACAGCTGTGTCCCCAGTTTGTTCGGGGGATCGGGCTGGATGATCCAATACCGGACAGTCCTTTATATTCTGATCTCAGGTATTGACCATCGCGATAAAGGACATCGGCGCCTGTGGCGTGTCGGATCAGGTGATCCTCTGCTTTTTGACCAGTGGTTTGTTCAGGGTCGCCATTATCATGCCGGAGTTCATGATCTGTGCAGAAAACAAAGGTTTTTCCGTTATGCTCAATTTTATAGGAAAGGCATGGCGCTGGATGATTCACCTCAAAGGCTGTAATGGCAGTTTTGCCGATCCTAATGACCTGATGAATATCATGCAGGTCCCAGTCGACATTTTTTTGATTGTCTGTGCGATTCGAAGTTTTAGAATCACGGATTTCAGTACCATGGAATGTGGCAGGCATGATGCTGAAATTAATCGGTGTTTGAATGCCAATGGCATTGTCCGGGACGAACCGGGAAAATATGCCCAGATAGCTGTTCAGGGAATAAAGAAATTGATTATTCCCGTAGATATGGATGGTATTGCGGGGATCAAAACAGACAGCAGCCTGATCAAAGCCTTCATTATGGTCAAAATGAGAGTGACTGCCGAAAATATAAAGGTGCCGATCTGTTTTGTCTGCCCATTTGGCTTGCAGGTCTTTGGCGCAATTGCGGAATCCTGAGCCGCAATCTAAAACCATATCGAAGCCATCAGCGGTTTCAATATGGATACAGGTTGTCCAGCCACCGTAGATGCGGGGCAGATGGGTTTTAAATTTTTGTCTGTAGTTAAGAAGTGTCTTTCTATTGATCGGTCCGCCCAGATAATCTGTTAAAGATTGGTTCAACTGATTGTTTGTATTGATTTGCTGGGATAAATCTTGAAAAACTTCTCTGAGAAGCTCATATTCAACGATTTTTTGAAGTGCGGATGTTTCCTGGCTTGTGGGAAAAGTAGACCCGCTTCCTTGAACGCCGTAAAAGTGGATGCGCATGTTTTTTATTGAAGGATTCATTTTGGAACATCCTTGGAATGCATGGCAATTTGATATCTTATTTAATCGCAATATCATATTTCGATTCCCTATAGAAGCAAAATAATTCATTAAAAAGACAATTAATTATGTGATCAAATCCTGTTAATTGAGTTGACTTATTTAACGTAAGTATTTAAACATAAAAATGTTGTTGGATTAAAAATCTTTTGTACAGATATTGTTTATCAGGGACGTATGGATTTAGAAAAACCTAAAAAAAGACAAATCGGACGACGAGAAGAAGATGCTCTGGTTCGGGAACAAAACGAACGATTCCATCGGTTATGCAATGTTGGTAAAACAATCACTGCTGAAATTGACATCAAGATTTTATTTCCATTGGTGATGGACCAGACCAATTTTATTATGGGAACACAGAGAAGTACGGTGTTTTTGTATGATAAAGAAACCAAAGAATTGTGGTCTCTGGTTGCCACGGGAATCAAAAATTCTGAGATCAGAATTTCATCTGCTTTGGGGGTTGCCGGCTGGGTGTTCCAAAATGAACAATCGCTGCTCATTAATGATGCATATGCGGATTCAAGATTTAATGTGGCTGTGGATTGTAAAACAGGGTTTAAAACGAAAAATATTTTATGCGTTCCCTTGTTTAACAATGCGCATGAGTGTACTGGTGTGCTTCAGACCCTGAACAAGATAAACGGGGAGTTTACAGAGGCGGACAACGCCTTTTTGCTGGCCATTTCAGATTATGTGGCCATTGCACTTGAAAATGCCAGGCTGTATGATGATGTAACGCGCTATTCGAAAAATCTTCAGGAACAAATCATTGTGAACGAATCTTTGGTTAAACTGAAAAACCAGTTAACCAAATTTGTTCCCCAGACGGTTGCCAGTCTGGCAGAATCAAACCCGGAGATGTTGTCCGGTGAAAAAAAACCCATGGAAGTGTCGGTTTTATTTGTGGATTTATTTAATTTTTCCAAAATTACCGAGCATTATGATCAACGTCAGGTCAATCACATGGTTGAGAATCATTTTTCCAATTATATCCGGTGTATTTATCAGCATGGCGGTGAAATAAATGAAACATCCGGTGATGGCATCATGGTTATTTTTAAAAGCGACACCATTCAAAACTATGCGCATGAAGCAGTGGCCACGGCATTAGAGATTGCCAGGGAAAATTATAGGATTAATAAAGAATTTAATTATCCCTGGGGGAATGTTGATTTACATATCGGGGTCAGTTCAGGACAAGCCTATGTCGGAACCACTCAAATGAAAAGCATCGTAGGGGATCGGTGGACCTATACAGCCTCAGGGCTGGTTACGATTATCGCATCCCGAATTGCATCCATATCCGGTCAAAATAAGGTTCTGATCGGAGCAGAGACCCATGATCTTGTTTATGAAAATTTTGTATGTGAGTCTATTGGATATTGTGAGCTTAAAAATGTGTCCAAGAAAGTTTCTGTTTTCCACGTGACACAGGAAATTGCCGCACCTTAAAAATAATTTTTTTTTTGAGTGGGCCCTAAGTTGTGTTCAATCGTGTCTGGTTCTAAAGCGGGAAACTCGTAACCCATGTCCACTGCTCAGTTTTTTGTTTTTTTTGACAGAAACGGAGGCGTAAGGCACTAATAAGACAGATACCTTGAAACTGCATCAGCGCACCCATTGCCATCAATGGCCGAGGAAACAATTCCGCCGGCATGACCTGCACCTTCTCCAACCGGAAATAATCCTGAGATCTGGGGGTGCATCCAGGTATTTGAATGCCTGGGAATCCTCACCGGAGAACTGGTCCGGCTTTCAACTGCCAGTAAGCTTGCCTCGTTTGTGAGGTATCCTCTCATATTCTGCCCAAATATTTTTAAACCGGCTTTCAGGTGCTCGCTGATATACGGACCCAGCACCTGTTTGAGATCATAACTGACCACTCCCGGGATATACGAGGTGCCGGGAAGAGAACTGGAAACCCTGTTTTCAAGAAAATCGGTCATTCGCTGGGCCGGTGCCGCCTGGGTTTTTCCACCGGCGTAAAAGGCCTTTTGTTCAACCTGCCTTTGACATTCAAGCCCGGCAAAGTGTTTAAAGTTTTCAAATTGTCCATAGACTCTGGAATCAATGGATACGACCAGTCCTGCATTGGCATGGGCCAGGTTGCGCAATGAATTGGACATGCCGTTGAGCACCAGTTCCCCCGGTGCTGTGGCGGCTGGCACCAGCATGCCGCCCGGGCACATGCAAAACGAATACACGCCGGCACCATCAACCTGGCAGGCCAGGGAGTATGCAGCTGTGGGCAGATGGGGACTGTCTTTAAAGCTGCCATACTGGATGGCATTGATCGTTTCCTGGGGATGCTCCACGCGCACGCCCATGGCAAAGGGCTTGGCTTCCATGAGAATGTTGTGTCTGTCCAGAAGCTGATACATATCCCGGGCTGAGTGCCCGAAGGCCAGGATAACGGCATCGGCAATCCATTCGTCCTGTTCTGTTCTGACACCGCAAAGGGTTTGATTTTTGATCACAAGATCAACCACCCGGGAATTAAAATGGACCTGTCCATTGGATGCCAGGATGGTCTCCCGGATATGTTTGATGATCCCGGGCAGCCTGTTGGAACCAATATGGGGATGGGAATTGACCAGAATATCATGGGTTGCGCCATGCTGAACCAGAACGGACAGGATTTTGCTGACATCCCCCCGTTTGGTGGATCGGGTATACAGCTTGCCGTCACTATAGGTGCCGGCGCCCCCTTCGCCAAAGCAATAGTTGGAATCCGGGTTCACCAGACCATCTGTTTGAAGGGTTTTAAGGTCAAATCGCCGGTCTGTGATATTCTTGCCCCGGTCCAGAACAATGGGACAAATTCCCAGTTCAATCAGCCGGAGCGCAGCAAACAGGCCGGCAGGACCGCTTCCCACAATAATCACCTGTTTTTTGGGTCGTACCGGTTGATAAAGAATCGGCTGAAACAATTCCCGGATGGGTTCGCCCATATAAACAGCCACCTGGAGCTGCATCATGGGCGTTCGGCCCCTTGCATCAATGGATCTGCGGAAAACCTGAACAGCATCGATCTGTTCAACCGGTATTGTTAAGGCCTGGGCTGCTGATTGCCGGATCAATGAAAGATCGTTCATGTTTTCCGGCAAAAGTCTTAAACTGATTTTCCGGATCATGGATCTTGGCCTTTGATCACATGTTGTAGAACGGGTTGATGTGATCCGGTTTTTTCTTGATTGGAATCAGGTGGATGAGAACTTCTTTGACACCAGGGACTTTTCCGGCAATCTTTTGCACCATTTCAGCGATATCACTTTCAAGGGCCTTTTTTTCTTCAATGTTGCCGATGGTGACGATCCCGTCATCTGCTTTGGCCTTTACAGTCGGGACAAGTTTGATCAGCGCTGCTTCAACTTTAGCTGCCAGTGCCAGATCCCTGATTTTTTTCAAGGATTCGGGCGTGGCCTGAAACGCTGGTTTCTGGGCAATCGCATACAGGATATCCACAGCATCATCCACTGTCATGGTGTTAATGTGAAGCACAATATCATACAGCTTGCTGTCCCTGGTATCCACGCCATAAACGTTGATTCCCCATTTGCGGCGCTCCTCATCATCTTTTTTCAGAACATGACGGGCTTCTTCAGCAGAAATGTGTTCCCGGCGCATCTCTTCTTTGATCCGGTCATCCAGATTGGCAAGGATTCGGGTTTTGAGCGCATGGGAAATATCCTGGAGGAAAAAATGCCCGGCAAGGCCATGGTATACAATATTATCTTTTAGCATATGGTTCAGCATGGCAGAACGAAGATAGGCAACATAGCGTTCTTTGCCGTGACTGAACCGCTCCAGTACGGTGGGGGCGTCATGAAGCGCCCGAATCAGTTTTATTTCCGGGATATTGAACTCATCAGAGGCTTCCAGAAGAATGTCTCTTGAAAGGCATTCATAGCCTAATTTTTGAGCCAGTTTTTCAGCAACAGCCTTACCCCGGCTGTAAGAGCCCCGGGAAATGGTTATAATAGACATGTCTCTCCTTTTCAAACACCATCATGAATTAACCAAAGCGGGAAACCCGCAACCCATGCCCTTTCCTCAGTTTCTTGTTTTTTTGACAACAACGCAGGCGTAAGGCACTAAATGAAAGTTGACGGTCTAAAGCATTGCAGCAGGCCGCCAACTTCATAAATAATACGCTGTATCTTTTAACTTGTACAGCCCCGTTTTTTCAATTACCCCTGAATTTCAATCGGCATATAGCTTTTCAAGGGACAGTCGCCGCAGTCACCTTTGGAATGGATCTGTTTGTAAATAGATTCCAGAGCAGCCCGGGAGTCAGGATAAATATTTTCTCTGCCAAGTTTGTCGATCAAGTGGGTTCTTTCCATGACAGCCAGAACTTCTTCTTTCAGGCCGCAAAAAGAGATCTTTCGTCCACTGCTTCGAATCGTATCAATGAGGATGGAAATGGCATCCTCGCCGGATGCATCAATATCATTGATGCCTCTGGAGGCAATTAAAATATGCATCAGCTCAGGTTTTTCAGCAATATATTTCAGGACATTATCTTCAAGATAGGAGGCATTGGTAAAGATCAAAGAGCCGTCAAATCTGACCACGGCAATATGCCTGCATTCTTTTAAGCCTGCCCTGACAGCATCTCTTAAGCTGTCATCCTTTGCTTTTGAAAGCAATGCAACCCTTGGCCGCAGATTTTTATAAATAAACAGTCCAAAGGTCAATCCAACCCCGACCATGATGCCCTCTTCAAGGTGAGGGGCAAAATAGAGGGTGCATATAAAAGAGATGACGGAAATGATGCCTTCAGACCGTTTGGCTTTCCAGGCATGAACAAAACCCGAGACATTGATCAGACCGATTACCGCCATCATGATAACAGCGGCCAGGACCGCCTGGGGCAGATGATACAAAAGAGGGGTAAAAAATAAAAGCGTCAGGGCCACCATGATGCTGGTGACAACCGAGGAGATCCCGCTGACCGCATTGGCCTGGAGGTTGACAGCAGACCGTGAAAATGATCCGGATACGGCATAACTTTGACCGAATGCGCCAATAATATTGGCCAGACCCTGGCCGATGAGTTCCTGGTTCGGGTTCAGTTTCTGCCCGGTTTTGGCAGCCATGGATTTGGCAATGGCAATGGCTTCCATAAATCCCAGAAGGGAAATAATAACGGCAAACGGAAGCAGTTGCATGAATGCGGCAAGATAGTTTGTGCCTTCAGGTGCTTTGGGGATACCGATTTTAAGTCCTTTGGGAATATCGCCAACAACAGCGCCGGCACCTATCATTTTAAGCTTTGTGACATCCAGAAGTTTGTTGCTTAACGCTATCCGCCACTTGCGGCCATCGGTTTCCAATCCATTGGGAAGGGTTGACGCTGTATAAAAAACCGGGGTCGCACTTTGGTTTTCTGCCGTTAAAAAATGAACCAGCCGCAGATCCTCGCGTTTAATGTGAGCCGCTCCATTGGTCTGATCAATCTTTGCCTGGATCAGGGCCAGTTCATGTTCGACATTCAGTTGTCGTTCAGAGGCAATATGAATCCCGTGATTTTTTCCTTCTTCCTTTATGGTCTTAAGGTCTTTGTTCAGTTCAGCTCTGCGGGCTCCCAGTTTTTTTATGGTAACAATGTCCTCATTGAACAATGCAATGGTTTGAACAACTTGAGGATCTTTAATGTTCTCAAGGGGGACAAAGGTATCATGGTTAAACCCGGTGAATTTGGAAATCAGAATGGTCACGGCAACAGCAACCAGAACATTTGGGATCCTTGGGTTCATCCGTTTTAAGACAACCATGATGGCAATGGCCAGGATCCCAATGCTTAAGGTTGGCAGATGGGTATAATGCAGGGCGGATTTGCATACATTGATAATGGTCTGGTAGTGATGGGGTGCTTTGTCCACATATACGCCAAACAATTTGGAAAATTGAGACGAGGCAATAACAATGGCAGCGGCATTGGTAAATCCATTGACAACCGGATGGGACAGAAGGTTGACCACAAGGCCGAGTTTGAATACGCCCAGGAAAAGCTGGAAACATCCAACAGTCAGTGCCAGAAGAATGGAGTAAGCAATAAACTGGGGACCGCCTGCCGTGGCAAGAGGTTCCAGTGACGCTGCAGACATCAGGGAGACAACCGCAACCGGACCTGTGGCAAGCTGTCGGCTTGAGCCGAACAAAGAAGCCACCATGGGGGGTAAAAATGCTGCATAAAGACCAAAATAAGCAGGAAGTCCTGCAAGCTGGGCATAGGCCATGGACTGGGGGATTAAAACCATGGCCACTGTAATTCCGGCAATAATGTCTGCGCTTAATTTATCTTTGCTGTAGTTATCAAACCACAACAAAAAGGGGAAGAACTTATAAATCATTTTTTTCTCCTGAGATTGTCAATTTGTTCATCATATATTTTTGAACAACAACACTACGGTTTTGTTCAACTTAAATCAAAATCAGGTCAGCACTTTTCTGACCGTACAAGTAACTTTAAATATATGAGGAACTTTTCTTTGTCAATGAGAAGTGATTTTTAAGGCAGGGCAACACATGTAAATAATATCAATTGCCCGTATTCCCGGAGTATAAATTTTTCACTGGAACAGGGCATTCTCAAAATTTCTATCTGACGTCCGGTTTTGATATTTAATTTTATACCAGACGGATTAAGCCTCAAGGGTTCTGGTAAGATCCGAACAAATTTGACTGGAATATTTTTGTCCCTCAATTGATCATTTATCTATGATATCTTAAAGAATACTTAGTTTTTTTTTCAGGCCGGTGAGTCTTTGATCGGTTTTGTTGTTGTTCAGGGCCAGTTCAAGAGCCCGGGATGAGCCCACAATGATGACCAGGCGTTTGCCCCGGGTCATGGCGGTGTACAGCAGATTTCGCTGGAGCAGGGGAAAATGGGCTGTGGTCAGGGCAATGACCACGGCTGCATATTCACTGCCCTGGGATTTATGAACCGATATGGTGTAGGCAAGCGAAAGTTCATCCAGCTCCAGAATATCATACTCCACCAGTCGGCCGTCATAGTCCACCACCAGCCTGTTTTCAGATTTAAAGACCTCGTGAACAATACCGATATCCCCGTTAAACACATCTTTTTCATAATTGTTTTTCAGGTGCATGACCTTATCTTTGGGTTTAAAATCAAACCCTCGGGCATGAATGCCGGAACCAGACTGGTTGAGAACACTTTGCAACTGCTGATTCAGATTGATGGTTCCGGCTTCTCCTCTGTGCATGGGGGTTAACACCTGGATTTCGTCAATATGGGGAAAGGCTTTGGGAATCCGTGTGGCGCATAGTTCAAGAATGGTTTCCACCACCTTTTCCGGCCGGTTGTTTTCAATAAAATAAAATTCAGACAATTTGCCGGACTTGGCCTTTTGAAAATCCGGCATCTGACCGTTCCGGATGGAATGCGCATAGGTGATGATGGGACTTTTTTTTGCCTGTCGAAAAATTTTTGTCAGGCCGAACACCTTGACGGCATTGGAATTGATAATATCGGCCAGGACATTGCCCGGCCCCACTGAAGGCAGTTGAAACGTATCTCCCACAAGAATCAGGCTGGCCGATACAGGCATGGCCTCTATCAGCCGGTACATCAGCAACGTATCCACCATGGACGCTTCATCCACGATAAACACATCCAGGTCCAGGGGATTGGCAAAATTCCGGTCAAAGGTCTGGCTTTCATGATCAAACCCTAAAAGCTTGTGCAGGGTGGAGGCTTTTTTTCCGGTCACCTCGGACAGTCGCCTGGCCGCCCGCCCTGTGGGAGCGCTCAAAACCACCTGTTGATGCTGCATGGCAAACACTTCACACAAGGCCCTGACCAGCGTGGTTTTTCCGGTTCCAGGTCCGCCGGTGATGACCACGATTTTTTCGATGATCACTTTTCTAACCACAGCCAGCTGTTCTCTGGACAGTTTTACAGCCAGACGGGACAGCACGGTTTCAAGAATCTGATCCTTACTGATATTGCAGACTTTC
>JBDRPM010000067.1:0-7378 GCA_043827005.1 Pseudomonadota bacterium | reverse complement strand
GACCCAGAGGCCATCTTTTTTATATTGTTCGATAGAAGCAATGGCGATGGTCAGATCTTTTGATACTCTTGAAAATTCTCTTTTGTTGGGTTTGACCATGGTTTACCCCTGTATTTATTCTTCAATCGCAATATTATCTTCATCAAGGGATTGAATCACCTCAAGAGATGTTTTCTGCCAGGTTTTGCTGCGGTCTGTGATAAATACAATTTTTGAATCTGGATTTTTATCCATGACAAAAGACACAATACACTTGATACCGGATGAGTTTAAAAATTCAAGTTCAGTAAAATTGATTTTTATGATTTGGTCCATCTGTTCTTTGGCCTGTTCAAAAAAATCAGTCAAAAAAAGACCGGGATCCAGATCATCGATTTCTCCTTTCAAGAATATGGTGTCGTTGCTTCCGGAAAGAATGGCTTTGCCATGAATTTGTTCTGGTATTTGAATGGACATTAAAGCTCTCCTTGATAGTTGCGCAGATGCAAAATTAATTGACCGGGATCTCTACACTGACGCTGAGTAACTTAAGATCAGCCTGAATAACACTTGTTTCCGATAAAATTGAAAGCGATTGAATATCATCTTCAACGTCATAGGTGATGGTTCCCTGGCATTCATACCGGATGCGGGCAAGACCCAGCTGACTTGTCTCAGGATCGGCAAAAGACCTGAGCATCATTTTTTTATACATCTCTTTTGGATCACCCTGGGTGACTTCTTCAAAAATGGTTTTAAAGGTCTCAACGTTTTTGCTACTGGCAATGTTTTTAATGGTCAAATGAATTTTGCCCCTGCCCAGGTCTTTTGTCACGTCAATCATTGTGCCGCCTGCCGCAGAGTATTTGACTACATTTTCAATGAGTTCAGAGCAGGCAGTGGATGCTTTTTTGGCATCATCCCGGTTAACGATTCCTAAGGAAAGAAGTTCAGCGGTAAAATTTCTTATTATTGAAACGCTTTCCCATTGCGGGCCAAAACTTAATTTTAAATTAAAAGCCATGGTTACTCCTTTTTCATGATTATGAACGTGATATCATCCTGTTGTTTTTCTTTAAAATGATTTAATTCTGATAATAATTTGAGCTTAATGGTTCTTGGGTCCAAAGATGCATGGGAGATTAAAAAATGAGACAGTCGACTGATGTCATATTGTTGCGAATCCCTGTTTTTTATTTCTATAACGCCATCAGTGTATAAAAACAAAATATCATCCGGCTCAAGTTCAAATGTTCCTGCATATTTACGGGTGGGTTTTGTAATATCCGGGACGACCCCAAGCCACATGCCGCGGGTTTGAATCTGCTCAATCTGCTGGGATTTTGCACGGTAGATCAAAATGATTTCATGGGCGCCGGCATACCGGTATAGCCCTTTTTTTTCCTCTTTAATAAAGGTGATGGTCATGTGGTGGTCTTTTTTAAGACTGTCCCGAATGTTCGCCTGGATGGTTTGATTGGCGTATATCAGAACCTCTTCAGGGGTCAGGCCGGGGATGGAGCGGATCAAAGTATTAATGGCCACCTGGGCCATCATCATCACAAGGCCGGACAGCAGGCCATGGCCTGTCACATCCCCAATGCCGAACCATAATTTATGATCGCAAGAATAAATTAAATCATAATAATCCCCCCCAACGTCTTCGGCCGGAGTCATGTTGGCACTGATTTGAAATCCGCAGGTTTTAAATTTCTCAAGGGATGGCTGTAAACTCATTTGAATATTTTTTGCGATTTCCATCTCTTTTCTGGATCCGGCCATTGCCACGGCTTGATTCTGAAATCCGATAATCTGTTTGGACATGGTGTTAAAACCGGTTGCCAGTTGAGCGATTTCATCGTTTGAAGACAGATTGATCTGATAATTATAATGCCCTTTTGAAACATGGCTCATTCCTTCGAGAACTTTGGCTATGGGGCGTAATATGATGAATCTGGATATGAGCAGAATGACCAGCGTCAGAATGAAAAACAGGACCATGGCCAAAATCGTAATCCTGTGTTTGATTTGTGTCAGATCCTGTTCGATATGGAAATTGGTAAAAACAATTTCAAGGTCCCCGATATGTTCTTCGTCTTTTTTAATTTCACTGGTTTTTAAAATCTCCTGTGATCCTTTGATCTCCTTATCCAGCTTTGCCTGAATATTGCCGCGATGATCTTTGATAACAAGATGTATGATATCCTGATCTTTAAAAAAACTTTGAGAAAGATTTTCAAGCTGTTCAAAATTGTAATTCCACAAGGCATCAATATAGGACTGGGATAATAGATATTTGATATTTTCAGCCTTTGCCTCAAGCAGGGCCTCTCGTTGAATCCGTTGATCTTTTATCAGATAAGCGGCAAACGATATGATAATAAGGCTTGTAAAGAAAATAAGAGGAAGAAGGATTTTTAAACTTAGACTGATACCTTTAAATGTGAACACAGCAGCAGGTTTGTCACCCATTCAGATTTCCTTGCATTGGTTTTAAATAGTTGTTCTGGCGCAAAATCTTGTGTGTTGAATTGTTGAAAGTAATTTTAACTTAAAAAAAAAGATAATTCAACAGACAGAAGTATAAAAAGAATTTTCAGGGTTTTTAAGTGAATATATCATCAATATTCTGGAACAGCGCTCATTTTTGACCAGAGAACCTGGAACACTTCATGTCATCCAGAGCAATGACCTGTTGGATTTGACCATTGATCCTCCTGATTTATCAGCTGATGACACAGGATAAAAAAGGCATGACTTGGAAAACCTTCTGGCATATTTAAAACTGCCGTATATGGATTCGAGCGTAAGGTGGTGTGATAGGACGGAGGGCGCAAGCCCTCCTCCTACTCAATATCAATATAACAGGTCTGTTCACAATACCGGGTTAAGGCGTTCTTGTGACTGACCAGTTCCCATTGTTGTCAGCCCATCCAGGCGCATCAAACTCAATAACATAGGTTCCCGAAGCCTGGGTGCCGGAACTGAGACGCCCTTTGACCGTCAATGTGTATGCAGATGTCCCTGTAACCGTTCCCGTCATGGTGGCTGTTCCGGTTGTTGTAAAGTTGATTCGGTTGTTGGGATAGGTATAATTACCGTCAACAGCCAAAGAAACAGCCACGCCATTTCCCGGGTTGAACGTCCAGTTCCCGCTCATGGACAGATCCTGTTTAAACTCCCAGTTTACAATGGTACCGGATCCGCCGATTGAACTGTTTAAAATGGTTCCGTTCCAGATACCAACAGGATTAGATCCCGGCCGCACCATGCCGGCTTTTTGCAGGATATGCGAGGACTCTACAATTGAAATTTTCCCATCGCCATTTGAGTCTGCGCTCAAAGACAGGTTGTTCTGATTGATGCCGGCCATCAGTTTTAAAGATATGATTTCATCAGCCAGTGTGACATTCCCATCAGCGTTAATATCTGACTTAAACGGTTTAATGGTAAAGGGTACGGTTACCATGGAAAAGTTTTCCTCCTGGTCTCGAACCTGGAGAAAGTAGGAATAAGATCCGGGCAAAAGTGGCTGGTCTGTGTAGGCAACCGATGTCCCGGTAATGTCATAGATATTGGAAAGCCTTGCTCCGTTGGCATCATTGAGTTCAATCGCATAGCAAAAACCGCTGCCAACCCCTGTCCATGAAAAAGACTGGAGGTCTGATAAGGCCTGTCCGCTGGATGGATATGACGGAACAGCAAACACATTCACAAAATTATTCACCGTGGCAGTCGCTGTGGTACTTACCTGATTGCTGTCCACAATGGTCAGAGTGTACGTCAGCGGCAAAGCCGGTTGACTGGTGCCGAATTCCGGTCCGAAACTGGTATAAGGTGCGGTTGTTGGCCATGAAACCCAGCTATGCTGGGTTGCACTGTGGTTGAGGTTGATGGAACCGGTGATCCCGGGGCCTGTCACACTGACGGATGTGATGGTGCTGTCAGGATCCTCGACAATGATTTCCACCCAGTTGGAGGTCTGGGTATGACCGGAAAAAGCCATTATGTCATATTTTTGCTGATTTCCATACAGCATCCAGTTTGCACCTTCTTTTTTAAAATAAAGCGTGTCAGAGTCTACGCCGTTCCAGAGAATTGCCATCACCGCCTGACCCGGTTGAACATCAACGGACTTAATTTCATAGGCCATGGATTCACCGGCCTGGATCATCTGGCTGATCTCGGCCTCAAATTGAGTGCGGGTTTCACCGCTATTCAGATAATCGGCTGAAACAAAAGCCATGAAACCTGGAAGGTTATTGTTTGCAAAGGCAGCCATGGCAGATTCAAAAATACTCCGGACGGCTGGTTCATCTACAGAGGTGCCGAAAAAGGAGGTTTCGCAAAGTGAATCAGATCGAACTTTGACCCAGGATGAGGGTATATCAAATCCCCATCCTGTTTTGGTCACTGTAAGCTTCACGGTGATGTCGGCCGGGACATTGAGAACAGCAAAGACGCCGTTTTCATAGGTTGCTGAACCTCCAAAAGTACCGGATAGGTCCATGTAGGTGGTCGGAAACGTCTGACTGGTGTCAGCGGCATTCACAGCAGTCACGACAGCCCCGTCCTGGTAATTTGTGGGATCATTCAATTGGCTTACACGGCCCAGTATCATGCCGTTGCCGAAGGTATTCCCCCATGTGGAAAGTGTTCCCGCAGGGAAAAGGCTGTAGGGCAAAAGGGTCTGGATGTCTTTGCTTGAATTGAATATTGCGCTGTAGACCGGTGTAAATCCGTTTTTGGTAATGGTTAATTCAAAGTTTTGATCCGCCCTGATCCCGGAAAGCTCAAAATCACCGCTCCCAGAGGTTTGCTCATAAATATTGGAATCTTCAACCACCTGTACGTAAGCACCTTCAATTGCCTGGGCAGGATAGGTGTTACCCCCTATTTTTACCGAACTGCTAAACGAGATTGACGGGTATGCCCGGTTGAAAAAATAGATATTGTCCGTAATGCCGGTGGTTATGGTTATGGGAAGGGCTGCGGCAAAACTGTCGGCATTGCCATACCACTGGGGGATGACCATATCGCCTGGATTTGACAGCCGCAGCTTGTAGGTTCCCGGCGGAATTCCAACCTGGTGGAAATTCTTTGCCCCGTGCATCATAAACAATTCCCGCTCAAAAACCGGGGTGGTGCCATCGGAAGGATCATAAAACCCCAGGGTAAACATTTCTGCAAACGCATCGTCCAAAAGCCGGACGCCGCCTTTGATTTGCCCCATGGCCGGATCGGCTGTTATCTGAAGCGGTGCAATGCCCCCTGCGCTGGTGGTGCCGTCTGACGTGGTGGCAGTAAAATTCACCGTAAAAATTCCAGGTTCCTGGTTATTCAGTTTAAAGGTTGATCCATATGATTTGTTGCTGTTGTACCAGTCTCCATTTTCGGAAAACGTGCTGCTGAAGGTTATCATGCCAGAGCTACCGGTACCCACTTGTGTGAGTGCATAATTGCTCGTGGCTGAAAAGATGATATCACCCGTATAATTGTGGTGAATGGTTGATGGGGACACGTTGATATCGATCTGGGGCGTTTGTGCGCCAATGGTCACGGAAACAGGCAATGCTGCCTGGGTGCCGTCTGTGGCAGTGACGACAATATTTGCATTTCCGGCACCCCGGGCATAGTAAGTGGGACCCCAGAAATCGGACTGCACCAGCACCACCGAAGGGTTACTGGATGAAACCGTAAGCGGACTGCTGACACCGCTTGTAAAATTTTCCATCAGATCCCAGGTGTTGCCCTGGGAATCTGTGGCATCAATCGTCAGACCATAAGAACTGAATGACCCCTGGGTTGTCAGATTGATCTGGGTGACATCTTCAGTTATTGTTGTTTGATTCGGAGGATTGTACCGGTAAAACCGGATGCCTGAAATGGTCACCACTTCAAGAGATCCTGTTGCAAGGCGGGTCGCCGTACTTCCGTCACTGGCATGAATAATAAAGGGATAGATGCCGGCAGCAAGCGTTGAGGTATCAATTTTCAAGAGTACACCGCCTGTGTTTTTTACAGGAACAGGCACAAAGGTTGCACTGGTTCCAGCTGGAAGGTCCTGTATGGTAAAATTCACCCCCGTCTGGGTGGTAAATCCGTTGAGAAAATCAAGACGGCAGACAAATTCGGCGATCTGGCCCTTTACAACCACCAGTTTTTTTTGCAAAACATTCATTGTGTAATTGGGTGAGGTGACATCAAGCAACTGGTTGATGTTGCTCTCCACAAAATCCGAAACGACACAGACCGAGCCGCTCTGGACAGGGTCCTGGATTGTTATCACGATGCTGGTGTCGGAAGCGGATGTCACGGTTACTCCGGTGGCACTTTTGCTGATCTTGACCACGGGAGTGGCTGCTCCAAAGTTGGTTCCCGTTATGGTCAGGCTGGACTGGTAATCCCCTGTGGAAGACGACAGGCTTAAAATACTGGGTAAAGCGCCAATGGTTACGGCAGCATCTGTTATAAGCGAGATGTCGTCCACAACAAAAGGTCCGTAATTTTCCTTGTCTACTTCGATTTTAACCAGTTTCCGGGTATTGGCCGGGACCATGTAAGATACAGTAAAAACAGAACCAGGATCATTGGGATCCATGGGTATGGCATTATTATCAGGAGAAAGGATCTTAACCCGAAAGACAGCATTGGCCGTGTCCACAAAAGTCAGGTAAAAAACAATGGTATTGCCGGCAGGAGGGGTTATTGATGTGGTGGTCAGTCGGGTCTGAAAATTAAGGGTTGCCCCGCCGATTCCCGTGACATTCAGATTCTGGTAGATGACTGTTCCCGTATAACCACTGGTGGGGGGATGAAGGTTTATGGCACCGTTGGTCAGGGGTGTCCAGCCGGAACCGGTTTCCGGGTTGACAATCCACTCGGACAGGCCGCTTGAAAAACTTCCGTTTCGGATTAAATCTGTATCTTGAGCTTGAGCCGGTGAAAAACCCAGAAAAATGGTGATGATCAAAACCAGCAGAAACGGACTCGTTATTTTAACCAGTTTTATGTTTTCCATGAAAATATCTCCTAAAAAAAAGTCTATTTACCCACAGTTTAACTGTATATGAGAATGAATAGAAATTATCAAGCGAAAAATAAAAAATCATGTAAAAAAGGTAATATTTTTTCGCTAAATCGTCAGGGTTCTTTTCAGTTAAATCATAAAATTTTTGAAAAAGGGTTTCCGGCTTGTTGACTTTGACCACGATTAATTTTAACGTGGACCTTAATTGATTGGATTAATTCGTTTATGTAATTAGTGCCTGACCGAAAACCCGTGTTTGGATGAAAACTTGTCCATATGCAAGGCGCAAGCAAAGCTGAAACCGGAGTGTACTGTAGTACATGAGGATTTCAGCTTTGCGCAGCAACGCAGCAGATGGATGAGTTTTCG
>JBDRPM010000066.1:0-4576 GCA_043827005.1 Pseudomonadota bacterium | reverse complement strand
CTAAAAAATATTGATTAAACACATAAGGTCCATGCATAATTCCCTCTTCACCCTGAGCGACTATAAATGGTATAAAGCCGAATATTATCTGCCATATTGGCACCGACTATATTTTCTTTAAGTAATCTTCCTGAAAAATCTGTCAAAACCCTTTTCAGATAGACAAAGTCCACTGTATTTGATTCTGAATATCATTATCATACAGGTATCGTATTGCATTCAATAAAAGTTTAATAAAAAGGGACCGAAGTCGAGATTCTATTGTAATATCGACCTCGGTCCCCGGGATGCACACCTTATTGATTCCGTGTAATACTGAAATCCACGGCATAGCTGCCCGTATCGTCATCATTTAAGAATAATTGCGTGTCCGAATAAACAGGGTCCTGTGACATCAGCACCTGAAGTTCCGGCGCGGTCCATGTAGCAGACTGAGATCCCAACAGATCCGGATCATTGTTGACCCAGTCAATGAGTTTGGCAAGCCCGTCCCCAAGCGCCTGGATGATATCCCCGGCAATTTTTCCGGCCTCAGGATTGCCAAGGATAGTGCCCAGGGCCACACTGACTTTTGCAGAAATCTGACTCACGGTTTTAATCCCATCTGTCCATGCAGAGATATCACCTGAATCCCATTCATACAGCGTGGTTCGAAAATAGATAAAATCCCTGACCGGCTGCCATTCTTTTCCCGGTCCCGGAATGATAAGGCTGTCCGCGCTGGAATAATCATGTTTTTCACCTTTGTCAAAATCGTCGTACTCACCGGTTCCCTTTGTCCAGGCCACGTTGTCTGTGATGATCACCCAGGAGGTTACGATTTCATCAGAGGCACTGAGTTCATTAGATTCATCCCGGCAGGTAATCTGCTTGAATTCCACCCGGAACTCTGCAGGAAGAACCTCAAAAGTTTTGTAATTACTGTATCCTGAATTACCGGATCTGGCATTGAATTTATAATGACCAGACCAAACGTCCTGGGGAATTTTAAATTCAAATTGATTTGGATTTAAAACAGAAGGAATGCTTTCAAAATTTGCCCCTTTTGGCCGATATGCGCTTGCCTTTTGATCCATGGTCTGCATGAAAAGGCGTAGCGGTTTCCCCATATTTTCACCACTGACCAGTACCATGTCCCCTGGAAACTGGGCTGAAGGTTCAACTGTCATCAGCTTGGGCGTAGGGTTCAATCCTGCGGCAAGTGCGATATTGAAAGGCGCACTGAATTTTCCATCCATTTCAACCACAATCCGTGTAGCCCTGTTGCTGGGCCCAAGAGCCGGTGCAATGGCTGTGGAAGTTAATTGACTGCTGGAGATCTTCTGCGGATAAACAAATGCCACAGGCTTATATTTCCCGTTTTTTTCCTGTAAAAAATGAATCCGGGTTTTCTGGGGATCTGTACCGAAATTGATTCCTGAAAGAGTAAAGGATTCACCCAGCCGGACAAAAGGTCCATCAGGGCCCATGGGTGAAAAACCCTTGATTTGGGGGGCAAAGGCCACGGGCATAGCTTTATTCATAAGACCAACAAGATTGGGGACAGCACCTGTTATTGTCTTGGACACCGGTTTCATTTTTTTAACAGAACCATTTGATTTTGCTGTCTCCACTAACGCATTCACAAATGTCGGCATTTCAACCCGGCTCTGGGCAGACAAATTTCTGAGACTTGATGGGGTGGAAGCCATCCGTGCCTGCACCGGGACCTGTCGCCATTTATCCATCAATTGCTGCTGCCGGGCAAGGGGAAGAACTTTGATGCCTTCAAGCATGATCAGCTCAATCTGGGAAAAGTCAGACGCGCCGGCCAGCGATTTTTCAAGGGTGTGCATAAATACGGCGACCATGGGGTCCGGTCCTTTCCGGATGGTTTGAAGCTGGTTTAGGTGTTCCATGGGGGTCAATTTTTTCACAATTTCCTTGCTATTGGTCTGCGCCATCGTAACATTCTGCTGTTTTCCGGCAGGCCCTTTATTATGCTGAATGGCGTAAGTCTGAAGCAGTCTTTCTCTTTCAGCAAGATGGCCCGGCGTTGTTAAAACGTTTTTACCCTGGCGGCTCCAGTTGTAATGGGCTCTGTAATCGTTGCTCCACACCGGAGGTTTGAATCCTGTGCCTAAAAACTCAGACTCTGCATGCTGTCTTACCGATTCCTGGGCATACCTTTTAAAGGGTTCCTTGGCAAATTTTACGGCATTTTCCTGGAGGGCCTTTTCACGATCAGCAAGATGGCCCGGTGTAGTTGCAAGATTATTACCCTGGATGCACCAATTGTAATGGTGATTAAAATTGCTGCTCCAGGCAGGTCCCGTAAACCCTGCTTTTAAGGCCAGGTTTGCTTCGTTCTGCCGGACAGACTCTGCAGCATATCGTTTACAGGCCTCCAGATTCACAGCAAATGCTGGCTGAATGAATACCATCCATAACAATCCGGACAGGATCAAGGGTAAAAAAAACGCAGCTTGTTTGTTTGAACGGGGTAAAAATTTCATGAATGCCTCCTTATAATTAGTTTGTAATCTGCTCACATGATTCAAATACTTTGGGTTCCTGCTGGTAAATACAGTGCATGCCACCGCCATATCGGTTCAGGCTTGCTGGATTGATTTGCAGAATTTGTCTTTCCGGGAAAAATTCTGCCATCATTGATTTTATGATAGCATCTTTTTGTTTTACAGAGTGGGCTTTGCCGGGAGACCAATATCCAGGGACCAGAACCAATCCATTGGTGATCAGAAAATTGAGATAACTTGCAGCCGGGACAAATTTTACAGTTTCGCCACTGCTCAACTTTTTATCTTCTACTTCCAGGTCTGGCAATGGAATTTTTATAATGGTAAACGGTTTATTGTCCTGATCTTTTGAACGCAAAAGGATCTTGTAATTTTTGTGCATCCTTTCACAATTTAGCCGGTTGATGGGGTTTTTATTCCTGTCTTTTTCTGGTATCCATGCCAACAGAATCGTTGTTGCATTGACAAACCGTGCAAACTCATCCACGTGCCCCCCGGTTCCTCTACCCCAGAAATTTCCAGTGATGTGCTTCAACCCCAGGGGGTCCTGTGCAAGGCCGTTTTCAAGCCAGATGATTTTTTTCTGTCCTAAAACGGACTGGATCTCTGTTTCTATATCCTCACGGGTCCTGCCTGGATTTCGTTCCAGGACAAGGTTAGACAGCAGAACAGTTCCTTTGCCGTTAACATCAAAGGAACCGCCTTCAAAAATGAGATCAGAAGAAAAAACAGGTAATCCTTTTTCTTTGGCAATCTTCTGGCCAATCCGGCTTAAACGCTCTATTTTTTCAGACCGGACTGTCAACTCATTCTGGTAATTACTGAAGATAAAATCAGCAATTGCCATCTGCCCTTTACTGTTAACCAGAAATAAAGGCCCTGAGTCCCTGAACCAGAAATCTGAAGGATTCAGGATTTGCACCGTTATGTTTGATTGATCCACACCCAGCATGGACAAATAAACATCTTTTTCATAAAATAAAGCCGGGGCTTCAACCACAAGATTGACATGGACGTGCCGGGCCAGAACCTGGATCATTTTTTGAAGCAACGGCTCATGGATCAGGCCCTCATCATGGGTACGAAATCCCATCCACAAGGACTCATGGGGTTCCCATTCTGCAGGATATAAAAATCCGCTCTCCCTGGCATTACCGCCTGTTTGGCAGGCAAGAACCATCCAGGAACAAAGAACCACAGAAAACAAATATTTAATCAACAGTTAGGGCCCTCTGCCTGGGTCAAAGCCTTTATTCTGGATGGGTTTGATACTGTCCGGCGTATCGACCACAGGTTTTCCCGGCAGTGCTGCCGGAGATTTTTTCAGCAGTTCCGCCAGTCCGGGCATGTCTGTGGAAGCGGTTTTCTTCAAATAGGCCTTTCTAAGATTGCTTCCCTGGATGGCCTGTTTGTCAGGCACTTTCAAACACCATGTGTAATGGCTGTTATAATCACGGCTCCAGACCGGGGGAACGATACCGGAAAGGTTGTTCTTTACTGCAAATTCATATTGGGCAAGGGCTTCTTTGGCGTAATCATCACAAAATTTTGCCTTGTTCTGCAGCACGGGATTCATTTTGTTCTTCTCATCTCTTTTGGCCATAGCCGGATAAAGCATTTTTCCTAAATTGCCGTCCCAGAGAAAGGCAAGACTGAAACGCTGGTTGACAATGACCTTCCCGGCCCGGATCAAAAAGGTCATGATATACTGGGACTTAAAGGCCGTATCTGGAAGCACCATGATAAAATCAATGGTGCCGTTGGGCAGTGTTCGAAGGGCAACCGGTTTGTAGCCGGCATCAACAGGGTTCTGTTTGTCATCATACAGGTACCCACCCGCATAGACAGGCCCGTTGATGGTCTGGTCAAGGCGGTAATGCAGAGACAGGATCATCTGGTTCCCTTTGACGAGTTTAAGGTCACAAACATCAATGCTGCCGGGTTGCGTTAAAGGCGACTGCTGGGCAGTTGCAGATAACGTTTGAGGAGTACCAAGCAGCTTGAAATCAACCATTTTTTCAAGTCGGATGGGCCGGGGAATGGAAATCGGGGTAGCAGAT
>JBDRPM010000065.1:0-4289 GCA_043827005.1 Pseudomonadota bacterium | reverse complement strand
GTTCTGACCTTGACGGCGGCCCCTTTCATGGAGAAACTGTGTTTGAACACTGCCTGATGGTTGGGGACGCGTTATCTGCCACGCAGCCAGTGTTGAGGCTTGACGGTTTTCTGCATGATACGGGAAAATTTGATGCCGCTGTTATCAAAGGCGATCGGTTGACTTTTGCAGGCCATGAGACCCATACGTGTGCTGTTCAAAAAGATCTTGAACAATTAATGTTTTCCAATAAAGATGTGGCATATATACTTGCTGTGATCAAGTCCCATATGCGGCCCTTAACTGATCAGACCACACCCAGAGCTGCCCGACGTCTGCTGGCCATGCTCAATCAATACGGGCTGGATGTTCAGGATTTTATGCGGGTCAGGATTGCAGACAAAAAAGGCAATAAAAAAAAACACCCGTACACCTTTGATGAGATACGCGCAAGACTTGAAAAACTGACCAGAGAAATAAACCCTGACAAAGCATTGACCGTGAACCAGTTACACATCACAGGCAATGATATTGTCAATATACTGGGCATTGAACCCGGTCCCAAAGTGGGCAGCATAAAACAGATGCTGTTTGAACGGGTGCTGGATGACCCTGAACTCAATACTTTTGCGGAATTAACCCGGATATGCCTATCTTTGAAAATAAACGAATAATATTATTTCTCGGTCGTCCGGCCATTTTTTTTCCTGGTGCTTTTGTGTTCGGCTTTCCCGGTGTCATGGCTGCACAATGGCAGGCCATGTTCCAGGTCAATAAGGCTGATATCGGGCAATTGATGTTTTTTATCCTGATTAAAGGTTTGACACTTTTCCATCTTGTAATTACAATGTATCTATAATAATTCAATACGAGGTATCAAAAATGAAAGCATCACTAATCAAAATAGGCAACTCACAAGGCATTCGAATTCCGAAACCGATAATCGTCCAATGCGGGTTTGAAGGCGAGGTGGAATTCATAGTACAAAACAATGAGCTTATCGTTAAACCTATAAAATCTTCACGGAACAATTGGGATTCTGCCTTCAAAAAAATGGCTGAAAATGGAGATGATCAGTTATTAGATTCAGGAACTGTTTCCACAACTGAATGGGACGAGGGCGAGTGGGAATGGAAATAAAACGATTTCAAGTTTATCTTGTCAACCTTGACCCAACCATCGGCCATGAAATCAAAAAGACTCGGCCTTGTTTAATTGTTTCTCCAAATGAAATGAATCTAAATATAGGCACCGTAATTGTTGCCCCTATGACAACTAAAGGACGAAACTACCCAACAAGAGTTATGTGTTCTTTTCAAGACAAAAAAGGCCAGGTAGTCCTTGACCAAATTCGGACAATTGATAAGAAAAGGCTTATTAGAAAAGTCGGCTCAATCGACAGCAAATCTCAAAATAAAGTTTTTGATATCCTTCAGGAAATGTTTGCGAGGTAAACGTTAATGCAGCAAGATTATTACTCCCCCTGAACTTTTTCAAAAATCAATGGAATACTTAACCCTATTTTAAATGAAAACAGATGCTGTTTGAACGGGTGCTGGATGACCCTGAACTCAATGAACTCAATATTTTTGCGGAATTAACCCGGATATGCCTATCTTTGAAAATAAACGAATAATATTATTTCTCGGCTGTCTGGCCATTTTTTTCCCTGGTGCTTTTGTGTTTGGCTTTCCCGGGGTCATGGCTGCACAATGGCAGGCCATGTTCCAGGTCAATAAGGCTGATATCGGGCAATTGATGTTTTTTATCCTGATCGGGAGCGGATCTTCCATGTACCTGGCCGGCAATCTCCAGGAAAAATTCGGGAGCCGTACGATAATTTTTACAGGCAGTCTGGTGTGCTCTCTTGCCATATTTTTTGTGGGTCATGCCACCAGTATGGCCCATGTTTATGTGTGGGCATTTGTTGAAGGTTTTTTTTGCGGATTTGTCTATATCCCCTGCCTGACCTTGTTCCAGCGGCTTTTCCCTGAAAACAGAGGGTTGATTACCGGTGTGGTGAATCTGACCTTTGGGGGTGCGGCTGCGGTCATGTCTCCGGTTTTCACCTTTTTTCTGGTGTCAAAAGGCTATTTGTCTGCTTCAAATATTGCTGCTGCCATTGCCTTGTGTGTGGGCACGGTTGCAGCCTTGTTTGTCAGGTTGCCCAAAAGCATGGGTGAAAAACGAAAAAACCTTGTGGCAACGCTTTCGCTCAAACAAACACTTCACCTTGCCCCTTTCTGGTATCTGTGGTGTGTGTGGGCGCTTGCCGGGGCATCCGGGATCTCATTGATTGTATTGGCATCCTCTTTCGGCCAGCACCTGGGATACGGGATTACCCAGTATGTGGTGATCCTGACCAGTTTCAATATTTTGAACGGGCTGGGTCGTCTGGCCTGCGGCCGGCTGGCGGACCGATATTCCAAACCGCACATCATGACGGGCATATTTTTAATGGCTGCCTTTGCCTATGCATGTATGCCCTTTGCCCATAACCTTTATATGGTCTCTTTTCTGGCAGGATTTGTGGGGCTTGCATTCGGGGGTTTGTTTACCGTATCCGCACCCCTGGTCACGGATGTGTTCGGCCTGGAAAATTTTGGCCGGATCTTTGGTCTGGTGTTTACGGCTTATGGATTTTTGGCCGGGTTTCTGGGGCCCTGGCTGTCCGGCATTATTCTGGATGCCACAAATTCAAACTACAGAATTGTTTTCTGGCTGTTCACCTTGTTTTATCTGATCTCGTCGATTTTTATTTTAAAGGTAAGGCCTTTTGTGTTAACTCCGGAAAATTTAAAGTGTTGTATCAAAACGAAAATTACAAATTAAGGTTAACCATAAACCATGTTATTGAAAAATGAATGCCTGGCCTGTTGTGTCCGGGGAAGCCTGGATGCAGCCAGACTGGCCACTGATGATGAAAAATTGCAGCAGCAGGTGGTCAGGGCTGTTTTAAAAGAATTATCGGTTATGGATTTAAAGATTCCGCCGCCTTTGATGGCTTTGTTTATCCATCAGACTGTCGAGCAGATCACCGGGGTCAAAGATCCGTATAAACGGCTTAAAGATAAATACAATGACCTGGCTTTGGAACTTTATCCCGGACTGTTGGAAAAAGTAAAACTGTCAAATTTTCAAACAGCGGTCCGGTTGACCATTGCCGGTAATATCATTGATTTTGGGTCTCATAACAGCGTGGGTACCCAGAAAGTATTAACCACCATTGAACATGCCTTAAAGGTTCCCGTCAATGGCGATGTGAATCGTTTTCAAAGGGCATGTGAACAGGCTCAAAAGATATTGTGGCTGGCAGACAATACAGGAGAAATTGTTTTTGACAAGCTGTTGCTGTCCAGGCTGGATACCCAAAAAATTATTTATGCGGTGCGCGGCGGTCCTACCCAGAATGATGCCACCATGGAAGATGCAGTGTATACCGGGATAACAAAAATGGTGAAGGTTATTGATACCGGTGCTGCCATTCCCGGGGTTATTTTAGACTATTGTTCAGATGAGTTCATAAAAGCCTATGATGAGGCTGATCTGATTATTTCAAAAGGGCAGGGCAATTTTGAAACCCTTGATCTGAACGATGACCGGATATTTTTTTTGTTCAAGGCAAAATGTCCGGTGGTGGCAGATCATGCAGGGGTCAATCTGCATGATATTGTTATCCTCAACTCGGGACAATAAATTGCTTGCAAACCATTGCCAAGCAGGGATATAAAAGCGGTACTCGATTGAAGTGTTAATATAACGGCCATGGGCCGCCCTGGTATTTTACCCTGGCCTGCCCGCAATAAAACATGAAAGAATTCAGGGGGTTGATCTGTTCTTTCATATAAAGACCATGAGGAAAGATGCATGAGTGATGTGGTATTGATCAATATTACCGGTAAAGACAGAAAAGGGCTGGATGCAAAATTTACAGGGATTCTGGCAGAATACGGGGTCAATATTTTAGATATTGGTCAGGCTGTTATCCATGAATATATCTCTCTGGGCATTCTGGCTGAAATTCCCCGTTCAAAGGATTTTTCAACTATTTTCAAGGATATGCTGTTCGAGGGACATAACATGGACCTTAAAGTGGATATCAAACCTGTGGACTCGGACAGTTATGAACACTGGGTTCATGCCCAGGGCAGAGAGCGGCGGATTATCACGATTCTGGGCCGAACCGTCACAGCCCAGCAGATTTCTGCTGTGGCCTCGATTATTGCAGAAAATCACATGAATATTGACAATATAACACGGTTGACCGGCCGGATTTCATTGAAGAATCCCCAGCCCAACCCAAGGGCCAG
>JBDRPM010000064.1:0-20729 GCA_043827005.1 Pseudomonadota bacterium | reverse complement strand
GAGTTGTACATTCATGAGCCAATTTGCAGCAGACTGAATTTGAGTAGAATAAAGGTCAGAATCTACAGCCAGCAGGGCCAAAATAGCATATGCGGTTTCCTGCACGGATTCGTTCCCATCGTTTGGGATAACATAGTTTTTATTCCAGGCAAATCCTCCACTGCTAATTTGATAGCCAGCAAGAATATCGGCTAAATCTTTCAAATTGCTAGCTGCAGAGTGTTCTCCGGCAGTGGGATCATATTCTTCACCTATTGAAGCCAAACCGAAAAGGGCACCTGCCAATCCTATTACATCATAATAGCCACTTCCATTAAGTTGGTCTATTTCATTTTTAGTTCCTGTTTTCCAGGCAGTGGTGTCAGCACCAATGAGACCAGCTGAATATAATCCCATTCCGATATCCCAGGCAGCAAGATTACCTATGCCACTGTTCGCACGACTTGTGTCTATAGATGAAACATAGCTATCTGTCGTATATAGAGTTCCAAGACCATTCCTGTCATAAGTGCCTGTTGCAAGAGGGTTGTAAAAATTACTCAATACATGGTCCGAGTAGGCAGAACCACCGAAAATTGAATCAAGTTGAACGGCAAGATAACCATCAGATGGTGAAAAATTATTGGTTTTGCCTAATAAAAGAGAGCCTGCATCCTGAAGTGCTGAACGTTGATCCGAGTCTCCTGTACTTAAATAGGCCTGAGCCAGGCCCATTGCAATAGGTCCAACCGTATTTTTCGGGCTTGTGCTCGCCGGATTGCCATCATTTAAGGGCCAGTCCCATCCTCCATCATTATTCTGCAGGTTGACAAGGCGAATTCCGCCATTCAGCATTGTGGTTCCAAAAGTCGAGGCATTGGCAATTCCAATGATGCCCAATAAAATCAATACTGATAACAAACTTGCGATAGATTTCTTTTTCATTTTTCCTCCTGAAAATTGTTTCCAATAACCCAATTATCTGCCCATGAGATTCTTTTGTTTCCAAACCTGCCCCGTAAGAAGGTTTGGTTTAATTATATCTATGTTTTTTAAATATAATGCAAACCGCATGCCGGGTATATCGTTGTTGGAGAAAATTATAGGGTTTACGGGCGAGAGAGGCGTTTTGAAGTCAATAATTGGATTAAAAAAAATAAAATTTCTAAAATGAATTAAATAAATGGAATAGTTCAAGAGAGATTACATAAAAAACGTTATAAAAATTATGTAATTAATGTGATATATTGGGCACTTATTTTCCTAAGGGTTTTCCCTGATATTTATCGTGATTGAGATTTCTATTTCAGGTTCCCGTAGCCGACGCTGAAGCGGATGGGAATATATATGCCGGGGCAATTCAAGGATGTTTAATAATCGAGTGCATGGCTCATTTTGTCCATCAGAGGCCCCTTAACTCCTTGTCTGTCAATCCATTCATCGTTTGATTTTTCACAGGTCTCCCATTATAATTACTGGCTTATTCCATTTTTTGAATATCATCCCGGCTGGACAATTGCTTTAAATCAAACTCATCCCAGAAGGCTTCGTCTTTTTCCCTCCAGCCGGCATCAAACAGTTTGTCAAATACCGGTTTGAGCAGGGAAAACCATCGGTGATGAACTTTTCTGCCGGCTTGTCTGGCACGCAACAGATCGGCAATATAAAGGGGGATGTTTGTCAGCATATCTTTTGGGACATAGGCATCGGCCTCGCATTCAATGGAATTTTTCAAATGCTCAGGTGTTAAGGCGTGGGCAGTGAGCATCATGGACAGGGTGTCCAATTTATGGGTTATTTTCAGAAGGTCATACCCATTAACCCCCATGATATCCAGAATCGCGATATCATAGGTATTGTTTTTAAGTAATTTTACGGCATGTTCAAAAGTTGCAGCAGTATCGATAATGCAGGTGGAAAGCAGCTCTTCAATCGTTTTTAAGATATCAGGTTCATCATCAACCACCAGAACGCGTTTATTTTCAAGGATACGGTCATCGTTCATTGTGACTCCTGATTATAGGTTCAGAGCACTCTAAGCAGTCTAAGCAATAAATTGTACCCCCATTCTATTTAAAATTATTTAATAATTCAATAGTATATTCAATATCAAAAGCCGTATGGCAGGCATTCATCTGAAATCTTAAGGTTTCGTCCCCTTTTGGAACAACCGGAAATGTCAATCCCACTACCAGAACCCCATGATCAAACAGGTGTTTAACCAGGGCATGGGTTTGGGGAGTGTCTCTGACCAGGAGGGGGACCACCGGATGAGGTCCTGCAATGGTTTCCTTTTTTAAACGGGCAAGCCCCTGTCTGAACTGGGCGGTTCGCTCTTTCAAGTTTTTGAGCAGGGCCAACCCTTCATCACTGTCACAGATATCAATGGCTTTCATGGCTGCGGCACAATCGGCCACGCTCAGGGGATTGGTGTAAATATAGGTGTCAGCTTTCTGCCGGACGGTTTCAACAATGGTGGTGCTGGCTGCAATGAATCCACCGTTAACCCCAAAGGCCTTGCCAAATGTTCCCACAATGATGTCGGGCCAGGCATTGCAGTGTTCGGGTGTTCCCCGTCCGGTATCCCCGTAGGCCCCGATGCCGTGGGAATCGTCCACAACCGTGATTACCCCGTCCTTGAATTTTGACTCATAATCCTTGCACACGGATATGATCTGATCAATGGGGGCACAATCGCCCCGCATGCTGAAAATGCCGTCAAAGATGACCACAACCCTTTCCATATCAGGACTGACTTCATCCAGGCAGCGCTTAAGATCAGCCATGTCATTGTGTTTGAAAATGCCTTTGTTTTGGCTGGGGATATTGCAGATCCGCATGGCCCGGATGATGCTGTTATGGTTGAGCTGGTCACCGATCCAATGGGTTTTGTCATTGGAAATCGCAAGGGCCAGGCCGCAGTTTGATGTGTAGGCGGAATTGAAAATTTTAGCGCCGGGTTTGTTTAAAAAAGCGGCGATCCTGTTTTCCAATCTGTGGTGATAGGTATAGGTGCCGTCAATAAAGCGAACTGCGCCCGGCCCCACACCAAAAAGAGCTGTTGCCTGGTCTGCGGCTTTCATTACATCAGGATGGTTGGACAAGGACAAATATGAATTAGAATTTAAACGGATAAATTCGTTCCGGCTTCCGGCTATTTTATACCGGGGGCCTTTTTCTCCTGCAGACGGAATATAGTGTTCAATCACCCGCTCTTGGGGTTTGGCCCGGCCTTCCTTTTTTAACCGGCTTAACTCCCGGGATAAAGAATGATCAAGTTTGTCTGTGCTCATGTACGTCTCCTGTGAAAAACTGGATGTTTTCCGGCATTGAATCCTTAGTGTTCCATATGGGTTTATTTCCAGTCCAGAATGACTTTCCCGGACTGGCCGGACCGCATCACGTCAAACCCTTTTTCAAAGTCGGTATAATGAAATGTATGGGTGATCAACCTAGAAATGTCAAGGCCGGTCTGGATCATGCTGGTCATCTTGTACCAGGTTTCATACATTTCCCGGCCATAAATACCCTTGATGGTCAGCATGTTAAACACCACCTTGTTCCAGTCAATCGCTGTTTTTTCCGGCATGATGCCTAAAAGGGCAATCTTTCCGCCGTGGCACATATTGTCCAGGATGGATGTCAGGGCAGCAGGATTGCCGGACATCTCCATGGCCACATCAAACCCTTCTTTCATGCCAAGATCTTTCTGGGCCTGTGCAATGCTGTGTTTGCTGACATCAACGGTCAGGCTGGCTCCGGCTTTTTTGGCCAGATCCAGGCGCCAGGGATTGACATCGGTCACCACCACATGCCGGGCCCCGGCATGCCGGGCAATGGCAGCGGCCATGCAGCCGATGGGGCCTGCGCCTGTGATCAGGACATCTTCACCCAGGATATCAAAGGAAAGGGCTGTGTGCGTGGCATTGCCCAATGGATCAAAACAGGCCAGGACATCCAGGGGAATCTGTTTGCTGCAATACCAGACATTGGTAACCGGGATGGCCAGATACTCGGCAAAGGCTCCGGGCCGATTAACCCCCACCCCTTTGGTATCCCGGCACAGGTGCCTCCGACCGGCCAGACAGTTTCTGCAATGACCGCAGACCAGATGTCCCTCGCCCGACACCAGGTCCCCGGGTTTAAAGTCAAGGACATGGGAGCCGATCTTTTCAATTGTTCCCACAAATTCGTGACCAATGTGCATGGGAACAGGGATCGTTTTTTGAGACCAGGCATCCCAGTTGTAAATATGGACATCAGTCCCGCAAATGGCGGTTTTAAGGATTTTTATCAATACTTCATTGTGGCTGATTTCAGGAATGGGGACATTTTCAAGCCACAGCCCTTTTTCAGGTTTTGCCTTGACGAGCGCTTTCATGGTTTTCATGGGGTAACCTCGGTCATGGGTTGAGTACGTTATGCTGATGTGACTTTATTTTTCCCGGTTTCTTTTGATCGGTAAAGTGCATCGTCAGCCCGATTGATAAAGGTATCTTTGCTTTCTTTTGTAATGTAATCGGTAATGCCAAAACTACAGGTGACCTGTGTGGGAACGGAAAAAGAATGGTCCTGAAAAATAAGTCGAAGTTTTTCAGCCAGGGAAATGGCGGTCTCTTTTTTGCTTTCCGGCAGGAGAATCACAAACTCTTCTCCGCCCCAGCGGGCCAAAATATCCGAAGACCGAATATTTCGCATACACAGGTTGCAGATATCTTTTAATACGCTATCCCCTGCAATATGCCCGAATGTATCATTGATCTGTTTGAAATTGTCAATATCAAACATAATCAGGCTCAGTTGGTTTTCATACCGTGTTGCCCGGGACATTTCCTGTTCCATCCGTGTGTTGAAATAGGCCCGATTGTAAATTTGAGTTAACGTATCCGTGGTGGCCTGGACTTCAAGAACCATATTGAGGTGTTCCAGTCGGTCCTGATGATTTTTTTGAATTTTTTTATATCCTTCAAACAGAAGACGGATCTGTCTGGAAAAGAAAAAGGCAAGAATAAGAAAGAAACCGCAGGTAAGGAATAAAAACCAGGCCAGAAATTTAATGGCCTTTTTTATTTCCAGGCGCAGTTCCTGTTGCATCTGTAAAATTTTGACATCAAAATCATCAAGATAGAGGCCTTTGGCAATGATCCAGTGCCATTCCGGGTAATACTTAAAATAGCTGAGTTTGGCATGGATTCCCTCGGCATTGGGTTTTTTATACCAATAGGTGACAAACGCCTCTCCTTTTTCCCGGATTCCTTTAAGCGCCTGTTTTCGGAACATTTTCCCTTTTGCGTCTTTAAAATCTTCCGATATATGGGTGTTTATCAGGTCCGGACGGTTTGGATTGACCAGCATGGTGGCAAATTTTTCACCGCCGTTCATATCATGGAGCTGGTAGACAAAGACATATTCTTTTTCTTCAGAATCATCGGTTTTAAAATTGAGGTCTCTGATAATTCTCTGTTTTAAAAGGATCTCCTGGTCAGGGGTTAAATTAATTCTCTGGGCCTGAATCCGGTCGATTTCAATGGATATTTCGGATTTGAGCCGTTCTTTTTGAAGATCGATATAAATATTTTTGACCCGGTCAAGATTTTTTTGAAATGTATCATATTTTTCATGCAGAAAAACTGTCCCTTGTATACCGGTTAAAAAAACAACCAGAATAACCGAGGTGATAAAACTGATCTTCCCTATATTTTCTTCTTTGATAAATGGCATGGATTTTATCAGTTTAAATAATCAAATCAGTATTAAAATTCTATCGCTATTTGCTTTGTTCATAAGCAGACAGAACAAAGAGCGTTGCAAAGGGTTGCAGGAGTAAAAAACCGATAAATGAAGAACCACCAAGGGTTGTCAGGGCAGAAAAAACAATAAAGATAATGATATGGTCCTTCACCTGGGTTCTGGTGACCATGGAAATACTTTTTTTAATGGCATCCATTAACCCGTATTCCAGATCCACCATGACCGGAATCATATACATGCAGGTATAGCTGACAATGATGACAAAAAGCATTCCGGGAATAATAAATAAAGAAAATCCAATGAGGGCCACCACAAAAACAACCAGGCCAAATAAAAACAAGGGGAGAAACAGTTTGAGTTGTGAAAACACATCCTGGGCCTTGGGTTCCCGGTTGTTTTTGAGCAATTGATTCAGAGCATGGATATATCCTGCAAAGCTGACCGGGGCCAGAATGCCAAGAGATACAATACTGACCACAGCAACGACCAGTGTCAGGATGACCAGCGGCACAAGATTTCCAATGCAAAACTTCCATGCGGTTTCAATATGATATTTTATATCCATTTTTTCCCCTTACAGATGCTTTTGTTTTTTTCTTTGTCTAAAGTTGATAAATAATTTAATATAGTATCTGAAAAAAAGTGAGTCAGTCAATGAATAAGCAATAAAATTACTTTGACAACGTGAACGCTTGATGTGCATTATTCAATCAAGATTATTGATAGATTAAATTCAATTGTGGAGGATAGAATGGAAATTAAAGTCACCCGGGCCCAGACAAATAGAACCAGACCAGAGGATTCAAAATTAGGATTTGGTACCGTATTGACAGATCATATGTTTGTTATGGAGTATTCCCAGGAAAAAGGGTGGCATAATCCAGAGATCAAACCCTATGCAAATTTTTCAATACCGCCGTCAGCCATGGTGTTCCATTATGGACAGGCGATTTTTGAGGGGCTTAAAGCCTATAAAACTGCAGATAAAAAGATCCAGTTGTTCCGGGCCCGGGATAATTTTGCAAGAATGAACCGGTCAGCAAGGGGCATGTGTATCCCTGAAATCGATATTGATTTTGTGATGGGTGCCTTAAAACAATTGGTTCTTTTGGAAGAAAAATGGATTCCGGAAACTTTGGGGACCTCCTTGTATATCCGGCCGACGATCATTGCAACCGACCCGTTCCTGGGTGTTCGGGCATCCTATACCTATACGTTTTTTATTATTCTTTCATCTGTGGGCGCCTATTATGCCGAAGGGTTGAATCCGGTGAAGATATGGGTCTCAAAAGATCATGTCCGGTCAGTTCGGGGCGGGGTGGGTGAGTACAAGACAGCCGGCAATTATGCAGCAAGCCTGATTGCCTCTGAAAAAGCCAAAAAAGAAGGCTATGCCCAGGTATTGTGGCTGGATGCCATTGAACGAAAGTATATTGAAGAGGTCGGTGCCATGAATATCTTTTTTGTGATAGAAGATCAAATTGTTACCCCTGAGCTTAGCGGCAGTATTCTGGCCGGGATTACTCGATTCTCTGTGGTTGCCCTGGCCAAAAAATGGGGAATGAAAATGACTGAAAGAAAAATCAGCATTGATGAAGTGTTTACAGCCCATGAACAAGGCAAACTCATGGAAGTGTTCGGCTCTGGAACTGCAGCTGTTATTTCACCTGTGGGAGAAATCCGATATGGTGATAAGGTTGTTTGCATTGGCAATGGAACACCGGGTGAGACCGCAATGAAATTTTATAATGCATTGACTGACATACAATACGGAAAAACCCCTGATACTGAAAACTGGATTGAAGTGATCAACTGATTTTTGTTGTCATGAAAAAATTGGTGGATGGTGCATTGTCTGTTATGAACGATAGCTCAGCTTTGTTTGGTTTCAACACTTTAGAATGGAGAGAGAATGACTCAGAAAAAAGTGATTCAACCCATTGGTAAGCGAATCCGTAAGATCCGTCTGGATAACAAGATCAGTCTGGATTATATGGCCAATGAAACCGGATTGGCCAAAACACAGATCAAAGAGATTGAATCCGGGAAGAAAAGGCCGTCAGTTGGGACATTGTTGCAAATTTCACGAACGCTTCATGTGGATTCCGGCCTGTTGCTTAAAGAATCTGAAGACCAGGTTGAAAAACGATCCCAGGCCTATACCAAGCGAACGGATAACTATGCGTATACAGCATTGACTGAGAATGCTGAAAACAAACATCTCAAAGCATTTAAAATAGTGGTTGAGGCTCAAAAAAAACACGATGGCGTGGGGTTCAAGCATGATGGAGAAGAGTTTGTTTATGTGCTCGATGGCAGTGTGGAGGTGACGGTTGGGGACCATGTCAATCAATTGAAACCAGGAGATTCTTTGCATTTTAACTCCGGTGTTAAGCATGATCTGCGCAATATCGGTACAATAGATGCGCAATTGATTGTGGTGGTTTATGCGCCCTGACAGGTCAATGATACACATTGGGTTTGGATTTGGAATAAGACTGGCCGTAAAAAGGGGGGCGCATGCTATTCAAGTTGACTGATGAACAGGTAATGATCCAGAATATGGTCAGAGAATTTTCCCGGAAAGTCATTGGCGCCACTGCAGCGGAACGGGATAAAACCAAGGAATTCCCCGCCGATAACTTCCGGCAGATGGGGGAGTTGGGATTAATGGGCATGATGATCCCGGAAGAGTACGGGGGAGAATCTGCAGACACGGTTTCCTATGTCCTGGCCCTTTCTGAGATTGCTTATTCATGTGCATCCACATCGGTTGTGATGTCAGTTCAAAATTCCATTGTCTGTGAAAGCCTGTATCATTTTGGAACCAGAGAACAGAAACAAGAATTTTTAATTCCCCTGGCCAGTGGCGACATAATCGGTGCCTTTGCTCTGACCGAGCCGGAAGCAGGATCTGATCCGGTCAGCCAGAAAACATTTGCTCAAAAAAAAGGGGATCATTATGTCCTGAACGGGACCAAACGGTTTATCACATCGGGTCAGAATTCCAGCGTAGTCCTGGTGACGGCAAAAACCGATGAAAGCATCGGACACAAGGGGATCAGCTGCTTTATTGTTCCCAAGAACACTCCGGGTCTGGTTGTCGGACCCCTGGAAGACAAGATGGGGCTGCGGGCTTCGGATACCACGGATTTGATTTTTGAAGATTGCAGGATTCCTGAAAATTTAATGCTGGGGAAGGCTGGGGATGGTTTCAAGATTGCCATGGCCGGCCTTGACAGCGGCAGAATCGGTATTGCCGCCCAATCTTACGGGGTTGCCATGGCTGCCTTTGATGCTGCTGTAAAATACATTAAAAAACGAAAACAGTTTGGTGTGACTGTTTCCAAACACCAGGCCATCCGGTTCCAGATTGCTGATATGGCCACTCAGATTGAAGCTGCCAAACAATTGATTTTTTCAGCCGCTTCCATGAAAGACAGGAAAGAACGGTATACCCGACAGGCTTCTATGGCCAAGTTGTTTGCATCGGAAATGGTGAATGATATTACAGCAAGAGCCATTCAACTGCATGGCGGGTATGGATTTACCAAGGATTACCCGGTGGAGCGGTTCTATCGAGATGCCAGGGTGTTTACCATTTATGAAGGCACAAGTGAAATTCAAAGAATTGTGATTTCAAACCAGGTACTTGGCGATAAACGCCAAATGTAACCTTTTTTTATATAGTCAGGAGAAACAAATATGTCTAAAAATTTATATATAACAGCAACCGAAGCCCTGAGTGGAAAATCTGCTATTTCCCTGGGCGTCATGGAAACCTTGCTGAGGAATATCCGGAAAGTCGGATTCTTCAGACCTTTTATCAGTACAAACCCGGACAGTGGTAAAAGAGACAATGATATCGAATTGATCCGCAGGCATTTTAATCTTGATTTTGAATATCATGAAATGTTTGCCTACAGTACATCAGAGATTGACAACCTGTTATCTTCCGGTAAACAGGAAGAATTACTGGACACCATTCTGGTCAAATATCAGGCCATGGAAAAAAAATGTGATTTTATATTGTGTGAGGGAACTGACTTTGTCGGTTCATCATCATCATTCGAGTTTGATGTTAATGCAGAGGTGGCCAACAACCTGGGCTGTCCCGTGCTTCTGGTTGCATCAGCAAATTCCAAAACAGCAAGTGCGACCTTCCATGCCGCAGAGCTGGCATTTGAATCATTTGCCAAAAAGGGCTGTCATGTGATTGCCACCGTTGTCAATCGGTGTCCGCCGGATCAATTGATTGAAATAGAAAATCTGCTTAAAGCGCATCCGCTGATGTCTAAACAACTCATTTTCCCGATCCCTAACATACCGGTTCTTGGCAAGCCTACCATAGGTGAAATTGCCAAAATAACCAATGCAAAAATATTGTATGGCGAGGATAAATTGCAGCGCCACGTACATGGCTATTCAATCGCCGCCATGAGATTGCCCAATTTTCTGGAGCGGGTTGAACATGGATCACTGGTTATTGTTCCTGGTGACCGGGCTGATATATTGCTCGGGTGTCTTGCTGCAGAGCATTCCCGGGCCATGCCGGATATTGCCGGTATCATGATTACCGGTGGATTATACCCGGGAAAAAGTATTATCAAGGTGATGGATGGGTTTCCCAAGATTATGCCCGTTTTGATGGTGGAAACCGATACCTTTCCCACAGCCAGTTTTATTGATAATCTCCATGCCGTGATCACCCCGGAAAATGTCAGAAAAATAAGTCATGTCATTGGTATTTTTGATCAGCATGTCAATAATGAAGAGTTGTCTGATATCATTATCAAAACCCAGACCACCACAATAACACCAAAGATGTTTGAATACCGGATGCTGCATCAGGCCAAAAAATATCGCCAGACAATTGTTCTGCCCGAAGGCGAGGATGAACGCATATTAAAGGCTGCTGAAATACTGGTCCGCCGGGATGTGGTGGATTTGATCCTGCTGGGCAATGCTGACCGCATCAGAGAAAAAGCCAGCGAAGCCGGTGTCAGGTTAAACGGACTGGATATTGTTGATCCGGAAAGTTCAGATATGCTGGACGGGTTCAGTGAATCCTATTATGATCTTAGAAAACACAAGGGTGTAACCCCTGAGACGGCCTGGGAAACCATGCTGGATGTCTCATATTTCGGCACCATGATGATTCACAAAGGGTTTGGCGACGGCATGGTGTCCGGGGCTGTCCACACCACAGGCGCAACCATTCGCCCGGCTTTTGAATTTGTCAAAACCAAACCCGGGATATCTGTGGTTTCCAGTGTTTTTTTCATGTGCCTGGAAGATCGTGTGCTGGTGTATGGGGATTGTGCGATAAACCCCATGCCAGATGCTGCTCAACTGGCTCAAATTGCAATCAGCTCTGCCCGGACAGCCCGTGCGTTCGGCATTGAACCCCGCGTAGCCATGCTGTCCTATTCCACAGGACAGTCGGGTACGGGTGAAGATGTGGATAAAGTCCGGCAGGCAACGCAGCTTGCCCAACAAATAGCCATCAAAGAGAATTTGGATATATTGATAGAAGGTCCTATTCAATATGATGCAGCCATTGATCCGGATGTGGCCAAAACCAAAATGCCGGACAGCAAAGTGGCCGGCAGGGCAACTGTCTTTATTTTTCCGGATTTAAATACCGGCAACAATACTTACAAAGCGGTTCAGCGATCTGCCAAAGCCGTTGCTGTGGGCCCGATTTTACAGGGACTGAACAAACCGGTAAATGATCTTTCCCGGGGCTGTCAGGTGCCGGACATTATTAATACAGTTATTATTACCGCCATCCAGGCGCAGGCAGAAAAAGGGTTGTTATGAAAATTTTAGTCATTAATACGGGGTCTTCCTCGATAAAATACCAATTGTTTGATATGGATACACAGGCGCCGTTGAGCATGGGGTTTGCAGAAAAAATCGGTGAGACTGAAGGGTTTTTACGCCATATTAAATTTTTTTCAAATAAAGATAAAAAAGAGCATGACATTCATGCGCCCATTGAAAATCACCAGAAAGGTCTGGATCTTATTTTAGGATTGCTGACCGACCATGAATGGGGCGTGATCCAGGACAAATCGGAAATCACTGCGGTGGGACACCGAGTGGTGCATGGGGGAGAGCAGTTTCATACCCCCACCCTCATCAATGATGCCGTTATTGATGCGATCAAGAAAAATATTCCATTGGCTCCTTTGCACAATCCACCCAACCTGCTGGGGATTGAGGTTGCATTGACCCATTTGCCGGAGGCAAAACAGGTGGCCGTGTTTGATACGGCATTTCATCATGGGTTACCGGCAAAAGCATTTATGTATGCCTTGCCCTATGAGTTGTATGAAAAAGAAAAGGTCCGCCGATATGGGTTTCATGGCACATCCCATGGCTATGTGGCCGATCATGCTGCCCAAATGCTTGAAAAACCGATTTCCAGTTTAAAAATAATTACCATTCATCTGGGCAACGGGGCCAGCATGGCAGCGGTGGATGGCGGCATCTGTGTTGACACCTCCATGGGCATGACCCCGCTGGAAGGTTTGATCATGGGAACCCGGACCGGGGATGTGGACCCGGCCCTGCCGTTTTTCCTGGCCAATCACTTGAAAATGACCTTGTCTCAAATTGATACTTTATTAAACAAACAATCCGGATTAAAAGGCGTTTGCGGTTCCAACGACATGCGCGAAGTGATTGAAAAATATAAAGCAGGGGATCAAAAAGCCCAGCTTGCCTTTGACATGTACGCCTATCGCATTAAAAAATACATTGGGGCGTATTATGCAATTTTAGGGGGGCTCGATGCCCTGGTCTTTACAGCCGGGATCGGTGAAAATTCATCTGAAGTACGCTCATCCTGTCTGTCAGGTCTGAATCATCTGGGTATTGTTCTGGATGAAGCCAAAAACAACGAACGGTCCAGACAGGCCCGGGCCATACAAACTTCTGAAAGCTCTGTGTCAATCCTGGTGATCCCCACCAACGAGGAACTCAAGATCGCCCGTGAAACCCTGATGGTGTTGGAGCCGGTGTAATGGTTTAATACCCATCCTTGAAAAATTCGGATGCGGTTTTGACATCTTCCGGGCAGAAGATAAACAGGCATTTGCCGTCTGAGTCCGAGACCGAGCCGTACACATAATTGATATTGATTTTCTCCTGGCCCAGTTTTTTGGTGATTTTTAAAAATTCTCCGGGTTTGTTGGTAATATCAATGGCAACCACCTCTTTTGAATCAAACAGGAAATCTTGTTCTTTCAGCAGTGATATGGCCATATCCGGCTGATCCACCACCAGCCGGATGAGGGCAAACTGGGCAGAATCCTTTTTCATGGACGAGTAGCTGGCAGAGGATGCCAGCCGTTTTAAGGATTTGCCCCGGGCTTCAAACAGATTTTGAACATAGGCCGAGGCATCCTGGATCGTGATGGCATCAATGTTGATCCGGGCATCGGCCAGAAGCTCGCTTAGGCGTGCGAGCTCGCCGGGAATGTTTTTAAGAAAAAGCGATATCTCTGTTCTGATCATACAGCCCCCTTCTAATCATTCGGTTTTAAAAAATCAGGCGGTGGCGATTGCAACCCCCCGGTCAAAGGCATCCATGTTCAAGGGTATGATTTTGGCTTTGGCTGCAAATTCTTCTTTGATGCACTCTCTTAACACATCAAGATCCACCACGTTCGATTTTGCAGCAAAAGCACTTAAGGCCACAATATTGGCGGCTTTCACACTGCCGGCCTGTATGGCAACATCATTGGCCGGCACAATGAGTTCAATGATATCATCCCGTTCACTGCGGGTGGGGATTAAAGAGGAGTTGATAAAAATAACCCCGCCCGGTTTGATCGTTGCTGCAAATTTTTCAAGGGATGGCCGGTTCATGGCCACCAGGTGGGACGGGTTTTTGATAATGGGTGAGCCAATGCGTTTGTCACTGATCACAACGGTGCAATAGGCTGTCCCACCTCGCATTTCCGGCCCATAAGACGGTATCCAGGCCACAAAAAAGCCCTGTTTCATGGCAGCATAGGCCAATAGTTTTGCACTGAGTAAAATTCCCTGACCGCCAAAGCCTGCAAATTGTATTTCTGTTTGCATCGAGTTTCTCCAAAAGCTTTTATATGAAAGAACTTGCCAAGCTTATGAATTCTTTCATGATTTGTTGTGGGCAGGCCGAGGTGAAATACCAAGGCGGCCCATGGCCGTTATTTACAAAAAAGTGTTTATCCTTCTTCAGGCACCTTGTAATCACCAAGTTCATAATAGGGAAGCAAATTTTCTTCAGCCCATTTTAATGCATTCACAGGGGTCATACCCCAGTTGGTCGGGCAGGTACTGATGATTTCTACCAGGCTGAAACATTTGCCTGCCATCTGGTATTCAAATGCCCGCTTGATTGCTTTTTTGGTTTTGTTGACCTGGGCAGGTTTTAACACGGCCTGCCGGGTGATATAGGCAGGGGTGACCAGCTGGCTGAGAATATTGGCCATCCGGATCGGCATTCCGGTCTGGTCTGTGTTCCGACCTGCCGGCGAGGTGCTGGCCCGCTGGCCCGGCATTGTGGTGGGCGCCATTTGTCCGCCGGTCATGCCGTAGATGGCATTGTTGATAAAAATGGTGGTGAATTTTTCACCCCGGTTGGCAGCATGGATGATTTCAGCCATACCAATACTGGCCAGGTCACCGTCTCCCTGGTAAGTAAACACCATCAGATCAGGCCTGCTCCGCTTAATGCCGGTTGCCATGGCCGGAGCCCGGCCGTGGGCGGCTTCCTGAAAATCGCAGGTGAAATAATTATAGATTAAAACAGCGCAGCCCACAGGTGCAATGCCCACTGTGTTTTCTCGAATACCCAGTTCATCTATGGTTTCAGCCACCAGGCGATGCACGATTCCATGGGTACAGCCGGGGCAATAGTGCGTCATCTGATCGCTCAGGCTTTTCGGTGTTGAAAAGGTTTTTCCCATTATTGTTTTCTCCTCAAATTTACACGCTTATGGCCTTTGATTAGAGCAGACCTTTTAGAACATCCATAATTTTTTCCGGTGTGGGGATGTCCCCGCCGCATTCGCCGTAAAATTCTACAGGCTTGATCCCCTTAACGCAGCGCTCCACATCTTCAACCATCTGACCCATGCTCAGTTCAATACTGATCACTGATTTGCAGCTTGCCCTGGCGGCTGCATCGTAAACTGCTTTTTCCGGGAAAGGGAAGAGGGTCCTGGGTCTTAACAGACCGATTTCGATGCCCTGTTCTTTTAACAGGTCGATGGATGTCTTGCACACCCGGCTCATGGTGCCGTAACTGACAATGAGGATCGAATAATCAGTGTCTGTATTATATCCTTCATACAACACCTCTTCTTTTTTCATCTGCTCATATTTTGCTTTTAAAGCAAGGTTGTGATCATTTAAAGCAGTGGGGTCCAGGAAAAGGGTTTTGACCAGGTTTCTGGTTTTGCTGTTCCGGGTGGACATGCCATTGGTGGCCCAGCTGTCTTTGTTGGGGGGGGTGGTGACCAGGTTTTCAGGAAATTCAACCGGCTCCATCATCTGGCCGATCAGACCATCGCCCAGAATCATCACCGGGTTCCGGTATTTATCGGCCAGGGCAAAGGCGTTCATGGTCATTTCAACAGCTTCCTGAACACCCTCCGGGGCCAGGACCAGCAGATGGTAATCACCGTGGCCACCGCCTTTGGTGGCTTGAAAATAGTCGGCCTGGGAGGGAAGAATGCCGCCCAATCCCGGACCGCCGCGCATGATATTGACAAAAACGGCTGGAACCTGGGCTCCTGCAATATAAGAAATGGCTTCACTCATCAGGCTGATACCCGGGCTTGAAGACGTTGTCATGACGCGTTCTCCGGCACCGGCAGCGCCGAAAATCATATAGCCGACAGCCACTTCGCTTTCTCCCTGCAAAAACACACCGCCCACTTCAGGCAGCCGTTTAACCATGTATTCGGCCACTTCAGACTGGGGGGTAATCGGATATGCAAAATAATTTCTACACCCCGCACGGATGGCAGCTTCGCCAATGGCTTCATTCCCTTTCATCAATACTTTTGTCATTATTTTTTTCCTTGTTCGTTAATCGGTTGTTTCTTGAGTTTCAACAATATTGATGGCCACATCCGGACACATGATGCAGCACATGGTACAAAAAATACAATCTTCCGGACGGGCCTGAAATACAGGAAAATGTCCCTTTGCATTGACACAGTCCGTGATTTCAAGAACACCCTTGGGGCAGACATTGATGCAGAGTCCGCATCCTTTGCACCGTTCAGAATCGATAATATGTTGATATGCCATTTTTAAAAACCTCCGTTATGATTAAATCCGTTTCCAGGGGAAATTCAAGTGCCGGTTGATCTCAAGTATGGGGCAGCCAAACCGGTCCGGATCAAGTTGGGGCAGTATGCGTGAATCTGCCGTAATGAATTCAATGTTAAGCATTGTGGTATCTGAGACCTGTTTTAACAGGTCGTATCCGCTGTAAATATGATCCGCTGTTGTGTCATCCATAAGATTGGCATTGCCAATAATGCCGGTAATTTTCATTTTGGATGAATATTCAATTTGCTCTTTTATCCTGATACAGCCTTTGACGTCCTGTGTGGCCGGCCGGAACGGGTTAATGACCTGAAGCATCTGCACGGTTTGTTTTTTCAGATGATTTTCCAGGGCTGCCAGAACAATTACCCCGACATCATTCCCGCCGGCATCCAGAATGGTAAGTTCGGCCGGTTGTTTGATGATTCCGGCAATGCTGGGTGCAAGAATGGGAAGATCTGCGCTGTGATAGCGTTTATCCGGCAGGATGACCTCAATGCCCAGAGCTTGAAGGGCGACCTTTGCCTCCCGGGTTCGGAAATAAGGATTAACCAGATCAAGATCGGCAATCTTGACCTGGATTCCGTCTGATTTTCTTTTTACCGCAAGATTGATCGCAGTTTCGGTTTTGCCGCTTCCATAGTTTCCACAGATAACAACAATCCCTTTTATATCAATGTTCAAGCAACTCAAAAAATATGCCTTAACGTTAAATTTTAATGGGTCTGACCAGTATATTTATTCACAAAAGTTAAGTCAAATATAATCCCTGTGCCATACAGCAGAATAATAGATCAGATGTATTATTCCATGTTTTAGTTAATTAACCTGAATTTGCGAGCAAAACAATGATTTTTTTGATATCGTCCGGCATCAGGCTGCGATTAAGTTCAATACTCTGGGTTTTAATCTCCCGGGTCAGGCGGCCCAGCTGATTTTCCGGGCAATGAATCTGATGAAGATTTAAAAATTTTATCACCATGTTTCGACCACACAGGCTGTTTAAATAGTAGCGTTCTTCTGTTGCCATGCCATACTCTCCTGTGGCATGGGTGCCGGCCACATGGGTTTTGACAGCATCACCGAAAAACGGGGTGTTGACATTCAGCAGATGATCGCCAAGCTGTTCATACACAATAGAATCAATGTATTGGTAGTAGGCCTTAAAGGTTGCTTCATCACGGGTGTTTAAATTGATGAGAAAACCTTGGTCTTTTAGCACCCTGGCTGCGGTATACAGATCGGCTATTCCGTTTCTTTCACCAATGCCAAGGACTGACGCTTCAAGGACATTCCCGCCGGCAATGATACCCATGATACTGTTGGCTGTGGCCATTCCCATGTCATTGTGGCAGTGGATCGATATCTTGCTGTTTCCCGGATTCAGAAAAAGCCGGGTGATGGTATCAAAGACTTGATTGGGGGCCATGATTCCGGATGTGTCAGGCAATGACAGCATATCGATTTTGTGATGACTGCAAAACCGGTCACAGTGTTTCAGGGTTTTTTCATCAGACCGGCCCATATCCAGCATGATCAGGCACAGCTTTGCATGTGGCGCTTTATCCTGAATGAATTGGTGAACCGTTAACAGATTATTCAATGTCCGGTTCAGTTCATCTTCCGGAAGGTCAGGCGCAATCTGCAGGTGCAGATGAAAGTCATTGACGCCGGTGTCCAGCAGGATGACAGCATCATGGAGGCCTGCCCGTCCCATGGCAGCCATACGAATGTTATACTTATTTTTTTTTGCATGCTCAACAAGGGCTTTTACCATGTCAGCTTCCTGTTCATGGGCGGGCGGATACCCGGCCTGGCAGATATCGACTCTGATTTGCTCTTGAAAATCAAGGATGGCCAACCGCTGTTTTTTTGAAAACATCAGTCCCCGGTACTGCATCCCTTCTCTTAAAGTCTCGTCAATGATGATAACGGGTCTGTTGGTCATGTGGGTTTATCCCTTTGTTTTTACCGGTGGATTAAAATAGCCGTGAATCAGGTGAGGGAACTTTTCAGATAATTTTTTGATCATCACGTCCATTCCCAGGGGGTTGCCGCTTTTTTGAACAGTCTGCATCAATTCAATATATTTTTTAGGATCAAAATTAAGATTGCGCCACTGGATCATATCGATGTGATGGGTGTCAATAAAGTCGGTCAAGGCAGCCACCTCATCTTCAGAATCGGTAAATCCAGGGCAGTTCAAATAATTGATCGACACAAATTTTTTGTGTTTTTTTGCAATGTCTATGCTGGTCAGTACATCGGCAAACTTGTAGGATCTGGGTCTGAAATAGGCCTGATAACACAATTGCCTGACTGAATTTAAGCTCACCCGCATGGAATCCAGCCCGGCCCTGCAAAGCGAGTCAACATGGTGTGGGAGGCTGGCGTTGGTGTTCATGTTGATGGTGCCATGAGACGTTGCCTCCCTGATCAGGCGGATGGCAGGTTCAATGGCGGAAAAGGCAGTCAAAGGATCGCCTTCACATCCTTGTCCGAAACTGACCACAGCATCTTTCACATGAAGGATATGTTCCAGTGAAACCTGGGCAATCTCCCCGGGACTTGGGGTAAATGTGATCCTTTTCTGGCAGGCACACAGATTATTGTCTGTCTGAAGAGAGATACATCCCAGGCAATTGGCATTGCACACTGTGGATGTCGGCAATGGTGCCTCATACCGCTGGAGGAAAAAATTTTTCCCAGCCGGGCATCCATACTGAAGAGCACAGGTTTCAAGGTGCCGGATCAAGCGGTTGTCCGGGTATTTTCTGGTCATGCGGTTGACCCCTTTAACAATCTGGTCGTGGGGCATCAACCGCAGGTCCTGGCGGGGTTCGTCATCCACCAAAAGCGCAGCAGACCTGAAATCGTCCGCACCAAAGCCCACAGCACCATAAGAAAAAAGGGGTAAGAGCGTATCAATCCCCTCATCATCATAAGCGCAAAAATGGCGGTTGACATATCCGGGTGAGTTGAATGCAGCAACCGGAAATATTTTTTCGTCCAATGCCCAGGGGTTGTACTCAATGATTTCAAACTGGTCAGTCGCAATATTATAGATAATGGGTTTGCGATCGGGCAGCATCATCAGTTCACTGCCATGGGGAAGGGGAAGGGTCTGATTTTTTTTAAGCACCACTGGCGTGTTGCCGGACATGCCCACGGCACCATACCCTTCCAGCTCAAAGATCTCCCCATTGGGGGCAGCCACAACTGCAGTCAATATATGTTTATTTATGTATCCGATAGTGTCCACCTGTATATGAATGTGTCATGATACCAAAAGTTATGCCATAAGCAAAGCATGTTTGAAAATCAAACCAGAAACTCAAGATCCGGAATCGGCATCAATTTTTTATTCGGCCCCAGGCAGACCAGTTCCAGGGTGCAGGATACCGCAGCTTTGACAGCATCCGGCCGCCAGGCCTCATGGATAAAAATGATTCTGTAATCCCCTTCTTTTTTCCAGGTGGTTCTGATATCGAGGATATCGCCAAACACAGCCCCGTCATTGTAGTTCATGCTCAGTTTGTAAACAGCAAAGCCCACTGCGTTTTTATGCCACATATCTGCAAGGGTCTTAACGCCGATGATCTGTTCTCTGGCCCGCTCAAAAAATTTTAAATAATTGGCATGATAAACAACGCCTGAATGGTCAGTGTCTTCATAATAAACCTGGGCTGGAAAATGGTGTATGGTCTGGTTTGAATCTGTCATATGGTAATCCTGTCATGTTAATGATGTTTATATTATGGTTGGACTTAATCCAGCAGCCGGCTGTTTATTTGAGTTGACATATACTGGCATCTTAACTCCCTTTAATTTTTACAAACCTTACCTGATACCATATGAATTTTCAAGGTATCAGGTAAAACTGACCTGAAATAAATGGTATAAGCCTAATCAGAATTTGTGCTTCGAAATGAAGATAAAGTCCTCATGTTATTATTCAAAATAACCTTTTCAATCGCAGCCGCATCAATACCGTTATTGTTTGTCCTTTAACGTCCAACCTTAAAAGAGCAACAGCACCGGGGAATGTAATATTGAAGAAGGGTGAGGCAAATTTGCCTAAAAAAGTGTGGTCAATATCTCTGAAAGCTTCACAGTAAATAAAAGCGATCTATCAGAAAGAGTCGGATCTTTAAAATTCGAACGGCTTTAACAAATCCTTCAAGGTACAGGTTTTTGGACAGTGTTTACGATTTAATAAAGCCCGAGCTTTTGATTCTTGCGTTTGTGGAGAGGACTTATAGACAAAGTCTGCACCATGTCAGAATGGATCTTCCGTTAATTTTTGTCTCCAATAAAAACCATTTCGGCCAATCCTCTCTCAATCAATTATATTTTCGCCAAAATAGAATTTTTGAAATGACTTTACAGGCTTCAAAGATGTTGATATGCAACTCAGATCAAATTTTTAATTTATTAGGTCGAATATCATTCAAAACCGCATGATACAAAGACCAGCATAAATTTTTGTGCTTTCTATCTACCATGTATTATAAGCGGCGACTAAAGACAAAGAAGGAGTATTAAGATGATACCGAGTGAAAATACATTCGCTTCGTTAATTGGCATTGAAGGAAATCAATGGCATTATCATATACCAAGGTTTCAACGAGAATATGTATGGGGTAAATATAATTGGAGCAAAC
>JBDRPM010000063.1:0-20764 GCA_043827005.1 Pseudomonadota bacterium | reverse complement strand
GTTAAATTCACCTTTAAAATAGGTAACACGCATTGGTCAATAAGGATTACCCCAGAGTTGCATAAAATTTGAACATTCTCCCAGTTTACTTGAGTTTCTTCTCTGACGAATTTGTTCCCCCTTCATAAACAACTGTTATATTCACAAATAAAACTTGGCTTTGCTGAAAATTGTATAATTTTCTTGACAAAAAGCCTCTCTCTTACATATATTTTTTTAAGTTCTGAATTTTTGATAGTACAACCAGAACAATATTAAACGATTGCATCATCGGGAGTTCAGATGAAAAAAACAGCCTGTTTTCTGCTGTTTTTCGGGATATGGTCTTTAGCCCTCGGACTGTTCCCTGCAGGGGCATTGCCCGGAGATGTCAACGGCGACAGTCAGATGGACATCTCCGATAATATTCTGGCCTTGAAGATCATGAGTCAGTCTCCTTCCGATCAAAGCGTCAATATCAATACCGATATCAATAATGATGGACGTATCGGCATGGCGGAAACCTTCTATATTCTCCAGGGCGTCACCGGTCAGAGGGTCCTGCCCACGGTTTTCGCACTCACGACCTTATCAGGGAAGATTACTTTGCCGACAGGTGTGCCGGTCGCCCTTGAGGACCTTACGGTTCTTAACACGGCCGGAGAGACACATCCTGACGTTCAGGGGGGCTTCACTGTGGACACACTCGATGGCGGGGCATCACTCAACACTGTCTTGAGCCCTGCGGGAAATGTCATGCTTCTGGGCTGGCTGGACTCCAGCCACCAAAGCATCAGCCCGCGCACGACAGCGGAGGTAATGCTGTTTTTCGCCCTCGGAGCCGACCGGTATCCAACGGACGAACGGGACAACATCCGCTGGCTTTTGGCCATCAGTCCAGAAGTTGCACCCCTTGAGACGGCCATCTCGACGAGTCTGGCCGCTAATGCCGATGCATTTGCCGGAGAAAGTGCTGCCGTGACGGCTGCTCTGACTGGTGTTATTGATGCCTTTTCGGCCAGCGAGACAGCAACACAGATAAGCTCCGCCAGAAAGGCCCTGTCCGTATCCGTCGAACCTGCCGAAGAGAAAAGCGGCATCACCATCCTCATGGAAGGTGTCAACAAAATCCGTTTGAGCAATGCTTACCGGCGACGGCTGAAAGTATGGATTGATCAGATCGCCTATGTGCCGCAGGGCGGCGGGGCGTGGGTGCAGTCAAAACTGCCGCTGACGGAATTCGAGGTTGATCCGGTCACCGGCCTGAAGAGCGTCATGGGGACCATAAACGACTGGATAGCAGGGCAGTCCGCTTACACACCTGTCAAGTCAGAACCGGACACTCTGTCTGTCATGCCCAGGTCTGCAGAAAAAACGGCCTATGAGGTCATCGCATGCGGCAATGGTTTTTTTGATGGGGACATTATGACCTTGCCGGGCGACCGCCTGGCAAGTTACGGAGCAACGGCTGTGAATTTCATCTTCTTTGATATTATCATGCCGGCCATCATCAACATTGTTGCACCTCAGACCAAGGTGCCGGAAATCCTCAAAAAATACAACGTGGCAGACCCGGATGTCTCTATGTTCCTCAAGACCATTCAGTCTTCTCCCGCCCTGTTGGAAAAACTTTCAAAGGGAGATATCCATGGGGCCACCACGACCATCCGTTCCATGATGATTGACACCTACAAAAAGGGTATTCTGAATGACATCCTCAAGAATATGGTAACAATCAGGGGTGAGACTCCTGCAAATGCTTTGCGTGCTGGAAATATTGTTGATGGTTTCCTTGGCTCCATGAAGGTCATGAATGCCGCTCTGACAGCTGCTGACATCAAGGCAATCGAAACCCACGGTTACCTGAGCAACAAGATGGAGACCTGGCGCATCGAGGTGACGCATCCCAAGGTGGTTCTCACTCCGGAAAAGGCCATCATCCTGCCGGAAGGTACCCAGGAGTTCTTGGCAACGCTGCCTGAGGCCGCAGGAGAAGGAGCGCCCTCTCTGGTTTACCACTGGAAGAGCAGCAGTGACCATGGAACAATAACGGACGGCATACACACAGGGAAGGAGTTTGACAGCTCCCGCGACAAGGTAACCTACACTGGCGTGAGTATCGGGACGGACAGCGTGGAGATGGAGGCCTTTGATGCCCAGGGGCAGAACCGTGTATCCATCGGAACCGGGTCTTCCACTGTGGAGGTGGCGAGCGTCAGGGTGAGCATCAACAAGACTCTGGTCGACGTGGCCCAGGGCAAAATTGTCATGCTCAAAGGAGTTGTGGAGCCGGCTCCGACGGCAGACCAGGAGATCTGGTACAGTTGGTCAAGCGCCTGCACCTTTGGGATTTTCAACGGTGGAAATCCATTCAGCGACAAGTCGGATCAGCTAATTTATATGGCCAATGCCTCTATGGAAGGCGAAGATATCGTGACCCTGACAGTTTACCGGGTGGTGGGCGGCTGGCAGACCGGCATCCGCACGGCTCTGGGCCAGGCCCAGGCAAGGATACGCGTCTGGACGTCACCTAAGAAGGCCCCCATGGCCTTATACACCTATGGCCCTCAGATCGTATACCATTCCTATCAGGCGCCGGGGATGAATAAACCCCAGACCCGGTGGCTGATTTATGGTTATGCAAACAGTTGGCCGACACCCGAGGGCATGCATCATTCAGGCACGCCGATCGTTCCGACGACCATTAACATGAATTTGCCCCTCTATTCACGCTATTACGATGACTCTTACAAAATGGGCCTGGATTTGAAAAAAGACCTGGGGATTCCCGACGGCGTTAATTTTGATATACGGATGGTTGTAAAATCCATCGGCACCAACCCGGATCCCTATTCTTTAAAGGATGCTATTTATGAGGCCAACAAATACTTGAATAGTATGAGAGCCAATTGGGAGTCCATCCCTAAGCCGTACAACATTGACTGCACACCATAATTAGATACAAAATAAAAGCTTTTTTGTGCTGTAAACCACCAGATGAATCAAGGATAAATAAAAAGGTATCAAGTCAATTCCATTGGATAATTAAATATCCGGGTTAAAATACCGGTCTTTTTCGCTGTATATACAGCCGCAATACTGCTGGCGGTACATGTTTAATTGTTTGGATGCCTCGATTCCGATTTTCCAGCCTTCCCGGAAATCATGATAGACAAATTTGATGTCTTCTTTTTTTGCAATGGCTTGTCCGGTCTGTCGGATCAGTTCATGATTTTGGAATTTACTATACAGCAATGTGGTGGAAAAGGCCTGGAATTTGCCTTTTTTCGCTACCTTGGCTGTGGCCAGAAGCCGGTCATGATAGCAATAGCGGCATCGGTCATGTTCTCTGAAAGCGATGGATTGTAAAAATTCTTCGAGTTTATAATCAGTTTGATAAATGACTTTTAAATTGATTGAGTCTGCATAGTCTTTTAGGGTTTGTTCCCGTTTCAGGCATTCTTGAAACGGGTGGATATTGTGCCGGTAAAAAAAGCCCATGACATCCATGTCCATCTGTCTGAGCACTGAGACCGGATAGATGGAACAGGGCCCGCAGCAGGTATGCAGTAAAAGTTTCAATTTCTTTCTCCAAAAACAGAGGTGCCGATTCGGACCATGGTTGCGCCTTCCTGGATGGCTATTTTGAAATCATTGCTCATTCCCATGGACAGGTGATTAAAAGATGTTTCTATAAGGCCGGCATTTAAAATATCCTGTTTGAGGGCAGCCAGTTGTTTAAAATAGGGCCGGGCTTTTTCAGGGTTGGAAAAATAGGGCGGCATGCACATCAGGCCCTGGAGTGAAAGGTGTTCAAATGAACACATGGCTTGAACCAGTTCCAGGGTATTTTCAGTCGTGGTGCCGGATTTGGTTTTTTCTTCACTGATATTGACCTGAACCAGGATGTTTTGGATTTTTCCGATTTTTTTGGCTTGTTTATTGATCTCAGCGGCCAGTTTAAGAGAATCAACCGTATGGATAAAATCAAAATATTCAACCGCGATTCTGGCTTTGTTTGATTGAAGATGGCCGATAAAATGCCAGCTGACCGCATCCTTACCAATGGCATCTATTTTTTCAATGGCTTCCTGAATATAGTTTTCACCCAAATGCCTGGCACCTGCTTCAATTGCCAGCTTTACGGTGTGTACATCTTTTTTTTTGCTGACTGCAATCAAATGGATCTGGTCTGGCTGACGAAGGCAGGATAAAGCAGTGTCAGTGATTTCCTGATCAATTTTGTTTAGATTGGTTTGGATAGAAGACATCAGGTATTGATCCTTACATCTGAATGATTTTTAATTTTGACAGCATTTGGATGACTTCGCAGAGCGGCAACCCCACCACATTGGTATAAGATCCCATTATCTCTTTGACCAGAAAAGCTCCGATTCCCTGAATACCATACCCGCCGGCTTTGTCATAAGGTTCTTTTGTATTGACATACCAGTTGATCTCTTTTTGTGTTAAAGATTTGAAAACTACTTTGGTTGAAACAGTGTGAACAATGGGTTGATGGGTTTGATGATACAGGCAGACGCCGGTATACACCAGGTGAGTCCGATTGTTTAACTGGTTTAACATGGAAATAGCCTCGGACTGGTTGGATGGTTTGCCAAGCATCTGATCATCTATGGTGACAATGGTATCTGCGCCAAGAACCCAGGTATCTGGATAAAAGGCTGCCACAGTTTTGGCTTTTAAACAGGCAAGGTCCTGTACAAAATTTATGGAAGATGTAAATGGAATGTTGGATTCATCAATGTCAGACACATGGATAATCAGATCAATACCTGCTTGTTCCAGCAGCAATCTGCGTCTGGGGGACTGGGATGCCAGGACCAGTTTTTTTTGATTTAAATAATTCATAGACACTCTTTTATCAAAAATTTTCTAAAGAGACAATCCAGTGATCCCGGATTTTATCAATCCAGAGCCTTTTTCCCATGATGATATGGCAAAAGACCTGCCAATTTAAACTTGCAAAATTTGAACAAATAGGATAGAAACTTCAGATTATGCCTGGGTGGCGGAACTGGTAGACGCAAGGGACTTAAAATCCCTCGGCCAAAATGGCTGTACGAGTTCAATTCTCGTCCCAGGTACCAGAAATAAACAAGGATTCAGTCAATTTTGCTTGAATCCTTTTTTATTTTTAACAGGCTGTATAACTGCCATGTGGCAGATCTGGTAATTGATTTGTTGTTTGCCACATAACGAGGCATGAAAGTCAACATTGGTATGCAAGGACTTTCATATGGAAAATTAATATTCCTTGAATTTTAGGATTGAAAAGCTTAAGTTTTTATTCACAAAATTTCAAATTAAATGATTAAACCCTGCTAAATAATACTGGTAAATACAATATGGATAAAATTCAGATAAACGGTGGTCGTAAGCTTGCAGGAGAAGTGAAGATAAGCGGAGCCAAAAACGCAGCTCTTCCGTTGATTGCATCAAGTATTCTGGTTAAGGACCAGGTGTGTTTTTCCAATGTTCCTGATCTTATGGATATTGTCAGCATCAAAGCCCTTCTTAAGGATCTTGGTGCTTCTATCCAGGGGGCCGATGGTTTTCTTGAAATTGATGGATCATCCATTCACAAGATTGAGGCGGAATATGAACTGGTTAGAAAAATGCGGGCCTCAATTCTTGTTCTAGGTCCGCTTGTTGCTCGATTCGGGCATGCCAAAGTCTCTTTGCCCGGCGGGTGTGCCATTGGTGCAAGACCGGTAAATATGCATTTGTCCGGTCTTGAAGCCATGGGCGCACACATCAGCATTGACCATGGGTATATTGAAGCCAAAGCGGATCGGCTGACTGGGGCTGATTTTTATTTTGACATGCCAACAGTTACCGGCACTGAAAATTTAATGATGGCCGCTGCCCTGGCCAAAGGCACCACTTTTTTGCGAAACGCGGCCCGGGAACCGGAGATTGTGGCATTAGCCGATGCCTTAAACCAGATGGGAGCTAAAATCAGCGGGGCAGGGACTGCGGTTTTAACCATCGAAGGGGTTGAACACCTGTCCGGCACACAAATTAAAATCATACCGGACCGCATTGAGACCGGCACTTTTATGGTGGCTGCCGCAGCCACTGGTGGAGATGTTTTGATTAAAGATTGTGAACCTGATCATATTCGGGCAACCATCAATAAACTCAAAAATGCGGGCGCGCAAATTGAAGTCTTTGAAGATACAATCCGGGTGAAAAGAAATGGTCAACTGAACAGTGTGGATATCAAAACTCTTCCATATCCCGGTTTTCCCACTGATATGCAGGCTCAGTTCATGACTTTGATGGCCATTGCCAACGGCAATTGTATGATCCATGAATCAATTTTTGAAAACCGGTTCATTCATGCCAATGAACTGCTTCGCATGGGAGCCAACATTTCCATCAGCCAGGGCAATATTGCCATGGTTAGAGGGGTTAAACAACTTCAGGGGACCCAGGTTATGGCATCTGATCTGAGAGCATCCGCATCATTGGTCATTGCCGGATTAGTGGCAGAAGGACAGACCACAATTTCCCGTGTCTATCACATGGATCGAGGATACGAAACCATTGAAAAAAAATTCTCAATTCTGGGTGCGGACATAAAACGAATTAAATAACACTCCCCTTGATCAGGTGATAGAATATGAAAAATTCTTTCAGATCTCTTAAACCTGTTGCCTGTTATCTTTTTATCTCATTGGCCATTGGTATTTTCTTTGGTAATTTGGGTTTGGATCTTCGGATTTATACCGGTATTTTGCTTGGCATCTGTTGTATTGCATTTGTTTTTCTTAACCGGCATCGTTTTGTGATTTTACTGTGCATGCTGGTTTGTTTCGGATGTCTGGATCTTCAAACCATATTGTTTTTAAAACATTCGGACAACCATATCACACATTATCTGGATGCTGATCAATTCACGATTACGGCAAAGATTGTCTCTTTTACAAAAAACTATTCTGACAAACATCTTACCACCATTGAATGCCGGCAATTAACACTTAAGACCGGAAAAAAGATCAATGTAAACGGAAAAATCAATTTAACCATCTATGGTCAGATGCATGATCTGCCTAAATTCAATGATACCATCATGTTTCACTCAAAGATTAAATCGCCGCACAATTTTAATAATCCAGGCGGGTTTGATTATGAAAAGCATCTAAAACTACACAAAATTTTTGGTACAGCCTATACAACAACTCAAAAAATGACCATTCTTTCAGATTCTTTTGACCACTCTTTTTTGATCAGATGGATACAAAGAATTGAACAGTTAAGAAATGATTTTTCTATTTATGTTTCCCAACAGACAATGGATTCCAATGGCGGGAAAGTTATTGTTTCATTGGTTACCGGCAAAAAAGAACTGATCCTGCAAAACCTCCGGGATCTTTTATCAAAAGCCGGTATCAGTCATCTGCTGGCTATCTCAGGTCTTCATCTGTCTATTGTCGGTCTGATTTTTTATTGGATTTTTTATCAAATTATGTTTCATGTTTTCAGTATTGGCCCGTCATGGCTTAAATGCATGCTGGTTTCCGGTGAATGCAAGAAAATAGCAGGGGTTTTAACCTTGATCCCTTTATTGTTTTATACCGGGTTTTCAGGCTTTTCTCCTTCTTCCCAACGGGCCTTTATCATGGCCTCTGTTTTTTTATTGTCATTTGTATTTGAAAATGACACTGATACGTTTTCAAGTTTATGTCTGGCCGGTTTGATTATCCTGTTCATAGACAGTGCGGCGCTTTTTTCAATTTCTTTTCAACTGTCTTTTTCAGCAGTCTATTTTATTATTTCAGGATTGTCTGTGTTTAAAATCAATAGGATCGGATTCAAAAAAAAAATTGTTTCAAAGGTTTTGACCATGGGGGTTGTGACCCTGCTCGCCGGAATCGGAACCTTTCCTTTGACTGCACACTATTTTAATATGGTTTCTTTTGTTCAATTGTTTTCAAATCTGATTGCGGTTCCAATCATAGGGTTTATTGTTTTACCTCTTGGATTTATCGCCCTGTCAATATTTTCATTTATCCCTTTTATTTCAGACAATATCATATGGTTGTCTGATACTCTGGTAATGGCTGTCCTGTCTTTTTCCCAGAAATTAACATCCTATCCGTTTTCCTGGTATAGGATTACGCGATTTGATTTTATGGATATTATAGCGGTATATTTTTTACTGATCTGTTTGATGAGCTGGTTTAAAAATCATAAAAAAACAAGTTTATATTTAATGATCATCCCCCTGGCATGGTGGGGTGCTGATCAATCCTGTGCCTGGTTTCATAAACCTGCCAGCACACAATTAACAGTGACAATTCTGGATGTGGGGCAGGGATCCAGCAGCCTGATACAGGGCCCTGATCAAAAAAATATTCTTGTTGATGGCGGCGGATTTTCAAGTTATTCAACATTTGATCCCGGCCGAAATATTATTGCCCCGTTTTTGTGGAAAAAAAAGATTACAACACTGGATACTGTTGTTTTAAGCCATCCGGAAGCAGACCATCTCAATGGACTTGTGTATATCGTTAATAATTTTAAGGTTAAAACCCTTATCAAAAATACAGATACCAGAAACACCATGGAATACAAACAGCTGATTGATATTTGTAAAAAAAATGGGGTGCAGATACTTTATCCTGTTTTTTATCCACAAAAAATAGATATGGGTTTATTTTCATTTGTTTTTTTTGACGCAGCCAAACAGGATGATTCCTTTAATAATCGGTCTTTGGTCTTTAAACTATCCTACAATACGTTTTCAATGCTGTTTGCTGGAGATATTTTAAAAGAGCGGGAAAACAGATTGAGTTCTCAATATTTAAATCATCTTAAGTCAAATGTTCTTGTTGCCCCACATCATGGCAGTTCAACCTCAAGTCAAAAAATTTTCCTTGATAAAGTTGACCCGGAAAGTGTAATAATCTCCTGTGGATGGCAGAACCGTTTTGGTTTTCCCCATGGCAGCGTATTAAACAGATATACGACCATAGGAACAAATGTTTACCGTACCGATGAAAACGGTGCTATCTTTATATTGACTGATGGCAAAACATATCAGGTAAAAACCCATAGGGGCAAATAACCGTGTATTATATATACTTTCCTTTTGTTGCAGTTCTGTCTTTTTTGATGTTCTATGAATGCAAAACAAAAAATCATCCCCAGTGGTGGGCTTTGATGGTTCTTTTTTCACCAGTGACAACTCCGTATTTTATTTTTAAATCCAGAAAAGAATCCGGTATTATTCTGATGATGATTTTTTTATCTTCATTCTCTGCCGTGGCAGGGATTGAACTGCTCTTATATTCACGATACAGGGATGTTAACCAATATACCCATCTTCCACCGGTTACTCAGCAGATGATTGCTTTGAGCAACACCCTGCGTCAAAGCACGATTGATCTGGACACAGCACTGGTAAAACTTGAAAATTTGAGTAAGGTGGAATCCAGAATCCATGAAATCAGCAACACGGTTAAGTTTATCGGAAAACTTAGAACCATCATGGAAGCCAATAACAAAGCCATCAATGACCTGGTACAATATACAAAAGACCACAATGATTTCTTTGCCAAACAGGATCTGGTCTGGGTGTTTAACATTCAAAAATATTACAACAATCATAATGTTATTCAACATTACAACAGCCTTGGAAAATATCTGGATAGTTTTGAAGAGTTGTTACGTTATACATATGAAAATTTTTATAATATCACGGAACTCAAAGACTCAGAACACCTTAAAAACTATGATGAATATTATATCCGGTATCGACGAGCGGTTGACAGCCATAACCGGTTCAATGTCAAACGGATTGATTTTCAGAATCAATATCTTAAAAAATATCCTGATATCAAGGCATACCTGCCTGGAGAACGTCAGACAGAGACTTTCAGGCTGTGGGAATAGACGGCTTTTCCAGGATTTCTTAAATAGGGAATGATGGCCTTGTTTTTATTCCCGCCGGAGATATCATAGGTAATATTAACAATGGGCACCCCGGTATTTGCTTCAATTTTAAGGGCCATGGCTTCTGTAATCAGTCCTGGACAGCAGAATGCCGGATTGGTTTGAATCAAAAAACGCATGTCAGGATTTTCATTGATAATATGATGAATCTTTAAAATATTATCCATGGATTCCCCAGTGTGTTCCGGTTGGATACCATAATCTGAAAGAATCGTTTCATAGGAATTTGACACAATATGGTGCTCTTTTGTCAAAAACGGTTCAAAATAGGGGTAGTATCTTTTTTCCATTGTGTTCATAACCGCAAGAAGCGCCTTGTTGGAAATCAAACTCAGATACTTGCCTTCCTTGAACCATTTTCTAAAATATGAATTGGCAATGATCTTGACATATTTGTAGTAGGGTGTGGTGATGACCTCTCCACCATTGTCTTCAATGAATTTAATCAGATCCTGGTTCATGACATGGTTATCTCTGACATATAAATCACCGAATATACCCACTTTTGGCCGCTGCTCAATTTTTGTTTCAATGCTTAAAAAGATTTGTTTGCATTGTTTGAGGGCATTCTCTTTTGAAAGAGCGTTTTCAAAGGTATGGCATAATATTGTTAAGGCTGTCTTGAGTGCTTTGTCGGTTGCCCCTTTGATAATTTCATAGGGTCTGATTTTGCAGCCAACGCTTCTGAGCAGTCCGCCAAACATATAGGCATAATACGCCTGTGTGGATGCCTTAAATGAAATATCAAACAAGGACAGTTCCCCTTTATAGATATTGGCCTTTTCAAAACCCTGGCCATGGCGGTCAAAGATTTTTTGAATATGATAGGGATACATCTTTACATTACAGGCAATTTCAGACGGGTTAAGCCACAATACACAAGACGCAGGATCAAGACCTTGTTTTTTAACAGTGTGAATAAAGCCTGCAGCCACCGCATTTAAGGGAATACATTGCCCGGTATTGGTTAACATGCTTTGCTTGAGCGTTTCAGGTGTTTCTTCCATCAAATAGGCTGAATATCCTTCGTTTTTGAATACAGAGACGATTAAACTGCCGGTAAAAGCATCCCAATTGGGGAAAATAATATGTTGTTGATCAAGTTTGTCTAAAAACCTGGGATGAAGATCAAAATAATCAGTATGGATCATTGATTTTATGGATTGTCTATGGTTGGTAAATGCCTGGACAGAGGCTTCAATTCGTGTCTGATAGCCCACACTGGAATCATGTTCGTCCAGTTCGAGAATCAGATAGGGTTTGTTTTGTTTTTCCATGATCATTTTAAAATAATCTATGGCAAACGAATCTGGCCCGCATTTAAAAGAACTGATATAAACCGGATACAAATTGTCGGTGTGGGAACAAATATAAGCCGCTTGAAGAATTTGCGCAGCATATTTCCAATGAATCTCTTTTAGCAGAGGTTCAATAGAAGAAAAATCATAGTTTTCAAAATCAAGCATATCCTGAAAAAATGGGCGTACCCCTAAATTTTCAAATATTAGCGGAATATTATTGTTCATGGTATCGGTCAGGACCGTATAAGGACGACCCAGCAATGCAACCTGCAGACCATCCGGGGTGTGTTTGTGTTGTGAATAAAGATTCTTTAAATTCAGGCCAACCTTATTTTTATTTTCCATGGCCCGGTCATAAGCTGCAGAAATATCAAAAAAGGAAAATAAAAAATCTGAAGACATGGTTTTCAATGCTTTGTACAGTTCAAGTTTTGTATGGAAGGTGGTGTACAGATATTTAATGGTTGGGGAAATCAGACGTTTGGAATCAATGTCAGGTCTGCAGGATATTATCGAGGGTGTAAATTGTGTATAATAGCAATGCTGACGTCTTCGGTCTTTTGTATCCACCTTGTCTTCGTGGTAAAAGGGTAAAAAGACATAATCAGCGTGCTCCAGCAGATATTGAATATGCCCGTGCAACGCAACCACCGGGGCACAGAATTCTGCACCAGCGGTCTGTTTGCCAAGTTTTACCGGCGATTTTAAATGCTGACTTGAAATTATTTGAATGCCCAGACTTGAAAAAAAATCACACCAGAAATCATGATCTTCAAACATGTGAAGGGCCTTTGGGATACCCAGGGTAAATTTGTGTTTCACCTTTGGCTTATGCATTTTAATTCGTGCCTGTTTGCGGGTCTGCAATAAACTTAAGTCAGATTGCTTTGAAATCTTTTGGGGCGTGTCATAATCTCTGCCGCATAAAAATCCATAGGCCAGTGCCTTGCCCTGGATGGTCGCAATGGTCAGTTTGCAATGGTTGAAGCATAATTGACAGGTTTCCTGTCGAATCGGTATGGTTTGTTTATACAGGTCAAACCCTCGAAAGGTTGATTGTGGCGCATTTTTTTCCTTTAATAGCAGCGCTACTCCGAGCGCACCAGTCAAGTGACAATACCTTGACACATGGATGGGTTTGTTTAATTTTTGTTCAAAGGCTGCAACCAGGGCCTTGTTTCTGGCCGTGGCCCCCTGGAACAGGACACAATCCCCTATTTTGGAAATGGATGCCACTTTGGTCAGATAATTATCCCTTACAGAATGCAGAACTGATCCTAAAATTTCATTTTTTTCATACCCCTGGGCCAGATAATAATTGATATCCCTTTCCATGAAAACCGTGCAGCGATCGCTGGTTACAGGCGATATTATGCCTTGTGTTCTGGAAGAATAGTCAGATAGCGGACAATCGAGTTTTAATGCCTGCTCTTCAATAAAACTGCCGGTTCCGGCAGCACAGACTGTGTTCATGACTGAAAAGGTGACCATGCCATCTTTTAACACAGTGAATTTGGCATCCTGACCGCCAATTTCGATAATGGTATCGACACGTTTATTCAGATGGACAGCCGCTGTTGCATGGGCTGTGATTTCATCGGGTTCAATATCTGAGCCGATAATGGTCCCGCTGATTCTGCGGCCTGATCCTGTGGTACCACAACCTAAGATCCGGATGTTAATGCCATGGGTAGTAAAAAAATGATCAAAGGCTTTGAATATTTTTTGAACCGCATGCACAGGCTGTGATGCGGTTTTGGTATACAATCCGACAATGGGAATCCCCGCATCATTAATTAGAATGCTTTTGGTGCTGGTTGATCCCACATCAATACCCAGATAACCTTTGCTAGTATCAATGGTAACAGGATTTTCATATACATCAACTTCAACGCCGTCATCATCATAGGTCAAAAAAGTGGTAAATTCAGGATATTGTGACAATGTCAATTCAAGAGCAGGGTATTGGGGGATGATTTGTTTTTCAGAAAACTGAAACAAATCAGAAATTGAATGCAAATACAGTTTTTCATGATGGATCTGTTGATGTAATTCATCGCACAGGCTTAAGGCCGCTCCAATGGCAGAGTAGGTTGACGACTCAGAATCAATGGTAAAGGTTAAACCGGTAATGGTTTCCAGGTGTTTTTTTACAGATCGATTTTGAGCCACACCACCGCAAAATAAAATTTTACCTTTAATTTTTCGTTGTGCAAAAATGGTGTTGGCAATATTTTTGGCAAGTCCCAGGCAAAGTCCATCACAGATTTGATCGATATCATACCCTTCCTGCTGGGCGTGAATCAGATCGGTTTTTGCAAAAACAGCACATCGGGTGGCAATATCAGGGATTTTTTTTGTGTTGGCCCGGGCTCTTTGGCTCAGCTCTTCAGACCCGTTCAACAGGTTTAATCTTCGGGCCTGCTGGTCAAGAAAACTTCCGGTTCCGGCAGCACAGGATGTATTGTGCCGGGCACCCATATAATTGAGTTCATGATCAAAACGACTTAACGAAAATTTTTCACCGCCAATATGTAAAATGGCATCAAATGAATCATACAAATGCCTGGCAGCACGTATGATCGTTAACTGTTCGTCATACACTTTGTTTGAACAAACAAAAGAGGGCGTGGATTCCGAACATGCAATATAATGGATGTCCTGAATGTTAAGAAGGCTTAAACTTTTGGCCAATACCTTTTTTACTTCTCCAAAATGATTGGTATTGTCAGAATAAAGCACCTTGCCATCAAGCGTTAACAATGCAACATGGATTGAAACCGAGCCCACATCAATCCCAAGAATATGAGTGTTCTTTTGTGTTTTCATATTTTATCCTTTACCTGGTTCCAAAAATCACAAAGACCGCTGTACCATCCCTCAATAAAATTTTTGTCATGGTCTGACAACTCTGTTTCAGGACCCATGGCAGGGTATGGTAAAAGATCCATGGAGCGATAAATTTGCTGAAAATAAAGACCCATTTTAGGATCACATAAAAGATCATAATATTGTTCAATTTTTGTTACGTATATCAGGGTTTCATAGTGAGCTGTTTTGGCCCATCTCAAGGCCTCCTGCTTGCCAAGTTCAAAATATTTTTTGCCCCATTTGATTTTTTCATCTTTAAGGCGGTTGATGATATCAGGCATATCAAGGTCCTGGGAAAACCGTTTCTGAAAGGTTTCTTTTCTCTCAATCGCTTCTGTTAAGGCTTCCTGGAAGAGTTTTGAAAAATTAAAGGAACTTCTCCATTGGGTTAACTTTTCATGAAGCATGTCCGGAATACTTAAGGTAATTTTCTGGGCCATTTTAGACATCCTGTTGTTTTGAAAATTTTGTTTTGAAAATTAATTTTAAAAAACGATAGCAATACGTATTATTTATTTTAATACGTGTCAATTGTTTTTTTACCTGTTTTATTTTTGACCGGTGAAATACAAAAAAAGTCATATGATTCATTGGTTGTTTTTTTTTCGTCAAAACGGTATAAGACAAGAATTATGTTCAGACAGACCATCCATAAAATTGGTGCACAAACCATTGACTTGATTCAATCCACTGGCAGATTCATATTGTTTTTTATGATTGGTGTAACCAATATCTTTGTCAGGCCCTTTCAATTGGACAAAGTGATTGATCACACCTGGTTCATAGGTTCTAAATCAATATTTGTCATTCTTTTAACCGGCGCATTTACCGGCATGGTGATCGGTCTTCAAGGCTATTATTCCCTTGTTAAGTTTGGTTCAGAAGATGCTCTTGGATCTGCTGTGGCATTGACCATGATTCGAGAACTCGGACCTGTGTTCACGGCTATTATGATTACTGCAAGGGCCGGGTCTGCCATGACGGCTGAAATCGGTGTCATGCGGGTTTCCGAACAGATTGATGCTTTAAAGACCATGCATATCAATCCGGTTCGATTTTTATTTACACCCAGAATTGTTGCTTCAATTATCAGTTTCCCGCTTCTTACGGCTATTTTTGATATGGTCGGTATTTTTGGCGGCTATATTTCAGGATCTCTCATGCTGGGGATCAACCGATATGTTTATATGGAAACCGTTATCAGCAGTGTGGATATTAATGACATTCTGGGCGGATTTTACAAAGCCTTATTTTTTGCCATGATTGTTACCACTATCAGTTGCTATCGAGGCTATTATACTCATTTATTCAGTGGATTCGGCGCAAGAGGGGTCAGCTTGTCAACCACTAATTCAGTGGTTCAGTCGTGTATTGCCATATTTGTTTTCGACTATATCATTACTTTTTTTCTGGTGTAACCATGAAGCCTCCATTGATTGAATTTAAAAATATTTCTAAGAATTTTGGTTCTCAAACAGTTTTAAATAAGGTCAATCTTTCCATTTATGAAGGGGAAACCCTTGCCATTATAGGCAAAAGCGGTACTGGAAAATCTGTGCTGCTCAAACATATTATCGGACTTGTCAAGCCAGATTCGGGCCAGATTTTGATTAACGGAGAACCCATTGATCATCTGAAAACCGATAAAATAAAAGCATTTCAACGAGAGCTCAGCTATATGTTTCAAGACAATGCGCTGTTTGATTTTTTAAATATTTTTGAAAATATTGCGCTGCCCTTAAAAGAAACGTCCAAGCTTGCTAAAAACCAGATAAATGATAAGGTTTACCAGAGAATGGATTTGTTGGGTCTGAAAGGGACTGAAAAAAAATTTCCTGCCCAGCTGTCAGGCGGCATGCGAAAAAGGGTGGCACTTGCACGGGCATTGATTACAGACCCCCATATCGTCCTTTTTGATGAACCCACAACCGGTCTTGATCCGGTCAGAAAAAAAAATGTATATACAATGATACAGGAGTATCAGAAAAAATTTGGGTTTACATCCGTAATTGTCAGTCATGATATTCCCCAGGTGTTTTATATTTCTCAGAAAATTGCCATGCTGGATGAAGGAATCATCCGTTTTGCAGGACCCAAAGAAGATATCCTTCAATCGCATAATAAGATTTTAAATGCATTTATTACCGGTCATGACAATTCTTTGAAAAAGCTTTATAAGGAAGAATAATGGATAAACGAAAAATTGAATTTTATGTCGGCCTGTTTGTTATCACAGGTATTTTTTGTGCAGGGTACCTGTTCATTGTCCTGGGTGACATCAATCTGATCAAATCAAAACAATACCCGATTTTTGCAAACTTTACTTCAGTTTCAGGCTTGAAAACAGGGGCTCGGATTGAGATGGCAGGGGTTCAGATCGGCTCGGTATCCAATATCAGTATTGATAAAAAAACATTGCTGGCCCGGGTTGAATTCAGTATTGATAAAAACATTGAGCTGACCGAAGATATTATTGCATCAGTTAAGACTTCTGGTATAATTGGTCAAAAATTTATCGCCATTTCACCGGGTGGGGCGACTACCATGCTTGAACCAGGTGATGAAATTGACAATACTGAATCTTCTCTGGACATTGAATCGCTTGTGAGCAAAATCATTTTTGCCAAGGAAAATGCAGAAAAATAAACATAATACAGGCACTCAGTATATTTTATGACATATTTTGACAAAGGAAATCGGGTATTATGACAAAAAAACAAAGTTTTTTCATGTTAGTCATTCTCTTGTTTGTTTTTGTTCTTGCCACCATCAGCACGGCAGGCGACCAGACCAATTCTGGATATTCTCTTTTAGAACAAGATGCTGTCCCGATTATATCGGGTTCAATAAACAATCAGGCTGATAGTCACTTTGGCTCATTTGTTCTTGCCTCAAATACTGCATCAACCAATGCAAAAGAAAAAGAAGATGACTTAATGGAAGAGTTTGATGATCATACTAAAACGTCCCAGACCGTGAGTGATCCATTGTATTATTTTAATTATGCCATGTATTCATTTAATGATGTGTTTTATCTGGGATTGCTTGAGCCGATTGCAGATGGCTATAAAGCAATTTTTCCCACAATCGTTCGAAAAGGGGTTAAAAATTTTTTTCATAATCTTCTTTTTCCGGTTCGCTTTGTCAATAACCTTTTACAGGGTCAATTCAAAGATGCCGGCATAGAAACTTCAATCTTTATTGTGAACACCACGGTTGGCGTTTTGGGCTTGAGCCAGCCGGCACAGGATGGATTGGATCTTCACACGGCTGATGAGGATTTAGGCCAGACACTGGGGGCATACGGAATTGGAAACGGGTTTTATATCATCTGGCCCCTTCTTGGTCCATCAACATTAAGAGATACGGTGGGACTTGTGGGGGATTCTTTTTTAAAACCTGTGAATTATGTTGAACCCTGGGAGCTGGCCCTGGGTATCAAGGCCTATGATACCGTCAATTCAACATCCTTTCGCATTGGTGATTATAAGGCCTTAAAAGATGCTGCAATGGACCCGTATGTGGCGATCAGAAATGCATATATCCAGAACCGGACAGAGAAAGTCAATCAATAAGGGGTTTTTTAAAGATCATCATCCTTGTGGGAACAGATCGGCTCGTCTATTGGGCAGAAAGTAACGCATCTTATGGGATCTGATTTTATCCAGTTTGTTTTTATCGATGTCAATCACATGGATGGTTTGATCAGTGCTTAAAGATTTTGATATCACATTTCCATCCGGACCGATAAAAATACTGACACCTGGAAAATCCAGATTTCCAGCATTGTCTCCTACCTGATTGCAGGCTGCAATAAAAACACCGTTGTCATAGGCTCTGGCCCTTAAATGCCTGATCCATGAGTCATATTTATCCTGAGCTGTTCCCCTTGGGGAGGCGTGGGGTAAAAAGATGATATCAACGTTTTTTGTTGCCATTGCGGTTGATAATTCAGGGAAGTGCGCATCATAGCACAGTTGTATTCCAAAAATCAGCCCATGGGATTGAAATACAGGGATGATATCACCGGCACAAAAGTATTTTTTTTCATTAGGCGCCGTATGGATTTTTCGATAGGTTCCAATAAGACCTGAAGGAGAAAACACCAGGTGCGAGGCATAGATATCAGAATTATCTTTCTTTTCAGCTAAGCCGATCAGAACAGTGACGTTGTTTTTTTTACAAATATCTGAAAATAGTGTAATGATTTTCAGATCAACAGGTTTGCTGATATGTTTAATTTTAGAACCGGCAACGTAACCTGTGAGATTCATTTCAGGAAAGACAATAAAATCAGCATTTTTCTTAATTGCCTGATCAATCAGCTGCAGCGATGAATCTATATTCTTATCATATTGACCCACAAGGCAGTTTTGAACAACTAAGGCTGCTTTAATCGTTGTCATAGCTTGAAACTGGCACTGATTTTAAACACACGTGTGGCTGGAAGATTGAGTATCGTGTCCACCCCGGTCTGTTTGCGGATTTGTTCAAGGTTATCCACAATGGTCTGAACAGAAGGTGCTATAAAGGTAAACCAGATGTTAAAAGCATGGTCCCGCATATAATTGTGCGTCACTCCTGAATAGGCATTGACGGTTTGAGTGAAAAAATCGATTTTATCTTTCGGAACTTTGGCTGCGCATAAGGTGGAATGATAGCCCAGTTTATCAGGACTGAAGTTCCCGCCGATCCGTCGAATGATAAAATCTTTTTTCATCTGACGAATCCGTTCAATCAAATCATCTTCTGACAGGTTGAGTGTTTTGGCAAGAACCCGGTAAGGTCTTGCATCAATGGGGAAGTTCAACTGGATGTGATTGAGAATATCTTTATTTTGAGAATCAATTTCAGACATGGTAAACACTCCTTGAAAAACTACAAAGGCCCTGCATAAATCATGCAGGGCCTTTAGTTGCTAATCAAAAATAACTTAAGCTGCTTTGACTAAACACATCCGGTTGGTTTTGGAAGACCAGCCATCTTACAAGCACCTTTACCAGGGCCTGAAGGGAAGAGTTCATAGATGTGTTTAAGTTTGAATTTGGTCAACTTGGAAAGTACACGAACCATTGGAGCGATACCATTTTTTTCGTAGTAGTCCTGGAGAACTTTAATCAAAGTCCAGTGTTCATCAGTCAGCTCTTCAATTCCTTCCTGACCTTTTACATATTCAACCCACTCGTCACAATATGTATTGTAATCAAGAAGGAATCCATCTTCGTCTATCTCAAATGTTTTACTATTAAACTCGACTGTTGCCATTTAATATTTCCTCCATTAAAATAATATTTATTTGTATGTTTTTTAAGACCTGCTGTCTTAGCTTCAATAATTAAGGGTTAAACATATAGTAAGCATATTTACTTGTCAACATAAAATACGCCTGATTCAATATTCTTTGGGTGTCAGATTGATTTGATCAAGCGTAAAAACAGGCCCATCTTTACAAACCAGTTCCTTTCCGATGTTACAGCGCCCACACATTCCAATACCGCATTTCATCCTGTTTTCAAGTGACATGATGATTTGATGATTTTGATATCCCAATGCCGTTAAGGATGGCTGGGTAAATTTGATCATTATGGGTGGGCCGCAGATGATGGCATATGTTTGTTCATCAGCTTTGGGCGCGTTCTGTTCTACAATCGCAGGAACAAATCCAACATGATATTTCCAATTCGGATCATTTGTACCATCCACCGTGATATGCATATGGATATCATCTCGCTGTTCCCATTCAAACAATTCCTCACGATACAGCAGCATGCCCGGAGACCTTGCTCCATAAACCACATCAATATTTTTAAACCGGCTCCTGTTTGTCGGATCCAGCATATATACAATAGAAGATCTTAAAGTTGTAAATGCAAATCCGCCGCCAATAATAACAATATTCTTATTTTCAAGTTTATCCCAGGGATACCAGTTTCCAAGCGGACCCCGGATTCCCATGATATCTCCGACTTTCATGTTATGCAAATGTGAGGTAACAACCCCGGATTTAAAAACCGTGAATTTAACAAATCCTTTTTCCACTGGAGAAGATGCTATCCCAATGGGTATTTCTCCCACTCCGGGAATCGATAATTCAGCAAACTGACCGGCATGATAAGAAAATTTTTCTTCATCATCAGGATTTAAAAAAACAAATTTAAATGTTTTTAATGATTTATCTTCCGTTGCAATTTCAATATGATCAATGCGAACCGGATAGGGCAGGTAAGGGTTTTCCATTTTTTCTCCTCCAATAGACATCAGATCAGCTGTTCTTGCGGTTCAAATGAATTCATGGTGTGGCACACCTGTCTGATATCAATGTTCACCGGACAGCTTTTAACACACCTGCCGCAGCCGACACACATGATTCCCTGGTCGTATTTATCCGGAAAATATTTCAATTTATGCATGAATCTTTGTCTTACCCTCTGGGTTTTGTCTCCCCTGGGATTGTGACCTGAACCATGCAGGGTAAAAAGGGGTGACATGCAAGTGTCCCAATTGCGGATTCTTGCGGCTGATGTGCCTTTTGTTTCATCCTGAATATCAAAGCACCAGCAGGTGGGGCATACAAATGTGCATGTACCGCAATTGATGCATGAAAATGCCAGGTCATTCCAGAAGGATGC
>JBDRPM010000062.1:0-18693 GCA_043827005.1 Pseudomonadota bacterium | reverse complement strand
CTAAGTCTCAAATTATTTGGCCTCATTTGTTTCAAGAGTTCAAAAGGACACTTTCCCCCCTGGTCAGGTCAAAATCCCCAGGCACCGAGTTATCAAACGCTAAATTATTCTTCCCTTCTTTCATTTTTCCGGTTGATATTTGAACCCTGCTTTAATCAGGATATCCTCCAAACAATACCAACCTCTCCCTTTCTTTTAAGTTCATCAAGCATCCATTTTTGGATACGGGCATTCACAGGAGCCTCTTGCAGAAATAAAAATTTAAAAATTTTACAATCATGAGGCATTCATAAATGATGGAAAGCTGCTACCATGGTATATTCCAGTTGTTTAATCACCTCAAAAAAAATAACTGAACCCTGGGAACAATTTTATGAAAAAAGTATCACAGATTTGGTTTGAGGTACAAGAGCTACTTTTCCATTTTATTGAAAAAACGATCAAAGAGCCAATAGCAGAGAAGCGAAAACAGCTGGCAGCCAAACATGAAATTTACAATAAACTGGTCGGGTTTACCGAACAGGAGTTAAGTGATATTGCAAACTTCATCGAAGTTTATCCGGCACAAAAGAAATTTTAAAAAGCCGTGACATTGATCTTTCCATCCTCAAAGACCTCAAAAAAACACATGGGGATATTGTGGGCCGAGAATTTGAGAATGGATAGCTTTGTGACCGACACCCTGGCATAGTCAAATTCATTTATATGAAAGAACGTATCAACTCATTTAATTCTTTCATGTTTTGTTGTGGGCAGGCCAGGGTAAAATACCAGGGCGGCCCATGGCCGTTGGTTGGAAAAACATTGAATCCTCTGGTATCAGTATACTGCTGCCTGTGAAGGGCCTTACCCGACCTCAAATAAAGGCATTCAGCAGTTCTGCTTGAATTTTTAAATCATCATATTAAATAAATAGCCGACAAACAGAATGCCTGACCCCACAACTCCGATAAAAACGGCAATCAGCCTGGGTTTAAGGACTTTTCTCAAAATCACCATCTCGGGCAAAGACAAGGCGATGACGCTCATCATGAAGGCCAGTACCGTTCCAAGGGCCGCCCCTTTGCCCAATAGCGCCTCCACCACCGGGATAATCCCGGCAGCATTGGAATACATGGGGATACCGATGACAACAGAAAGCGGGACCGACCACCAGGAGCCTTTGCCCATGATGGAGGCCATGACGCCTTCGGGAACAAATCCGTGGATACCGGCGCCCACGGCAATTCCGAGGATGACATAGATCCAGACCCGGCCGATGATGTCTTTAACCGCATCTAAGCCGTACCGGACCCGGTCATTCCAGGTCAGCCGTTCTTCTTCCATCTGGACGGCAGTTACATTGATCTTTGTGACCCAGTCTTCAATATGGTTTTCCATTTTCAGGCGGCCGATGACCCAGCCGGCAACAACAGCTATAGAAAGTCCGGTTCCCAGATAGATGGCCGCCACCTTCCAGCCCAGAAGCCCATAGAGAAGGCCCAGGGCGATTTCATTGACCATGGGAGCTGCGATCAGGAATGAAAAGGTCACACCCAGGGGAACCCCGGCCGTGACAAAGCCGATAAACAGGGGAACGGCCGAGCAGGAACAAAAGGGCGTGACGATTCCCAGGAGGGCGGCCAGGATGTTGCCGGCAAATTCACTTTTCCCGGAAAGAAAGGCCCGGGTTTTTTCAGGGGTAAAAAAACTGCGGATAATACCCACCCCGAACACCACGATTGCCAGAAGCATCATGACCTTGGGGGTGTCATAGAGGAAAAATTCCACCGATGCCCCCAGGTGGGACCCGGCTTCCAGAGGCAGCAGAGTATAAGTGAGCCAGGCGGACAGTCCGGGCAGGCTTTTGTAGATGGTCCACCAGAGATAAACGCCGAAGGCCCCCAGGGTCAGGTTTAAGGCCATTGTTTTCTTTGTTTTTTTCTCATCCTGAATGAGGTCGGTGATTTTAGAGTTCATGATTGTCCTTTTTTAAATTCCATATGGTCATTTAACGATATATTGAAATTTTTTTTATTTATCCGGTTTTGGCCATAATTTCATGACGGTTGATGTCCGAAAGGGTTTGGACAAGATCCCGAATTTCAGGTTCATCATCCAGCCAGTTTTTAAGGGTTTTGTTAATATGAGCTGAATAGGGAGAGCCGCTCTTGTCATCAAGGGAATAGCTGGCCCAAAGCCCGTCCTTTACGCTGGTTACCAATCCGGCATCTTCAAGGATTTTTAGATGTTTGCTGGCCGTGGACTGGGCAACGTTGAGGGCCTCTTTTATTTCACAAACGCAAAAAGATCTGAAGTGGAGCATTTTTATCATTTTCATCCGGTTGGGGTCTGACAATGCTTTCATCAGTCTGATAAATGCTTTCATGGTTTTCATATCCTTTCTACCGTTGATTTCTGCTGATGCCTGTGGTTTTTGATTTGACACACCTGTCCCATGTTTGTTTTTTTTAAATCGTTAAAAAGGAATATAACGATATATAGATCCGGAGTCAATCCCAAAAAAAAATTATCGGGAAATATCTCCAAAAGCACGGATAAAAATTTTTCTGGAGGTATCGGTCCGGAGGGTAATCCGGTCAACATAGCGGCCGGGTCCATTTTTGATGTTTTCAATGATGAGTTCGTAACGGCCGGGCCTGCCTGGTCATTTCTTTTAACTTCAAACCGGATGTTTTTACCGTCTCTGCCGTTGCCTTGGCGATTTTAAAATCCATACCCGGTCTGCCGGTGTACTGTTCATAGTTGCGATTATGGCCTCTCCGGCTTTCCCGTTCAGCTTCATAAAACTGAGGTATAGAAGAGCAAAGACTTTGACTTATCCTTTTCCAAAACAGATTCAAAATTGAACACCTGTTCTGTTACGACCGCTTGGGGGTTCTGGTCGGCCAAGGCAGGCCTCTTGAAGAAATTTTATAAGGTTTTGTTTTAAAACTGTTTCAGGTTCTGTTTTATATGCCGGTAATAAAGGGGTTGCTGATAAAATACAGGCCTAAAAGCCCCACCAGGGTTCCGGCCCCTTTGCGAAACCATGTGCCTGCACCTTGCCAGGCTGCATTTTCCATGAGTTTGCGGACGGCGGCCGCACTGCTTCCGGCAACGGCAATGGGAAGGCAGTGGCCGATACCGAAAAGAACGATCAAAAGGATACCGGTTATAATTTTTTCCTGGACCGTGATAACGGCCAGGATGGGCGCAATAAACCCAAAGGTGCAGGAGCCGGACAGGATGCCATAGGCAAGTCCCAGGACAAAGGCCCCGGTCATGCCTTTGGGTTTGAGCCGGTATAAAAGCCCGCCGGAAAGGGAACATTTTTCAACACCCAGCATGCCCAGGGCCACCCAGATCAGGATGGCACCGATAAGGATCTGCCAGTAACTGCCCACATCCCCCAGCATCCGTCCCAGAAGAGCACAGATAATGCCGATAACGGCGATGGTGATGAACAGGCCCAGGGTGAAAAGAATGGAATATACCCCTGCCTGCCGGGGCTGGACCATCTTGTCCTGACCCCCGACATAGCCCACGATCAGGGGAATGGAAGCCATGTGGCAGGGGCTCAGCAGCACGCTGACCATGCCCCAGATGAAACATCCGGCAGCAGCCAGGATGGTTCCGCCCGTGATCCACTGGTTGACGGTTAAAAAAATCTGATCCAGCATAGTTGTCCTCCTATTCCTTTTTTTCCGATGGAGAAGGAACCCCCATTTTGGTGAGCTGGGCCACAATGTCTTTCTCGCTCATGAAGCCTACATGGCGGTATACTTCCGTGCCTGAAGAATCAAAAAAGATCTGGGTCGGTATGGCCCTTATGCGGTATTTAGGGGCCTGGTCCCGGTGTTTCCAGACATCGATAAAGGCAATGACCGCTTTTCCCTGGTAATCAGCCTCAAGCCTGGTCATGATGGGGGCCATCATTTTGCAGGGAATGCATTCCGTGGCCCCGAGATCAATCAGGGTCACCATCCCTTTTACCGGCAGGCTTTCAAAATCAATGGCAGCCCCGTGGTTGCCGGTCCCGGCCAAAGCTTCCGAAGCCGTGTCCTTATAAAATTGTGCAAAAAAAATCACTGCAAAGGAAATGACACAGAGAATAAAAAATTTTGCTTGTTTCATGGCTGAACCCCCATTTTTTGAAGCTGAACCAGCTCTTGCTTTAAAGTTATTATCCGCAGCAGCTTGCCGTTTTCGGGGTTAAGGCTGCGCCGGGTTTTATGTCGCAGGTATAAAAAACTGCGGACTTCACTCTGGCGATATCTTCAGCCCTGAAGCTGAGACCTTTATTTTTTCAGCCAGGCTTTGATATCCTCTTTTTTGGGAATCTTTCCCATGCATTTGACTTCGCCGTCCACCACCACAGCAGGGGTCCCGAAAACCCCGTACCCGGCGATTTGCATGACGTCTGTAACTTTCTCGATGTTTGCATCCACACCGGTTTCGACAACAGCTTCATTTACGATAGCTGCTGTCTGCTGGCATTTGGGACAACCAGGGCCCAGTATTTTAATATCCATGATAGTCTCCTCAACATTTATGGGTTCATTTTTATAATATCCGGCAATGATCCAGTAAATCATCCCGTACGGATTTCTTTCATATATCGCAATCTATAAATACATAAAAACGGTAAAATCAGTTCTTATTTAAAATCTCATTCCGATTGATTCCGGGCAACAGGCCGACAATTTTTTTGATTTCAGGCTCATCATTGAACCAGTGCTTCAAATTGCCTATCAGGCTTGCGGCATAAGGACTCTGAGAGCCATCGGATATTTTATAATTGACCCAGAGACCATCTTTCTGATACATGATAAGCCCCACATCTTCCAGTATTTTCAGATGTTTGCTCGTGGTGGACTGGGCTTTGCCCAAAGCGGTATGGATTTCACAGACACACATGGTTTTGTGCTGAAGCATTTTCAATATTTTAACCCGTGTCGGGTCTGAGAGCGCTTTCATCACTTTGATAAATTCTTTCATGCCAATTCCTTTTAATCTATCTATATATTCCGAATTAATGATATAGATAACATAGAATGACATGTCAACTATTTTCAAGAGTTTTACAAGAAAATGACTAAAAAATAATATACCAGCAACGGCCTTGCCTGGCCCGGATATTCGGGCTGGCGGGTACGACAAATTATGAAAAAAATCGAGATCTTGGCTCATTCTTTCATATAACTGCCATGTGGCAGATCTGGTTATTGATAACGAGGCATGAAAGGCAACATTGGTTCGCAAGGACTTTCATATAAAAAAGGCTTGTTTGTTATGGATAGAAACATGGCTGGACGAATATCACAACTATTGCAAAAAACTATTGACCGGTTTTTGAATCCCATATAGATAATTAGCTGTTTGGCTAATTATGAAAAAATGAGAATATGGAAGACATTATTTCAACACTCAAGACTTTGGAGGCAGGGTCCCATAATGGATAAGCTGAAAATATTATTCCTGTGTACGGGAAATTCATGCCGGAGCCAGATGGCGGAAGGCTGGACCCGCAAGCTCAAAGGTGATCGAATCGAAGTTTTTTCCGCCGGGGTTGAAATCCACGGACTGAATCCTCATGCCGTTGCCGTCATGGCCGAGGCCGGAGTGGATATTTCCGGGCAGAGTTCAAAACATGTCAATGAATTTACAGGCCAGGATTTTGATGCAGTGGTGACGGTCTGCGACCATGCCCGGGAGTCCTGCCCCTATTTTCCGGCATCCTGCAAACGCGTCCATGCCGGCTTTGCTGACCCGCCGGCCCTGGCCAGGGAGATCGCAGCACAGGGGGGAGATCAAGCCGCCCAACTGAATTGTTACCGGAAAGTGAGAGATGAAATCAGGATTTTTGTGGAAGCCTTGCCAGACAATATCTTAAATTCATAAAAAAACGGGGCAAAAAGGCCACCACTTGCCGGGTAAGGTTGGCGGAGCGCCGGGCAGCCTTGCTGCCTTGAATATGACATCGTATGACTTTTTTACGGCTCATTTATTCTCCCTCAAAACTATTGTAAAATTACTGCGGAAACTTGCGCCTCTGCTCATTCTTATGCAACACAATGCGAATATCATTGTTGCTAAATTCCGGACAATGCTTATTTTACGTCATCGTTTACCTGGAGAATCAACTTGGACATGAAAAAAATATCATCCTTTGCCATCCGACATCATGGGGGAAAGAATAAAAGAATGCACAGGGCTGTTTTTATTTTATGGTTTGTGTTTTTCGTAACCTCTGGCTTGTTTTCCGCCCCCATTGCCGAAAGCCTGCCTGCAGCACTTAACAATGAAATGATTTCCATTGAAACAATTGAGACCCGGATTCTTTCTATCGAGCAAACCATTGATACTTTTTCAAAAACACCGCCTGAACAACTGGCCAGAGAACTTGGAACCACGGTGCCTTGGATCCAAAAAAAGCTTAAGGGATTAACCGCACTCCAGTCTGCTTACCAGAATTTTAAAAATGCCACTCTGAGTCTTGAAAAAAGCAAGGCTGAACAGCAGACTGTTCAGCAGCTTTATGATGATTACCGGGCAAAGGGAATGACACAAAAGCCTCCCTACTCTTTAACCTTTCATGATTCAATCCAGGCTGAAATCTCAACCATTGTCCAAAATCTGCAAAATACTCAGTTTTCCATTGAAATACTTAAAAAAAATATTGAAGATTACAAAAATCAACTCTTTGCAAAAGAATCTGAACTCAGACAGTTCAAAGAAAAGGCAGAAAAACAATCCAACCCTGAAAACTCCCTGGAACAGGAGATTCTGGAGCTATCAATCCTGCAGTTAAAAGTGATGATCCAGTCGTTTTCTATTGAAAGAACCCGATACGAAATTATCAAGGAAAATGCCGTTATCCACACCAAACGGTTAAAAGAGCAGGAAGCCTTCATCAGTGCCAATATCCAGCATGACAAATTAGATCTGGATCATCAACTGGACCTGATCTTGAAAAAAGAGAATGACATACAAGGAGAGATCAGAAAATTCAAATCCGACCAGACAACGGTTGAAGCTGAATGGAGAAGTGCCCGGCAGAACCTGAATACAGCGGACAGTGTGGAGCAGAGAATCGTTGCCCAGGCTTATTTAAGAGCAAGGGACGAATGGCGGAAAACCTATATTGTTGCCCTTGAACTCAAATATGATTCCCTCAAACTGGTTGAGCGACAAAAGATCGTATGGCAGCACCGGTATGAGATTGTCAAAGGAGAATTGTCTTTTTCTCAAAAAAAGCAGATTCATGATGAAGCAAAAAAGAATTCAAACAGCCTGAATCAGACCCTGCAAATTCAGCAAAATTACCTGATCAACCTTCAAAAACAGATCTCTGCCATTGAAAGCCTTATCCAGGAAGAGGGAACGCTTGTATCCATCAAACACCATCTGGCCACTGAAAAAGATGCCTTATTAAGACAATTAGAACGACGTCTGGAATTTCAATCCATGCTCATTACCACTGATCAGATCGAGCAAAATCTTCTGGCACAGATTGAAGACCAGATGAATCAGCCGACAATTAAAGATAAGTTTTCCAGACTTACCCAGACAGTACATAAAATATGGACTCTTGAAATCTGGGTGGTGGACCAGAACTCCGTGTCTGTGGGAAAAATTTTTACTGCATTGTTTATCCTTGTGGTGGGTATTGTTTTGGCCCGGTTTTTTGTAAACCTTGTTCACAAAAAAATTGTGGCTGCTTCACAGTTTAAAGACACAACCTCATCTGCGGTGCACAAAGCCCTGTCATATTCCATATACCTGATGGTTTTCCTTATGGCCTTACGGATTGTGAATATCCCATTAACCGCCTTTGCATTTTTAGGCGGTGCCATTGCCATCGGTGTCGGGTTTGGCGCCCAGAATCTGATCAACAACATTATCTCAGGATTTATCATCCTTGGCGAACAGCCCATTCATATTGGCGATCTGATTGAAGTCGACGGGGTTCTGGGCAAAGTGGAGGAGATCGGGGCCAGATGCACACGGGTGCGAACCGGTGAAAATATCCACAAACTGATCCCCAACTCAAGTTTTCTTGAAAAAAACATTACCAACTGGACCCTGTCGGACAATAAAATCAGAACAAAAGTTGTTGTGGGGGTGGCGTACGGGTCTGATGTGCAAAAAGTTGAAGCTGCATTGATCCAATCGGTCAAGGCCAATGAAAATGTATTGAAATACCCGGAGCCCTTTGTTCTGTTTGCTGATTTTGGTGACAATGCCCTTTTTTTTGAAGTCTATTTCTGGGTGATGGTCAGAATGGTTCTTGAAAAAAAACAAATCGAAAGCCAGGTCAGGTTTGGAATTGACTCAGCCTTCAGGCAGGACAACATTGTCATCGCCTTTCCCCAGCGCGATCTTCATTTTGAAACAGACCGGCCATTGAGCATTCAATTGATCAAGCCACCCGCATCCTGACGCTTTTGTACACAAAAATCAGGTTATCGCCCCTGTTCCAGATCCTGGTTGCTGGCAGTCCAGGGAGCAATCTTGAGCAGCAGCAGCAACCCGGGAATGGCAATCAATGCGCAGATCCCGTAAAACAAGTTCCACCCGATATAGGTGCTCAGATATCCTGTGGTGGCTGCGGCAAACACCCCGGGAACTCCCATAAGACTTGTCAACAAGGCGTATTGGGTGGCCGTAAACCGTTTGTCAGTCTGAATGGCCATGTAGGTGGCATAGGCGGCCTGGCCCATGCCAGTTGCAAAAAACTCAAACGCCACAATAGACCCCAAAAGGATCTGACTGTAATTTATCCAGAATAAAGAGTCATGGTCAATCATATTTAACACTGCAAAAAAGGCTGTGGAAACCGCCTGGAGCATCCCAAAACAATAAAGGGATTTTGCAATGCCCAGACGAATCATGATTGAACCACCCACCAACACCCCGCCAAAAAGACCCAGCATGCCAACCCCTTTGACAATGACAAAATAACTGGCTTTGGAAAACCCCATTTGAACGATAAATGGAATGGTCATGGTGCCGGCCATGTTATCCCCGATTTTATAAAAAAGGACAAACAACAGAATTAAAATCGCTCCCTTGCGATGAAAAAACTCTTGAAAGGGTTCCACAATGGCCTGGGTTAAACTCACAGGAAGGGGAGCATCAATTTTGGGTTCAGGCACCAGCAGATTGGTGATTACCCCAATCCCCATCACCCCGGATAATGCAATAAAAACAGATGACCATGAAATATTATAATCGGTAAGAACAGAAAAGCCCACCGCCACAAAAGTGCCCAACCGCCAGGCATTCATCCAGACGCCGGTGCCAAACCCCAACTCCCGGCTTGTCAGATATTCCCGCCTGAAAGCATCCAGGGCAATATCCTGGCTGGCCCCGAAAAAATTAACGCACAATGCAAACAGGGCAATCCACCACAATGAGAGTGCAGGATCAAATTGACCCAAAATAGCAATGGTACCCATCAATCCGATCTGGGCCATGAGAATCCAGCCCCGCCTGCGGCCCAGAAAGGGTGGGATAAAGCCATCCATCAGAGGAGACCAGACAAATTTCAAGGTATAGGGCATACCCACCAGAGCGAAAAGACCGATGGTGCCAAGATCCACATGGGCATCAGTCATCCAGAATTTTAACACGTCTTTAATGATATAAAACGGAAGGCCGGAAGAAAACCCGAAAAAAAACATGACCATCATTTTCCAGGAAAACATGATCCGGATGGTTTGAGCAAAAGAAGATTTAGATGGGCAGGTCATAAATGAAACCAATGATAAAGATTGGATTAAAGAGTGAAGGTCATATCACTGGCAACAGCAAAACACTCCATGGACACCCCTTTTTGTTTCAGTTCTGTTGTGCACAGCTTAACCATTTCATCCATCTGTTCATCACTTCGATTCTGGTTCAGATGAAACAATCCCAGCTTTTTGACATTGGCTTTGATGGCCAGATCAAGAGCGTCAGTATACAATGAGTGACCCCAGCTGATATTTTTTTTATAATCTTGAGCTGTATATTCTGCATCATGAATCAACAGATCAGCATTTTTGCAAAACAACCGGTATTCATCAAATTGCTTACCGCCTGGATGATTAAATCCCAGTTCATTGTCTGTCAAAAAAACAAAAGAGGTGTCGTTTTCTGTGAATTTATACCCCAATCCCCCACCCGGATGGCTGGTGGGAATGGTCTCAACCTTGACAGATCCGATCTGAAAGGCCTTCTTGTTCAACTCTTTTTTAAACACAAGGCTGGCATTTAAATCATTCACCCCGATGGGGAAAAACGGTTGCTTTAACACTTCATTTAAAACGTCCTGGGTGGAAATATCAAAAAATATGCGGTCCTGGATCAGAATTTCAACCTTGCTGAACTGCATGGGCCTGAAAAAAGCCAGGCCCAGGATATGATCCCAATGGGCATGGGTAAACAACAGATGATATCGCGTTATATTTTTTTCAAGAAGGGCATCACCCAGCCGCCGGATGCCGGTTCCACCATCAACAATAATGGTTTCACCGCTTTGCGCTGTAATCTGAATACAGGTTGTGTCTCCCCCATATTTCTCGTATTGCTTTCCTGATACAGGGATTGAGCCCCTTGAGCCCCAGCATTTAATTTCCATCATCCTCCTGTATCATATCAACTTTTTTTCGTAAACCAAATTGTCTTATTTTTTGCTAAATACTTAAAATACATACCCTATCAAACTTTGTGCAAATCATTTTCTTATATAAAAACCTTTTGATAAATGATATATAAAAAATGTCAAACACTAAATTATTGAAGGAAAATCATATGGCACAACTGATTTCTGACAGACGGGATGTTGATTTTGTTCTGCATGAGCAGATCAAAATGGTTGAACATGAACTATTTGAAGCGTTTAATAAAAAAACAATCGACATGATTGTTTCTGAAGCCAGAGCACTGGCCATTAAAGAGATCCTGCCCACATTTAAAGATGGCGATGAAATCGGCTGCAGGCTTGAAAATGGCGTTGTTACGGTTCCCCCATCCTTTCAGAGGGCATGGAAACATTATTGTGACGGCGAATGGCTGGCCATGTGTGATGATCCTGAAGTCGGCGGCCAGGGCATGCCAAAACTTGTGGGATGTGCAGCCCTTGAATACATGACCGGTGCCAATAGTGCTTTCATGCTCTATTACGGCATGACCCATGGCGCTGCCAAGCTTGTGGAAGCATTCGGGGATGATACCCAAAAAAAAATGTACATGAAAAAAATGTTCAGCGGACAATGGGGCGGAACCATGCTGTTAACCGAGCCGGAAGCCGGCTCTGATGTCGGCGCTTTAACCACCACAGCCATAAAAAACAGTGACGGCACCTATTCCATCAAAGGGTCCAAAATATTTATCTCTGCCGGAGAACATGATCTTTGCGAGAATATCATCCACCCGGTGCTGGCCAGAATCGAAGGTGCGCCGGCAGGAACCCGGGGGATCTCTTTGTTTCTGGTTCCCAAATATCATGTGAATGAAGATGGCAGTCTGGGCAAATTCAACCATGTGGTCTGCACCGGTCTTGAGCATAAAATGGGCATTCACGGCAATGCTACTGCATCCTTGTCCCTGGGTGAAAAAGGCGACTGCATCGGTACCCTTCTGGGAGAAGAAAACAAAGGCATGCCGGAAATGTTTAAAATGATGAACGAGGCCCGGGCCTTTGTTGGAATGCAGGGCTTTGCCGTTGCGTCCGCATCCTATATGTATGCGCTTGATTATGCCCGAAACCGAATCCAGGGCAGATCCATTCTGGCAGGTAAAGATGCGGCAGCCACAAGTGTGCCCATCATTGAACACCCGGATGTCAAACGCCAGCTGTTAAACATGAAAGTCTATACCGAAGGCATGCGCTCATTGATTTATTATTACGGCAAATGCCTGGACATTGTTCACACCACAGCAGATGAGCAACTCAAAACAGATATGGCTGCACTGGTTGAAGTATTAACCCCCATTGTGAAAGGCTATATCACGGACAAATCCCTGGAGGTCTGCTCCCATGGCATTCAGGTCTATGGCGGCTATGGGTATATCCGTGAATACCCGGTTGAACAGCTCATGAGAGATACCAGAATTTTCATGATTTATGAAGGAACCAACGGAATTCAGGCCCTGGACCTGATCGGCAGAAAACTGTCCATGAACGGGGGAAAAAGTTTTATCTATTTTATCGATCAGATCAAGCAGACCATTAACGATGCAACCGGTATAGAAGGTCTTGAAACCCTGGTTGATCGCGTATCCAATGCCACAGCAAAATTTGAAACCCTGGCTTTAAAGATGGGGCAACGAATGAAATCCGAACAGATGATCAATGCGGTTTCCTTTGCCCACCCCTTCCTGGAGGTGGCCGGCGATATCAGTTTTGCCTGGATGCATCTGTGGAGGGCCAGCATTGCCGCTCCCAACCTGGTCCAAAAAGTCGGCAGCCTGGACAGGGCTGCCATTGCCCAAAAAGCATCCAAAAACAAGGATGTGGCATTTTATGCAGGACAGATGGAATCGGCCAGATTTTTTATTCTGACCCTTCTTCCGGCAACCCTTGGCAAAATGGAAGCCATCTTTGAAGGGGCCACCTGTGTTGAGGACATCAGTGATCTGTCGTTTGGATCAAAATAAATTGCCAGACTTAACCCCATCATTGCAAAAGTCATACGCTGGGGTTAAGGGCCCACTCAAAAATAACTGGTACCCCCAAAATTGGTAATTTATTTTTGAATGAACCCCAAGGAACCGGGCATGTAAACAAGCGACTATTGGACGGATGCCTTTGATCTTGCGGAATCAAACCGGCTGTGTTAATAGTAAAAACTTGATGCAATGGCAGATTTTAAACAGCGTATTAATACCATAACTATCTATTAAAATGAGGTATTAATGAAGAATAATCCCTGTATTCGTATTGGGCATCTAAAAATTATTGACCACCTGATTCTGGGCATTTCAGACCTTTGTTTAAAAGATGCTGCTGTCAAGCATTCTGCCATAAATCTTGAAACTCATGCCATGCGTTCATGGGATCAGGTAGCAGACAGTCTGATCTCAAAACAAATTGATGGGGCATTCATTCCAGCTCCCATTGCCATGAACCTTTTTGCCCAGGGCCTGGACATTAGAATCCTGATGTTTGTCCATCGCTCAGGCTCCTTGATTGTCAAAAGTACACGTTCACAGATCAAGACAATTGCGGATTTTAAAAACAAGACCATTCTTGTACCTTCAGAACTGTCCATCCAGAACATGCTGCTTCACCGGCTGTTGGCTTCAGCCGGGTTGGCCCTTGGCACCCATGGCCATGGAAACGTTGATGTGTTCCGGGAAGTGGTTCCCCCCTGGATAATGACCGAAATGCTGGCCCATGATCAAGACAACGATATTGGTGGATATGCTGTGGCAGAACCCTATGCCAGTCATGGTATCCGGCAGGGAGTGGCAAAAAAACTGTGTACCTCCGCAAGTTTATGGAAGAATCATCCCTGCTGTGTTTTTGTTTTAAAGCAATCCTTTATCCAGGACAATCCCAGGCTTGTACAGGAACTGATCTCCTTGTTTGTTCAAACCGGTCATCAGATAGAGAACAATAACAACGACCAGATCATGAACATGGCTGAAACATTCCTTGAATCCGACCAGGCGATGATCCGGAATATGCTGATGCAGACAGACATCTGCTTTAATCCTGATTTACTGATACCGGATATGGATGCCCTTGACATCATCCAGAATTATATGGCTGATACCATGAAGGTCTTGAACACCAAAATTGATATTTCTCGTCTGGTTGACCCATCATTTATTTCAAACCCAATACCAGGAAACTGACTGTGAAAATCGAAATTGAAAGAGTTACCAAAACCTATAACAAATCCAAACAATCCGAATACACAGCCCTTAAGGACATCTCGTTTTCCATTGATGCAGGTGATTTTGTCACCATCCTGGGAGAATCCGGTTGCGGCAAGACAACCTTATTGAATATGCTGGCAGGCCTGGAATTGCCCACGTCCGGGAAAATATATGTTGACGGGCAGGAAATAAGCGGTATCCACCCTTCCAGGTCCATGCTCTTTCAGCAACCCACATTGATCCCCTGGTTAACGGTCAAAGAAAATGTGGCCTATGGGTGCAGATTAAGAGGAGACAAGGAAAAACTCAATTACCGGGTCACCCAGTTTCTTGAAATCATGGGGATTGCAGGGTTTGAAGATGCCAGACCTGATCAGCTCTCACTTGGCATGGCCCAGCGGGCCTGCCTGGCCCGGGCTCTGGTGGGGCACCCTGAGGCACTGTTACTGGATGAGCCCTTTGCCTCTCTGGATACCTTTACCCAGGCCCATATCCAGGAAGAACTGGTCAACCTGTGGCTGTCTGAACAGTTCACCGCAGTTTTTGTCACCCATGACATTGATGAGGCTATTTTATTGGGCAACAAAATTGTTCTGATGGCTGGAGAGCCTGCCAATATCAAAGATACCTTTGAAATTGATATGGAATACCCAAGGGATAGAAACGATCCGGAATTTAAAGAGCTGCGGATCAAAATCCTTGAACGGTTTAAAAACTCATATCTTGCCAAAAGGAGCCTGGTATGACCGAAAAAACATTTAATTCCCGGCGTGAATTTCTTAAAACAGCAGCAACCGCCTGTTCAGGCTTGTTTCTGCCGAGAACAGTTCAGGCTTTTTCAAAAGGAGAAACCATCCGATTGGGGTATCTTCCCATCACCGATGCCACTCCTTTGCTGGTCGCCCATGGCCTGGGATATTTTTCCGAAGAAGGCTTAAATGTTGAAAGACCGGTTATGGTAAGATCCTGGAATATATTAGTGGAATCCTTTTTAGCCGGTAAATTTAATTTAACCCATATGCTGTTTCCCATTCCTGTCTGGATGCGGTTTAAACAAAAAATGCCGGTCAAAGTGCTGGCCTGGGATCATACCAACGGCAGTGCCGTAACCGTTCGGGGGGATTCTGACATTCACAGTTTCAAAGATTTTGGCGGCAAACGGGTGGCTGTTCCATTCTGGTATTCCATGCATAATTTGATCATGCAGATGGGCCTTGTCACCCATGGCTTAAAACCGGTCATAAAACCCGGGTCTGCGCCGCTTGCCAAAGATGAGGTCAACCTGCTCATCCTGCCGCCCCCGGATATGCCCACAGCATTATTGGGAAAACAAATTGACGGATTTATTGTGGCTGATCCGTTCAATGCCCTGGCCCAGATAAAATTCAATGCCCGGATCATGCGGTTCTCCGGTGATATCTGGAAAAACCACCCCTGTTGCGTTATTGTTGCTAACCAACATTTTATCAACAACAATAATGTGCTGGTTCAAAAAGCAATCAATGCCATTGTACGGGCACAGGAATGGTGTATGAGCAACCCGAGCGAAACCGCTCATCTGTTAAGCCGGGACGGCGAAGGATACCTGCCTGTTACCCAGGATGTGCTGCGCAAAGTGTTTGAAAACCCGACACCCGGTGAAGTGCTTCATCCAGGCTGGGATGTCACCAGAATCGGGTTCCAGCCTTTCCCCTTCCCATCGGCCACACGATTTATTATCGACCAGATGAAACAAACCCGGGTTGAGGGAGACACGCTCTTCTTAAAAGACCTGGACGCATCTGCTGCAACTGATGAACTGGTGGACAATCGTTTTGTGATGAAAACCCTGGATGAAATCGGTGGGATCAACCGTTTCTGCAATTGTAACCTGACAAAACCATACACAAGGGAAGAGGTCGTTGAAATCAATTAATCGTTTTATTTATAAAGACCCCAAACAGGTTGGTTTAAATGCCGTGTTTGGCAGTCGCGATTTTGGCTGGAAATTTGAAATGATAGGACTGATGTTGTTCTTCTGTTTATGGATGGCATCAACCACTTTTATTTTTACCCGGCCTGAATTGGAACAGTTTCATGGATTTATGCCCGGACCAACCTTTAAAGCATTGTTGGCTGCCACCCAGGACAGCCGGTTCTGGATATCGGTCTTTGTCAGTCTTAAAAGAGTGCTTGTCGGCATCTTTATCGCTGCTGCCATTGGTATTCCCATCGGTATCCTGGTTGGATTTTTCCCCAAATTTCGAGGCCTTTCCTACTCTCCTATCCAGTTTGTAAGAATGATCAGTCCTTTGTCCTGGATGCCCATTGCCCTTTTATTATTTACAAGTTTTGAGTCTGCTGTTTATTTTTTGATTGTAATGGCCACAATTTGTCCTATAATACTCAATACAACCATCGGTGTTTTGAATATTAACCCCCAATGGATAAAAATGGCATTGAACCAGGGGGCAGGCAATTTTCAGCTGATACGAACCATTATTGTACCTGCATCCTTGCCCTACATGTTGACAAGCCTGAGACTGGCACTGGGTGTTGCCTGGATTGTACTGGTACCGGCTGAATTTTTAGGGGTGTCCAGCGGCCTTGGGTATTTAATCAATGATGCAAGGGATACAATGGAATATGACAAACTCATGGCAATGATTATTGCCATCGGTATCCTTGGCTTTATTTTGGACAGAATATTTCAAAAACTCCAGCTGATATTCAGCTGGTCATGGAATGAATAAGTAAACGATTTAAAACAATATCTTTTTATAAAAACATTTAAGGAGTGTTTCTATGGCTGTAAATCCAAACATTAAAATTGTTGTGGCAGACGACTCTGGAACCATGCGCATCATGTTCAAACAATTTTTAAACAAAGCCGGATATGAGAATCTTGTCGTTGCAGTCAATGGTGCTGATGGACTGGAAAAAGTAAAAGCAGAAAAACCAGACCTTGTCATCAGTGACTGGAACATGCCCCAGATGGATGGGCTTGAATTTTTACAGGCTCTTAGAAAAATAGAAGAATTTAAAAACCTGCCGTTTATCATGGCCACTGCACAATCGGATAAAGGCCAGCAGAAATTGATCATGGACGCAGGCGGCAATGGTCATGTTCCCAAACCCTTTGATGAACATCAGATTGGAATTGCCATTGAAAAAGCCATGTCCGGAAATACAGCCGCAGACAAAAAGGTTGAAAAGCAACACCATGTGATGGGTGGAAGAGTTGAACTCAATGTAGCCCATATCCAGATTACGGATCACCTCGCATTAGGCGCTTTGAAACACAGAATCGAGCAGGGAGATGTAGAACCGCAATATTTTGACCTGACCACAAGTCTTAAAGCCGGCTGGAACCCAATCCAGGAAGGGCTTGAAAGCGGTGAAATTGACTGCGCCTTTGTGCTTGGTCCCATTGCCATGGACCTTTTTGCCTATGATTCTCCCATCAAACTGGTTTTATTTGCACATAAAAACGGCTCAACCTTTATTCGGTCCAGACATTATGACCCCAGGTTTGACTCGCTTCAAAGCTTTTATAAATATAAAGTCGTTGATATCCCCCACAAAATGTCAGTCCATCACATGCTGGCCCATCAGTTTTTAAAAGAGCTGGGGCTCAAACCCGGTGTGCCGGGCAAAAAAGCCATCAATGTCCGGTTCGAAGTTGTTCCACCCATAAAAATGCCGGAAATCATGAAAGAAAATGAAGATGTAGCAGGATTCATGGTTGCCGAACCTGTTGCCACCAAAGCCATTGTCGGAGAAATCGGAAAACTTGAATTCTACTCGGCTGCCCGCTGGGAAAATCATCCCTGCTGTGTGGTTGCCATGCAGGAAGATTTTATTCAAAAATTCCCGGATGCTGCCCAGGAATTTGTTTCCCTGCTGGTGGAAACCGGGGAATATATTGAAAACGATAAAATCAGGGCGGCAAGAATAGCGGTTAGTTTCCTGGATCCTGAAGGAAAACTGGGACTCAATCCTGAAGTTTTAAAAAATGTTTTCTCCCAGCCCCAGTCCATCCGATGGGATGGCCTGTATCCTGTTGTTGAAGATCTTGATAAAATTCAGCGATATATGCACGATGTCATGGAGATCGGCAAAATCATTGATCTTGAAAAGTTTGTGGAAACCAGTTTTGCTGATGAAGCATACCGATAATATTTTCTTAAGGGGAACCTTGAATGAAGATAACAGACCCTGATGTCATCAAAAACGGAGAAAAGGATTTGATTGAGGCGATCAAACAGGATCTGGATCTGGATGCCGTCAAAGAGATCCTTAAAGATCAGATTGCCCGGACTGTCCTGAGTGCAAAAGGGGGACAGATTATCGTTCACAACAATCAGATCGCCTTTCGGCTGGATTTTGACCTGAATCTATCCGGAAGCCTCATGTTTGACAGAGATGGCAACCATATCCTCCAATCTGATGAACCTGATCATATATTACCTGATCATATATTGCCTGAAGATTTAGAACTGGATGAAATCAATATTGCTGATGTCGTTGAAGAGATAGGCCCTGACCCAGACCTGCTGGAAGAAGACCTGCCGGATCTTGTAGATGGTGAGTTGGATGATGACCTGGATATGAATGATATTCTTCAGGAAAGCCAGGAGTTCTGGGAACCCAAACAAGAGCCTTAATACTGTAAATATTTAATAAGGAGGGCTGGCCATTATGTCTACCCCTGATGACAACAATGATGTTATCAACATAAATGAATTAAAAGAGATCATGGATGATGATATCGAACTTATTCAGGACTGCTTTACTGATTTTGTTCAGGATTGGCCCCAACTATATGTCCAGATTAAAGGCGCTGCCCTTGAAAGCAAT
>JBDRPM010000061.1:0-55367 GCA_043827005.1 Pseudomonadota bacterium | reverse complement strand
GTTTGCTGAGCGGGAATAACTCAGTGGTAGAGTGCGACCTTGCCAAGGTCGAAGTCGCGGGTTCAACTCCCGTTTCCCGCTCCATAAACAAGGCGGCTTGGCCAAGTGGTAAGGCGACGGCCTGCAAAGCCGTTATTCTCCAGTTCAAATCTGGAAGCCGCCTCCATAGAATACACAAGGGTCTCAGCGTTTGTTGAGACCCTTTTTTTATGGGATTTGGCTATTTTTTTCTTTTCGATCCAACCTCAACGCTGATTTTATATGAAAGAACAGATCAACTCACTGGATTCTTTCATGTTTGGTTGTGAATGGGCCAAGGTAAAATACCAGGGCGGCCCATGGCCGTTAGCCCGAAATATGGATGCGGAATATGGGTTTTATGCATATAAAATGGTCGAACGGATCGGATTGACTTGACAAAAAAGATCTTTCTGACTTAAAGAATCTTTATTAAGGAGAATCCAAAATGCAGACAAAAAATTTTCCTAGACTATTTTATTTTATCGTTTGTTTTTTAGGTTTAATACTTTCGTCGTCAGATATCCCGGCTGAATGGTCGAATCTCGGCCTTTATGGGGGACGGGTGTATTCGGTTGCCATTGATCCTGTGCTGTCAGGTCACATTCTGGCTGGCGGGGATGATGGCGGTGGCGCTTGGGAGTCTTTAGACAGTGGGAAGAATTGGAAGCCACTCCTGACTGGAAAGGAAGGGACAGTCCTGGATGGGGAGGCAACCTTTTCAAATACGACGGTGCGGGATATCCGCTTTTCTCAAAGCAAACCAGCAGTTGTCTGGGCCGTGCATGATCACTGGGCAGAAAAAAGCAATGACAGTGGCAAAACCTGGGAGCATATCTCGAATGAAACCATGCAGGAAGGTCAGTCCAGATTCTGCCATTCGGTTGCGATTGATTCGGTTGATGAAAAAACAGTATATATCGGTACCGGGGGGGTATATTCTGACACATTTGCCTATGGTGCGGTGTACAAGACAAATGATGGGGGCCAAAGCTGGATACGGTCCGGGCCTCATGCAAAAGAGACCCAGGTCAAAGATGCCCAGGGCAACTGGGTGTGGACGCTTCTGGATAATCAATTCCCATTCCCAATCGTTGACATCAAAATCGATCCACAAAACGTAAATGTCTTGTATGTCATTTCCACAAGCGGCGAAGGCGCAAGTGCTAAAAGCTATTTGTATCGAAGCGGTGATGGCGCAAAAACCTGGTATCAGATCGGGTATTTGCCTTCGGAAGGGCTAAAAGAGATTGCGATCCACCCGGATAAATCCAATATCATTTTCGTTACCGGGTATCATGGGGTTAAAAAATTTTATACAAGATCCAATACATGGACCTATGTTAAGGTGTTTGATTCATCCGGTTCGGATTGCAAAGCGATTACTTTCCAGCCTGGGGATGGGAGTACTTTGTTTGTCAGTGGCAGAAACAGCTATTTTGGCATCAGTACGGACAGTGGGGAAAGTTTTGCCACATGGCTCGATATTGACCATCAACTCATTGCTATAGCGGCCAGTCCACAACCGGCACCGTTCACCTACGATATTTTTGGGGGAGATCTTAGTAAGGGAATTGTCAGAGGTTCTTACGCACCGAAAAGCAAGACCCTATGGTCCTGGCAAAACCTGAACAAGGGGGTGAATGCTGTCCAGGTTCATGACATGGCTGTGAACCCGGAGGACAGTGGCCACTATCTTGCCGCAACAGCAGGCGGATTATATGAAAAAATGTCTCCTGAAAGCATCTGGGTAAAAAAGGGGGATTTTCTGAATGTATCTGCTTATTGTGTAATCTTTGGACCGGATAATCCCCGTCATTATTATGTGGGTACACAAGGGGGCATCTATAAAACAGAAGACAGTGGAGATACATGGAGATATAGAGGGCTGGAAGGTGGCCCTATTGTTACCAAAATTGCCGTTCCTGAGGCATCTGCAGATTTTTTTTATGTCACGACCCGAGGCCCTGGAGTTGCGACCGGATATGTTTATAAAATCAAAAAGGACCTGAGTCAGGCATCAGTTATCAATCAGTCGGATAAGTATCACTATAATGCCATAGCGGTTCACCCCGAAGATCCACAGATTGTTTATGCAGGTGGGGGAAGTTATTCCGGCACCCGGATTCCGGGTGACCTTTATCTGAGCAAAGATGGCGGCGAATCCTGGATCAAAAAGATTTCCAATGTTATTGTCAACGATATTCTGATCGATCCCAAAGATCCGGATACCCTCTATGCCGGTTGCGGTCATTTTGACGGAACGGATATCCCCCTGTTCATGAGCACGGATAAAGGAGAAACCTGGTACAAATCATACAAGGGCATTCCGGGCGAGCCGACCCGATATGGGATCTGGGGCACATCACTGAAGGATTTTTATGTGCTTCGGCACACTGGAAGCACACCAATGGGTGGTGAAGATGATCAAACCATTCTATACTTTAACGGCGATTATTGGCAAAAAAAAGAGATCCCTGTGTCAGCTTCCCTTTATGCCATGTGGGGAAGCAGTTCCAACAATGTCTGGGCGGTTGGTAAATCCGGCACAGCGATCCGTTTCAATGGAGAGACCTGGTCGAATGTTGATACTGGGGCACCCGATGGATTTGACTTTCATGATATCTGGGGGCTTTCTTCCAATTTTATTGTTGCTGTCGGCAATGGTAGGACTATTTTCAAGTATGACGGCTCCACGTGGCAGGCAGATTTAAACCCGACGCAGGAACAGCTTTCAGGGGTTTGGGGCGTTTCTGAAGAAAACTTTTTTGCAGTGGGGTCGTTCGGGACGATCCTTCGGTATGACGGTTCAAACTGGTTGCAGGTAAAAAGTCCTGTAACGGTTGATCTGCAGGCAATATGGGGAAGCGATGCATCCAATGCCTTTGCTGTGGGAGCTGCCCGGAAAATTGGGTCCGGGCGGTATTATACCATCCTGAATTTTTCAGGAACACAGTGGACACTGATGGAAACGCCCCTGGTACCGGATGGGAATACCGGTATGCTTCGATCAATATGGGGCACCAGTAAAAACAATATTTATGCTGTTGGGGACAATGGTACGATCCTTCATTTTGACGGGTCGGGCTGGTCTGTTGTGGACAGTGGCAAAACCTTTACACTTCATGCTGTCTGGGGAGCTTCCGATACCATTTATGCCTCAGGGGATTACGGCATCTTTATCCGCTACACAGACAAAAGTTGGTCTGATGTCCCCATCAAAGAATATTTCAGCGATGAAGGTGTCACCACCTGGAATTCCGTGACTGATTTATCGTTTACCAAAGAGGGGCATATTTATGCCGGGACAAATCGGCAGGGAATTTTTGCTTCGGTTAATAAAGGACGTTCCTGGCTCAACATGGGGACGGTACCTTACAGCATCAATACGGTTCAAGCAGGTTCCGTTATTACAGGAGGGAGTGCGGGCACCCATTCGCTGGCAGGTGAAGGCCTTTTTGCAGGGTTTATCACAGAATCTGTTTCCGGATCAGGTCTCTATGAAGCCACAGTTCAAACAGACATGATCGGTGGCCCTTCAGCTCAAACAGAAACAGACGGATCATGGTCAATGCTGCATCCGGCCGGTATCCATGATGTAACCGCTTCAAAGCCGGGGTATGCACCCAGGACCGAAACCGGTGTCCGGCTGTATGATGGTTCCTGGACCAGTGTTTCAATGGCCCTTGATGATCCTGTCGTGACCATTGAGATGAACGGTACAGAATCTCTTGCTGTGGCTGGCACCTTTGCCTGCAGCGGAGGCAGGATAGTTCCTGAAACAGTCCCGGATTGCCCGGGATATGGCTGGACCGATGGAACCGGCGGACGATTGAGGATACCTTACGGCATTGGCTGTGTCAAACTGAGCATACAGCCGGACGCAGGTTACCGGGTTGTTGATGTGTCTGTTAACAAGGTCTCGATGGGAGTTCTATCCGACCATACATTTAATACGGTTTATGATGCACAATCCATGTCTGTCATATTTGAGCAGATCAATTATGCTCCTACCAAAATCGAACTTACGCCTTCATCTGTAACGGAAAATTCATCTGGTCAAACGGCAGTGGGAACATTAAGTACAACAGATGAAAATTTAGCAGATACCCACACGTACAGCTTTGTATCGAATACGGATTATCCGGACAACAGTTTTTTTACCATCAACGGTGCTGTATTGGAGACAAAGACCAGTACTGTTCTTGATCATGAAACCAAAGACACCTATACGATCAGGGTGGAAACAAATGACGGCCATGGCGGTATATACATCCAGTCATTGTTGATCCACATTGATGATATCAATGAAAAACCCGAAGCATTGCCTGACACCTATGCAGTAATGGAGGATATCGCAAAAAATGTTTCTGCATCAGGCGTTTTAGAAAATGATACAGATCCTGATGAAGGGGATAAAGCACATCTTTCAGCCCATCTTGTGAGCGGACCCGGTCATGCATTATCCTTTACATTAAATGCGGATGGTTCGTTCAACTATACCCCGGCGGCCAATTATTCAGGTGCAGACGGGTTTTCATACAAGGCTAAAGATGAAGATACGTTTTCTGATACGGTCTGGGTATCCTTGACGATCAATGAGATAAACGATGCACCCAGTGCAGCCGATGAAAGTGTTTCCACAAATGAAGACACACCGGTGGTTATCAATGTCGTGGATAATTTTACAGATGTAGACGGAACTTTAAAAATTTCAAGTGTTTTTGTGACCGGAGGGGCGGCTCATGGAACCACACTGGTGGATACCATGACAGGTATGATAACCTATTCTCCCCTGTTGAATTATACGGGTACCGATCATTTTACATATACGCTTTCCGACGATGACGATGCTCTTTCAAACCAGGCCACGGTGACCGTTATCGTGAATGATCAAAATGATTCACCCGTGGCCAACAATGACAGCAAGAGTACAAAAGAGGACACTTTTCTGGAAATCAATGTCATTGGCAATGATTCAGATGTTGATGGAACGCTTGATCCATCCAGTGTCCGGATTATATCCAACCCGGCTCATGGAACGGTTAATGTAAATGTAACAACCGGCAGCATTACGTACACCCCTGATCCGGATTATAATGGTCCGGACAGTTTTACCTACTCAGTTAAAGATGATGACGCAGCAGAATCCAATCATGCAACCGTAACCATCAGTGTTGGCAGTATGAATGATACCCCGGTTGCCGTATCAGATTCCTATAGTGTTGATGAAGATACTGAACTTGTGATTGATTCTCCCGGTATTTTAAACAATGATACCGACAGCGACAATGACCCGCTCACAGCTTCCATGATCACAGGACCTGGTCATGCAGCTTCTTTTTTACTGAACCCAAATGGATCCTTTTGCTATACCCCTGCGACAAATTATTACGGGTCGGACAGTTTTACCTACAAGGTCAGTGATGGTATAGTCGATTCAAGTACTCAACAGGTTACCATAATTATCCAGGATCGGAATGATTCCCCTGTTTCCGGCGATGACAGCGTTGCTACGGAAAAAGAGACCCCGATCATCGTCAATATTCTGGGCAATGATACAGATATAGACGGTACTGTTCTGGCGGACACTGTTTTGATTGTTCGCGCTCCCTACCATGGTTCTGTCGATGTTGATCCGGTCACAGGCAAGGTCACCTATACGCCCTTTGCCGGGTATCACGGGTCAGACAGTTTTATGTATACGGTACAAGACAATGATGCCGGAGTCTCCAATGCAGCGAAGGTCTCAATTGCCATCAGCAATACAAACGCCCCTCCGGTTCTGGAACTTTTCCCTGACCAGGACAGTCTGGTCGGGCAATCTTTTTTTGATATCCGCCTGGATGATTTTGTCACTGACCCGGACAATGATGATAATGAAATAACCTGGACCTATAGCGGCAACAATCATCTTTGTGTGACCATCACCAGCCGGGTTGCCCATGTTTCTGCCATAGATGATACCTGGACCGGTTCAGAGACCATTCTATTTACAGCAACTGATCCGGGCAACCTTTTTGACAGTCAGCCTGTCACGTTTACAAGAACACTCAAAGGAGATATCAACCAAAACGGTTCAGTGGATCTTGGTGATCTGATTTTGGCCTTTAAGGTTTTGGACCTGTCTTCAAGCGGGCTGATCATAGACAAAAAAAGTGATGTCAATGCTGATGGAAAAGTGGGAATGGAGGAAATTTTTTACATTTTAAAACATCTTTCAGATTAAGCAGCGGAGATTGTTTTTGTCTATCATGAATCAAGTGTACCATCGGCAGGATGGATACTTGCGGGCAGTATCCATTTTTGTTTTTATTTATTGCCTGTACGGGATCGCCCCCTATCCGGTTTTGGCGGGAACCATCGGCCAGAGTGTCGGGATTGCTTCTTCACCGAACCCTGTCGGGTCAGGAGCCAGAGCGGTCGGAATGGGAGGCGCATTTATCGCCGTGTCTGATGATGCAACGGCTGCTTCCTGGAATCCAGCCGGCCTTATTCAATTGGAATCCCCGGAACTATCTGTTGCCGGAACACTGGATATGCGTTCTGAAAAATTTAATTCCAGTATTCAACCGGGCTCAAATACAGAGTCACAAAATGAGGCATTCAATGCCAATTATTTTAGCATGTCCCTGCCATTTAACCGGTTTAACCGCAATATGATCGTTTCCATAAATTATCAGCGCCTGTATGATTTTAACCGGTCATTGAGTTACCAGACCCAAACTTCGGTCCCGCCTCCTGTGAACCTGGAAAATGTTCAGACACGAAACTATGCGCAAGAAGGGTTTCTTGGCGCTCTGGGACTTGCGTTTGCCATTGAGATATCCCCACAGCTTTCCATCGGTGTCACTGCAAATATCTGGTCATCGGATCTTGGGTGGGAGAACGGCTGGCATGAGGAATACACAAATCACAGCGTAACCCGGGTTGGACTTACAACCCAGGTTGAAGATACCCGGATCACGGAATCTTACTCCGATATGCAGGGCCTTAATTTTAACTTGGGGCTCTTATGGAGTCCATTTGCGGATTTGACTTTTGGAGCGGTATTCAAAACACCGTTTTCAGCAAAATTTGATCACGACTATGAATATACATGGGTCCGGTACAATGGCGCGGGGGGTGTAACCGGTTCCGGCAATACACGGACAAGTGAACCTGTTGAACTGGAAATGCCGATGTCCTATGGGCTTGGGGTTGCATGGCGATTTTCGGATCATTTTACAATGGCGTTTGATATATATCGCACCCAGTGGAGCGATTATTTTCTGGTCGACAGCCAGGGAAATAAAATGAGTCCGATAAATGCACTGCCAAAGATCCAATCCGATATTGAGGATACCACTCAATTCAGACTGGGGGGGGAATATCTTTTTTATAAACCCGATGGAAAAATAGTGATCCCGCTGCGGGGAGGTCTGTTTTACGATCCGGAACCAGATCAGAAAAATGTAAAAGATTTTTATGGCGCAAGTATCGGAACCGGGATCGGGTATAAACAATATATCTTTGATATTGCCTATCAACTGCGGTGGGGATCACAGATAAACAGCAGCAATATTATAGCATCTTCGAATGCAGACATTGTTCAGCATACGGTTTTGTTGTCCTTTGTCCTGCATTTTTGATTTTTTTTCAGTCAGACCAAATGCAAGGAGACGTATTTGATGTCAAAAACCATACAGGTGGCGATCGGCCTGATTCTTGTCATCGGCAGTTTTCTGGGCTGTGTCGCTGAATCGACACAGCAACCTCAGAAAAATATGCCAGTCTATGGTAAAGTAAAAGGCAGTTTCCGGTATAAATGGTGGAACTATTATGAGCGGGGGCTCTCATATGTAGAAGGTGAGTTCTACACTGAAGCACTTTTGGATCTTAAGGAGGCCATCCGGCAAAGAGATACGGATCAGCGAATGGCAAGAACCTATGGGATGCATTTTGTGGATTATTTTCCCCATCGGGAAATGGGGATTGTTTATTACCGGACAGGAGAGTTTGATAAGGCCAGGGATGAACTGGAGCTTTCCTTGAAACAGTTTTTTTCAGCAAAGGCAGGATTTTACCTTGATCGGGTCAGAAAGTCTCTTTTGGATGAAAAAACACAAGAGGTTCTCCCTCCAAAACTGTTTATGGGTGTTGTTGACAATGAAATATGGACGCGGGCTGATCCGGTCATGATAGCCGGTAAAGCTGAAGATAATAACTATGTATCCCGGGTTACCATTAACCAGCAACCGGTTTTTATGGAGATGTCAGAGAAAAGTTTTTCTTTCAACAAACCGGTCATGCTTTCCCATGGCCGGCACGAGATCGATATCACAGCGGAAAATCTTCTTGGGAAAATTTCTTCAAAGCGCCTTGTTATCCATGTTGATCGGCAGGGCCCGATGATCATGCTTGATGAATTGATTGTTTCCAAATCCGGATCAAAAAAAATGGTCAGGGTTTCAGGCTCCATCTATGATGAAGCCGGTGTTTCTTCTCTGGTCATCAATGGCAGACCATTTTCATCAGAAATAGGAAAAGAAATATTTTTCGAACAAAAGTTTGAGATCGACAAAGATTATTTCCAATTGGTGGCGCAAGATCGTCTGGGGAATCTAACCTCTGCAGACGTGTCCGCAAATATTTCCAAAGCAGGCGTGAACGGTTCAAATTCCATTTTACTGGCCTGTGCAGATTCAAGCATGGCCGGACTGATTTCCAAGGCCGGGTTTTTCGGATCCAGGGACAAATCTGCGCCGATTATTCATTTGAAAGACTGGACAGATAACCAAACGGTTTATTTTGATAAAGCCTATATTGAAGGTCGGATCACCGATGATACAATCGTAAAGAAAATGACCATTAATCACGTTCCGGTTCTTCGTCGGGAAGGGAAAGATATTTTTTTCAGTTATATGGCTGAACTCAATCAAGGGCTGAATACGATTGCGATAGAAGGTCAGGATGAAGCAGGCAATACCGTGGTCAGAAAAATTGTAATCACCCGAAAAATTCCTAGAGCGCTTCAAATAGAAGAACGACTCAGCATAAGTGTCCTTCCCTTTGAACAGAATGCCTTAATTTCAGAATCTGCGTTACTTTTTCAAGAAAATCTGATCAATTCACTTGTCAGCCAGAACCGGTTCCGAATCATTGAGAGAGAAAAACTTGATCTTATTTTACAGGAACAAAAATTGTCTCAGACCGATTTGATTGATAAACAAACTGCCCTGCGCATAGGCAAACTGATTGCCGCCCAGGCCGTTATCACCGGCAAACTCATTGAAACGGGTTCCGGGATTGAGATAGTGGCAAGAATAATCGATACCCAGACAGCTGAAATATTAACAGTAAAAGATGTGTTTGACGAAACCAAGACATTGCAGGCTTTCAAATTGCTCTCCCAGGGGATGGCATTGAAAGTCCATATGGAATTCCCCTTGCTGGAAGGTCTGGTATTACAGCTCAAAGGTCCGCAGATATTCACTGATCTTGGCCAGGATAAAGTCAAGATCCCGCGCAGGATAGTCATCTACAGAGAAGAACCGGTGATTCATCCGCTTACCGGCAAACTGCTCGGTGCAGATAACATCATTCTTGGGAGAGCCCAGATTTCACAGGTGATGCCGGGCATGTCCAGGGCAAGTATGATATCCGGTAAAATTGACACGGTTAAACCGCTGGATAAAGTGATTACAGAATAAGTATAATTGTCAGGAGATTCAATATGAATGAAAAAAAAGAAACGGTAAACTCTGAAACGTCTTTGGACAATTCAGCGCAGATTTCTCCCAAAGAAATACAGTCATATACCGGCAAGGAAACCCTGTCTGACAATATCCAGGGAATAATGCGCGAGCGCATACGGATTGACCAGATGATCAAGGAAAAATTTAAAAAGGAAACATCCATACTCTTTACTGATATATGCGGGTATACCCAATATATGGATACAATGGCCGATATTAACGGTCTTACCAAACTTCAAAGACATAACGATATAGTGCTTCCCCTGGTCGAAAAGCATGATGGCGTTTTGATAAAGATGATCGGTGATGCTGTTATGGCAACATTTTCAAAGCCTTTAGATGCTGTCGCAGCCGCCATTGCCATCCAGAAATCCTTGCAAACCCATAACCGGATTCAGGACATGGAAATAGAACAAATCCATGTCAAGATCGGTGTGAATACAGGCAATGTGATAGTCGATAAATCCGATATTTTTGGAGATGCCGTGAATGTGGCTGCAAGAATTCAGGCCCAGGCCGGCAAAGATCAAATATTTATATCCAAAAGCGTTTATGAACATATTGCAGAAATCAAAGATATTTTTTGTGAGTTTAGCCGGTTTGCAACTGTAAAAGGAAAATCTGAACCAATTGCTCTGTATGAAATCTTCTGGGATGGAAAACCCGCATCAAGAGAGTCGGTTAAAGTCCGGGCAGGCAGATCTGAGGTGATTAAAAAAATCAAACCTGACCCGGAAGTGATTCACCTGGAATTAACTCGGGAAGGCAGCTGTCTGAAAATTGGCGTTTATGAACAGAAGATGGAAAATATCAGTACCGTCCGCCACTATGAAGAAATATCCATTACGCTTGACCGGATTGATGCCCGTTGCCAAGAGTTCCTTGACATATTAAACCATGCCGATGGTAAGGGAATGATCGGAAAAGAAAGCCTGGCAAAACTCCGGGAGCATGGCCGGATGTTCCGGGATGAGCTGTTTACATCTACTGTGAAAGAGAATTTGGCGAAAACAACAGCCAGTCATTTGATATTGAATCTTGATGACGGACTGATCCACATCCCCTGGGAACTGCTTTATGATGGTCATCAGTTTTTGTGCTGCCAATTCAATGTGGGACGTCTGGTTAAAACCAGACAAACCTTGTCTCAAACCCAAGAAAGAGTGTTGGAATCCCCATTAAAAATGTTGATTCTTGCTGATCCGAATGGAGATTTAGAAGGTGCCTGCCACGAAGGAAAACAACTTCTTTTACAGTCAAAAGCAAAAGAAGGAATCACCACAGCAGAGTTGAAATTGAATAAAATCACACCGGAATTTGTAAAAAGCAATATAAGTGAATTCGATTTAATCCATTTTGCAGGGCATGCTGTATACAATCGCGAGAACCCGGGAGAAAGCGGCTGGCAGTTGTCAGATGGAAATTTTAATGCCAAGGAAATCATGAATATCAGCCGGGAACGTCCCATGCCTGCATTTGTATTTTCCAATGCCTGTCAGTCAGCCGGAACAGAAAAATGGGAGATTAATAAAGATTTTCACAATCAAATATTCGGTTTGGTGAATGCCTTTCTTCTTTCAGGTGTAAAACATTGTGTGGGGACCTTTTGGGAAATTCAGGATGAACCGAGCAGTTATTTCTCCCTCGAATTTTATAAATGCCTTTTTTCCGGGGATACAGTGGGAGAATCCTTGAGAAATGCCAGAATCAATCTGATCGAAAATTTTGGAGAAGAGAGTATTATATGGGCCAGCTATCTTTTATATGGAGACCCTGCATATCGATACACGAATCATAATGGCAATTCATCTCAATATGGGCAAACCCTTAAAACCCGGGTTTCGATGGAAATACCGAACAAGCAGATGCAGGATTCTGACACAATTTCTGATACTGAAAAAAAAGCAAAAAAAAGACGTCTGACTGTATGGGGTTCCATTTTCTTCATTCTTATGGCTGCCGTTTTTTTCGGGTACCAGGGATATACAGACAAAACCATCCACAATTATGAAAATGCGGCATTTGCTTATTTTAACCAGGGCAATTTCGAAGAGGCGCTAAAAATGTGTGCCCTGCTGGAAAAGAAAAGCCATCACAATCTTTTGTCTTATCTGATTCGAGGTGATATCTATCTGAGGACGGGAACCCTTGAAACTGCTGAGTCCATGTACCAAAAGGCGCTTGAAAACGTCAAAGGGGAACCCCCCCATCAGGCAGCCGCTTTTATCGGACTTGGCCGTATTGCCTCCTTAAGGCAACAGACAGATACTTCGATAGGCTATTATCAAAAGGCTGTAGAAATTGATCCGAAAAATGAAACAGGCTATCTGTCTCAAGCGATTGTAATGGCAGATACCGGAAAGCCAAAACAAGCACTGGAATTACTTGAGCAAGCCCGAAAACTGGCACCAGGCAGTCAATCTGTTGCATTATTAGCCAATAATCTCAGGGAAAAAATATCTGTGAGCAATGATGAAAAACATCAGGAAAAAATTGATAAAATGGTCCGGGATCTTCTGGATAATATGAGCAACCCTTCTGAAAGAACGCCCTCTGACGAGTGGACATCGGTCCCCCTCACCATGTGGATACGGGACATTGATGTGCAGGGGGTTTCTATCCAGGAAGGTGAAGCTCAGTTGATGGCAACCGGTATTATGGATCTTTTGATTCAGCACAGCCGGGTTCAGGTGGTTGAACGTGCGCTTTTGGACAAACTTTTAGGAGAGCTCAAACTCAGTACCACAAAGCTTATTGATCAAAGAACGGCACTGGCCGTAGGAAAGATTCTGGCAGCAAAACTGATCCTTTCTGGCCGGATCATTCATTCAGGATCCATGACCCAGGTATCCATGCAGTTAATTGAAACTGAAACCGGCCGGATATCCGTTGTTGTAACTGATTCATTCGGTGTTTCACAATCCGTGTCTGCCATTGCCGGAACAATTGCCCAGAGTCTTACGGAAAAAATTCATGCTGCTTATCGACTTCAGGGGGCTGTCATGGAATCAACTGACGGGCGCATCAAAATAAACATTGGTAAGCATCAGGGCGTTAAGATCAATCAGCGTTTCAATCTTGTCCATCAGAAAGATGTTATTCTGGAAATCATTGAAATGGAAAATGATGCCAGTATTGCCAGGGTAATTAATGGGGATGGGACTGCGCTGGCAGGGGCTCGGGTTGTGGAAGAATTACCCCGATAGGTCGGATAAAATTAACCCCAGCGTTGCATACAATGTTTGCGGATCAACCCGGTTATGAACTGATCCGCTTCATATATCGATGTCTACTTGTTCCGGATTGAGTTCTTTTCGGGCATATTCTTTGTGAATACCGGTTTTGATAAAAAGATGAAAAATATCACTGTCAATATGGTTGTCTTTGCTCATATAGTCTAATATCTGAATGGCCTCTGACAATTTCATCGGTTTTCGATAGGGCCTGTCAACAGCTGTCAATGCTTCGAAAATATCAGCAACGGCAAGTATCCTGGATTGAACAGCCAGATCGCTGCTGGCGACTCTATTCGGGTATCCGGTTCCATCCGGTCTTTCATGATGGCTTGATGCAAATTCCGGTATTCTGGCCAGTTGATCAGGGAACGGCAATTTGCTTGTGATTTTATAGGTTAGCCTTGCATGATTTTCAACGATCAGACGTTCCTCATCTGTTAATGTTCCTTTGCGGATACAAAGATTTTGTATTTCATCTGGATGCAAAAAAGGATGGGCCTGATGATTCATAAAATATTTTTTTTCACCAATGGCTTTTATTGTTTCAATTTTATCGTCCGACATATAATCACCTGTATTATTGCAGGATTTAATAAAGTTCAAATCCTCTTTTAACATATCAACTGTGTGCTTGAACTCTTTTTCCAGGTGTTTGATTTTGTCAGGATCAACGATTTTTTTGCCTGCCAACGCTTCCTTCTTTGCTAAAAAATCTATTTTGGCAAGTGCCTCGATTAATTGAAACCGAAGTTCAATTATTTCTATCCGGTCTAAATTTTTTTCTAATTTAGTGGCTTTGTCAATCACGTGTTCAGGCGTGACGATTTTTCCAATATCATGCATCCAGGCGGACAACTGAAGTTCTTGCAGTTCGTTGTGGTTGAAAAATGTATCTTTCCAGATCGTGTCCTTGCTTTCATTTATGCTTTTAGCGATCAGCATGCTGATATCAACCACCCGTTTTATATGACCACCGGTATAGGGAGATTTTTCATCAATTGCCACGGCCATGCTTTGAATAAATGCAAAGAGTAAATCATGAAGGCTCTGTATCAGTTGCGCATTCGTAAGGGCGACAGCTGCCTGGGAAGCTATGGATTTGACTAATTTTTCATAAAAGGGCAGAAAACTTGAAATTGTTTTTTTTTCAGGGTCATATGAATTAATGAGCTGCAATACGCCGATAATGGCTTCTTCGTTATTTTTTAAAGGAATAACCAGCATGGATTTTGTTTCATATCCGGTGATGGCATCATATTTTTTAGCACCAATGAAATCAAATCCTCCATCATGATCGTATATGTCTGAAATATTGATGCTTTCCCCTGTGATCGCTGCATAGGTGCAAACATTCTCCATGTTTTTTTTGCCATTTATTTCCAGTGGTACCGGAGGAAACTTAATGTCTTCACCGCCAGTTCCGCCCATTTGAATGTTTAAAGAATTATTTTGAATGATTTTAAAGCTCAGGTGTTTTTTGTCTTTATCCATGATGTAGAGGGTTCCAGCGTCTGCATTGGACATCTCCCTTGCCTTGGTTACGATCATTTCAAGCAGTTTGGTGATGTTTTTTTCAGAGGATAGAGCCAATCCAATTTCGGTAAGCTTTTGAATATACTTATAGGTTAAATCCATTTCTGCATCATATTTTTGTTTTTTCATTTTTGATACCTTGCTAATATAGATTCATATATTATGCCCCAGCGTTGCATAAAAAGATTCAAGCGATTGGCCTCTTGGGTTCGATTAAAAATTCAATACATTATATTGGAAATAATATTGATTATCTACCCCTAATTCAATTTTATTAATTTTGTAGAATGTAAATGGCTTCATGGATTCCGATCAGAAAATCTCCATTTACATCTGCATCTATATTTATATTCGGATCTGGTTTGCCGCCGGTCTGGTTTTTTAAGACCGGAAATATATCTTTTAAATTGACAGCTTTATCATTATTAACATCCCCTTTGAGAAAAGAAGGGATCACCTCCCAACCGGCAACAGTGGCCGATGCAATGGCCTGCCAGTTTCCGGCAGTATCTTTTCCAATGACCGACAGGGTGTATTTGCCAACGGCCAGGCCAGACAATTCAATTGGAATGGCAATATCAACTTCATTGTTAAAGTCTGCATCATTGAGTTTGAATTTATAGGCAACAATATCAAGACCTGCAACGGTAATTGATATATCCGTGTTTTCAGCAATAGAATCCGGTGTGTTTAACAGAACTGAAACTGGTGGTGTCGTATCAATCATAAACGGTCCGAAATCAACCACTGCGCTTATTTTTCCTTCATTGTCCACAGCGGCAATGTGGAAATAGTGGGTGTTTCCATCAGCTAAAGCTGGGCTTTCGGTAAAGGTTGAGGTGGTTTCAATGGTATTGTCAAGTTGGGCTGTGGCATTGGTATCCCAGAAGTATGAATAACCGGCAACACCAATGCCCGGATTGGTTCCCGGAGTCCAAAAGATTTCAATGGTATTGTCATTGGTTTGGATCGATTTATCCGGAGTTGCCTGCAATGATGTTGGAATGCCTGGTCCATCATTGTAAGATTGATTCAATAAAAAATTTAAGGTGGTTACCCCTTCGGCTGAAATTTCAATATTGGTCTGGGTTTTTGTGAGTAACCCCGGGGCTGTGGCAGTGATATTGTGTGTTCCGGCAGGCAGCATGGACAGGTAGTATCCGTTTGGCAGGCTGACGGCCGCCCCTGTTGTCAGGTCAGAGGTGATTAACGCCTTTGAGACACCATTGCCTGATAAATCCATAATTTGACCGATAAGCACACCAACAGGTGCAGTTGGACTCCATATACGGAGACCATATCCGGTATCTGCCCCAAAAACAGATGATTCATATTGCTTGATCATTACGTAAAAAAAGCCATCCGAAGGACATGCCCATGTAAATTCATCTTTTTCACCAGGCCCGCCCTCATCCAACTTTTCAAGTTGCGTAATACCGTCATGGTCATAAATTGTAATCACTGTATCACAATTTGTTTCAAGGTTTTCAGTGGTGATATGATAGGCCTTTCCTTTAACGCCATAGAACATAACCCAGTCTTGATCACCGGCATCATGAGCATTATGATTCTGGGCTTGTATCTGATCAATGGTGATGACATTTGCTGTTAAAAAAGTGTCATCATCTTCATACGCATCCGGACCAATGGTTTGTATAATAGAAGTGGCAGATGGTATTGATATGTTACCATCAGTATCTTGGGTATAAATTAAAATTTTATACGTACCAAAACTGGAAAAATCATTATAATCACCTTCCCATTGATTCGTGCTCTCATTGAAAACAAGATTAAAAATTTTTGGTTCAGGTTCTGGGATGTCTGGATGGGGCAGGGTGATATAAGGCGGTGTGACAGCAGCCCAGACTTTATCAATGGTGCCTGTTGCCTCATCATTCTGAATCCAGATGGTGGCAGAATTTTGTCCTGTCAGTGTCTGTTCAGGACTGATGGAACTGATTTTCATCAAGGTTCTTGGCATAGAAACATTGCCATCAAGATCTGTGGCAAAAATAGAAATGGTTTCCGACTCCTTTAAATCCAGGCCGACAGTGCTTGCCTGGTAACGGCCTTGACCCATATCATTCAAGGTTATGGTGGTTAAATTAAGATCACATGCAGCTGTTGGGGTATCTTTTGGGACGATAACCGCCCACACGTTTGTTATTGTTCCTGTTGCTTTCAGGTTTTCAGCCCAGATCAGTTCCTTTCCATCTATTCCCGCTCGCCCAATCAAAGGCTCTCCGGCAGCTGTTATGATATTCATTCCTATGGAATAATACCTGGCCCTGTTTCCGTCTGCTTTTTCATTACCCACCCCATTCCCGTTATCATCAAGGCAGGGCTTTTGTTTTTCTTCTGAAAGACTCAGGGCGTTTTTGGCTGAAAGGAATGCGTCTTTTACACTGCCCCCCTTTGCGATGCGGCTCCAGAAAAATGATGAAAAAGAAACATCACCCTGGGCTGCAAAACAAGCCGGCTGATTCAAATCACTACCTGTTATCACAATCCTGTGTTTGTCTTTTGGTGGTGTCAATTTGGAGATAAAACTGCCTGAGCGACAGGCGTCATAAACAAAGACAATGTCACCGTTAATTTTTGTCTGCAGAATATCCAGCCAAAAGTCCAATTGCTCAGCACCAAGGGCTTGGGTGGGATTTATAGTAAAGGTTTGGTCAAATCCTTTGCCAACCAAATAGATAACCAGATCCTGCGTGTTATCTGCCGCCCAGATGGTAAGGGTATTTTCAAGGTTTTCAAAACTTGATATGGAGTCCACCCCAGCAATGGTTGTGGGGCAATGAAACATAATATCCTCATCCGAGTATTGTCTGGCTTTTAATGCGGTATAAGCTAACTTTGCCTCTTTTTCTATGGCCGGCCACAAAGGGTCATTTGCGTTTCCCCCGGCCAGGATGACTGCTCGTCGGTGAAGCAAAGGGTTGTCCACGGAAACGCTGGTGATATGCGGGATGGAAATATTTCCTTTTTTATCCTTGGCATATATAGAGATATGATATGTGCCGGATAAATAAAATTTATCATAGGTGGCTGTATATCGGTTGGGTGTATTTTCATCAGGCACAAGATCGATGGATGGAAATTCGAGAACGGCATTTTTAGAATTGGTGTTCATATAGCCGGGCGGTCTTATCATGGCCCAGACCCTGGAAATATAAGCGCCTTGATTGAGTACGGCAAATAGATCTGCTGTGTTTTCCCCTGAGATTTGTCGGGCTTCTGATCCTGCTTCAATTAAAGGGATTTCATGGCTCATCTGAAAACTGCTGCCAATGATCATATTCCGGGTGATTGTCTGATCATCTGTTTCATTTGCAGCTCCGTTTCCATTTGCATCAATAAGAGGGGATTGCCAGGCGTTAATTGTATTTTTTGCCGTTGTAAATGCGTCATGAATGCTTTTGCCCATAAGGATATTTGACCAGAAAGGCTGGGAAAAGGAAATTGCACCATCTGTGAGAAAATAAGCTTCCTCATCATTTTGAGCACTGGTGAGGATAATTCTGTTTTCTCCTTTCAAGGGCTCAAGAAAACTGCCTGACTGACAGGCATCATATATCAGTGTGATTTTGCCTGTCATGGTCTCTTGAAGACTGTCAAGCCATTCATCAAGCAAGGTTGCAGATAGTCTGTTGTCCCTGCTCATGCCAAACACACCATCGCCACCGTGATCGATGATGTATATGACAAGGTTTTCTGCATCTGCCGCCCACTGCGTTATGGCCTGTTTGAGGTTGTCATTTGTTGCATCCCCGCTCACATCATCCAGAACCTGGTTGCTGTCCAGATCCAGGGTTGAGTCAGAGGTCAGATAATGAAGGTTTTGTTTGCTATACCCACGGTAGTTCAGGGCCCGATAGGCAAAGTTTGCGCATATCTGTGTGGTGGGCCACAATGCATTGCCGTATCCGAAAAAATCAGGCCCGCCTCCGGCAACAATAATGGCTTTGCCTTTGGAAGGAATCATTCTTTTAAATACTTGGATACGGTTGTTTCCACCACTGTCTGTGAAAAAGACATCCCCGTCTGTAGTTGTGACTATATCTGTGGGCATACTGACCTGTCCGGGCTGCAACCCTTTTTGTCCCCATTGGGAGATAAAGGCCCATGATGGAGAAAAAACCTGGATTCTGTGATTGCCCGTATCTGTAACATAAATATCACCTTTGTGATCTATGGCGATACCGGATGGATATTCAAACTGGCCTTGCGCTGACCCTTTTGTGCCAAATTGTTCAATGAAAGTGCCATCCGGAAAAAATTTCTGGATTCTATGGTTTCCTCTGTCAACAACATAAATATTGTTAAAAATATCCACGGCCATGCCAATGACAAAATCTACCTCCCAGTCATTTTCAAATACCCGCCCATCTGTAAATTCAGACCATATAAACTGGCTTTGGCCGCTGCCGCGATTTCCCCATTGGGTGACAAAGGTTCCATCTGGCGAAAACTTTTGTATGCGATGGTTGCCCGTGTCTGCCACATAAACATATCCATTGCTGTCGGAAACGATACCGGTTGGAAAATTAAACTGTCCCTGGCCGCTTCCCTGCCAGCCCCATGTGCCCAGGGGCTCTAAATCCTGGCTGAGCATGGATACACGATTTGCGTAGGTGTCGGCCACATAAATGACCCCATTTGAATGGAGGGTTAAATCCGAGGGCAGACATAAATCATTTGTGCAGCTCAGTCCGCCTAAATGTTTCAGGTATTGGCCGTCTTTGGTAAATTTTTGAACCCGGTGGTTATAGGTGTCAGCAATAAAAATCTCTTGGTTTGATCCCATGCTGATTCCCCCGGGATGAAGCAGTTCGCCAGGTTCTCGGCCATAATTTCCCCAGTCAGACGAGAAACTGCCATCTAAAGAATAGAATTTTTGAATCCGGTTATTCCCCCGATCTGCCACATAAAAGAATCCTTCTCGATCTGCAGCAATACCGAAGGGAAGTCTGAAAGTGCTTGGGCATGCGCCTGCACCGAATTCCCAACCTATTTCATACATTAATGCACCAAAATCATTAAATTGAAAGATATGGTTTTTACCCGGATCGGTGATATATACATAGCCTTGTTTATCTATGGCAATGGATTGGGGAGATGATAATCGTCCCATTGTATTATTGTTGGGGATTACATTCCCCCAGATTGCGAGCAGGTTTTCACACAAAGGAGAAAAAATTTGCACCCCTTTGATTCTATCTAAAACAAAGATACGTCCATCCGGATGGACGGCAATATCGCTGGGAGAGTCAAATGCTTGTTCACTTCCGGTTAGTCCTGTGTAGTGATTCACCTGTTTTAGAAAACCACCATCTGAAGAGAATACAGTCAGGCGTTTTTGGCCCGGGTCCAGGACATAAAGATTGTCCATTGGGTCACATGCCATTCCAATGATGCCAATATTCAATTGGCTATTCAGCCAGTCAAACTGGCCCGGTCCCGAGCCCTTCTTGCCCCATTGGTTTAAAAATTTCCCGTTGGCATCAAACTTTTGAATACGAAAATTAAGACTGTCTGCCACATAGACATTTCCCAAACTGTCCACTGCGATGCCAAGGGGATTTTTGAAATTGCCCGGGTCGCTTCCCTCAAGGCCCCAGGATGTGATAAGGTACCCTTCTTTGTTTAATTTTTGGACTCTATGATTGTTGGTATCGGTTATATACACATACCCCCGGTCTGACACGGCAATCGCTGTTGGATGATCAAAAAATTGATTGTTTTTTGACGTGGGCCATAAATATTTAAAGGTATATAAACTGTCATCAACGATAGATTTTTCATAATAGAAAGCCGATTCAGCCCACTTGCTCGTATTTTGATCTGCATCCACACTCTGAACTCTCCAGAAATAGTGGCCATCCTTCAGGGGAAGGGGGAAAGAAAAATTATATTGGGTTGCGTTAAGTTGATTGATGCGTATGGGATTTGAAAAATCCGCGTGCAGGGCGTATTCAAATATGTAATGGTCAGCGCCAGCTACCGGAAACCATTGCAGGGTGGATTCTTCATTGCTGAGTTTGACAGGATTTGATTCCATATTAATTTGCGGGGACTCGATTTTGAAAAGATCAATGTTTTGGATATAGGTGTCTGTTCCCCCTGTGCCGCTTGCAGTCAGTTTTACCGTATAAGAACCAGCCTGGGTGTATGTATGCAAAGGATTGGTTATTGGGGAGCCTGTGCCGCTAAGGGTTTCTCCATCACCAAAATCCCATGTCCAGACATTGAAGCTTCCCGAGGCTTGAGCGGTAAAGGCAGCATCAACCGGCACAATTTCTGAGGCCGTTGATATCGTGAATGCTGCTTTGACCGGGATTGGAACATCGGTGGCATCGACAATCGCACGGATGGTCGCATCTCCATACCCATATTGTCCTGATATAAACGTTGTCCAGGAGCCATCAGGCCATTTCCAATAAGTTCTTTGAGAAATGGGAACAGACGTATCGATACATGTGGATTGCGCCAGGTTATAGTCTGGTCCGGGAGCGGTCAACCAGACCATGGCAGCAAAAAAGTCCCCACTGGTAACAACAATGTTCTCAGCAGACACATCAACTTCAACCCACTCATTTCCGGTTGCAGCGGATGCGGTAATCGGATCGTTTAACAGGATTCCGGGGTGGCCATTGTCAGCACTATAAATTTTCACTCCAAAAGTCGTGTCAGGTGTGTACCATGTGTTCACATAAAATTTGATGGATTTAATTTTAACAGGATAGCTGGAGGGCGTAAATCGCACCGCAATTTCACCCCCGATTTCGTTTCCGGGCAATCCTGGAATATTGCATTGCTGTGTGTCATAGAACAATTCTTCAGCAATGGCTGAGTATAGCAAACACAATGTCAGGGCGATGGTAATGAATGTCTTAACCGTAGATTGCACAATATCCTCATGTGTACAAGGGTTTTGCAAATATTATGTTCGACTTAATAGTATGCCAAGACTATAAAATAGCAGGATATGTTTGTCAACGAAAGGGGGAACGTTCATTCGTTGATATAAACTCTTTTGTCAAAAAAAAATTTGAGAAAGAAAAAAAAGGATCCTGCACATCTATCTTGCTGTGAACGTCCTATTTTTGTTGCATAATCAGGCAATGTTAAATATGGTTGAATTTAGATAAAAACCCTTGAGAGAATATTATGTTGAATCGAATCATTTTTGCCTCTATATTTTTAATCTTTATTTTATTCTCTTTGGCCATGGGACAAATTCAGCAAGCTGTGGAAATATCTTCTTCGCCAAATCCTGTGGGATCAGGAGCCAGGGCCTTGGGTATGGGCGGTGCTTTTATTGGTGTTGCAGATGATGCCACTGCTGCTTCATGGAATCCGGCGGGTCTTATCCAGCTTGAAACCCCGGAGATTTCGATTGCAGGGGCCTATAATAAGCGCATCGAAGATACCTCATATACTGCATTCCCCATGGCATCAGGTCCCCAGGACGTGGCTTCGTGTGAACTCAATTATTTGAGTGCTGCTTATCCATTCACAATAGGCAGCACGAATTTGATCGTCTCCTTAAATCTCCAGCAGTTGTATGATTTCAACAAAAAGGTGGCTTACAATTATAATTTCATTGATACCATAGCCCCTGTCTTGAATCTGAATAATACGATTGATTATAGTCAGAATGGGACCTGGATGCCTGTCAGCCCAGCCTTTGCCGTTCAGATATCACCTCGTATTTCTCTTGGGATGACATTCAATATTTGGGACCATGGCATTTTCGATAATCAGTGGGGTTCCAATTACAATTCCCAGGGAACCGGGACTTTTGCAGGATTGCCATTTAATACAAAAACAACGGTTGATGAAAAATATGCGATGGATGGTCTTTCCATCGATGTTTTTAATCCAGCCCATTGCGAAAATATTAACTTCAATCTGGGAATGTTGTGGGAGGTAAAAAATTGGTTAACCATTGGTGTGGTATTTAAATCTCCCTTTCGCGCTCGGCTCCATCACAACTTGGACTATGATTCGACGGTCACTTTCCCAACTTTTCCAGCATCCGATTTACATAGTGTAATCCACCGTTCTGAAATGGTAACTCTGGATATGCCCATGTCTTATGGAATGGGCCTGGCTTTTCGGCCAAAAGATACCTTGACTTTGGATCTGGATGTTTATCGAACCCTTTGGAGCGATTATGTGCTTCATGATGCAGACGGCAACAACTTGAACCCGATTACTGGAAAATTACAGAAGGATTCCAATATCAAAGATACGTTACAGGTAAGGCTCGGGGGCGAATACCTGATCATTTCTCAAAAAAAAAATATTATTGTGCCCCTTCGAGCAGGGATTTTCTATGATCCTGAACCGGCGGATGGCCGTCCTGATCATTTTTTCGGAATCAGTATCGGGTCTGGTATTGCGTATAAGCGTTTTGTATATGACATTGCGTATCAGTACCGGTTCGGCACAGATGTAAGATCCACCACAGTGGGAAGTGAAGACTCATCACAGGATGTGGATCAGCATACCATATACACGTCAGTCATTTATCATTTTTAAAGAAATGATGTCCAAAAAAGTATGGATCATAATTGAAATTAATAGAACCCATTTACCTCAATCCTGAAAGCTTCTGCAGTATGTAGGAAGCTTCTTCAAGCCCGGCTTTGTTGTCATTGTTTATATTGATATTAGCGGGCAGGTCTCCAGCCGGGGGCTTTATGGTAAGAAATTGTTGAATAATGATTGCATCCATGAGCTTATGGTCAGAATTGGGTTTTGATTCCGGCTGAAGCTTGAAGCTGAGAGTTTTAATATCGCCCTGGCCGATGGTGACGTCCGGCGCTGATTTCATCGCATAACCAGATGCACTGACAGATATGGTATACGTTCCTGGAATGATGGGTGAAAAATAGTTGCCATCGGTTTGGACAGGGATTGTTTCTCCGACGACGGTTACAACAGCACTTTCCAGCGGCTGATTGGTGTCAGAATCTGTGATTTGTCCTTTGATAAAGGATGCATAGCCAAATCCGCCCGGATCAACGATATTGCCATTCGGAAGTCCGTCAGCATCTCCATAGCCCCAGTCTTTGAGCTTTACGATGGCTGTGTTACCTGAAAATTTGACCTGGGCAGTATGATCCCGCCATCCAGATACACTATCGTACATCAGCCACTTGACACCTTTGGGAATCGTTTCAGAATAGTGAAGCTTGATTTCACAAGAGTCAGTTGGTTTTGATACAGAAAGATCCATCACGACCATATCCATGGGCATGCTGTATGGACGTAATACAGATGAAATAGAGTTCGGATCAATGGCTTCAATGGCATTGATGTCCAAAACAGTTATGTCCTCTTTGCGCGAAACACCTACAAATCCTTTGTCACCGACCTTAAGACTTTTGATATCGTCTTGCAGGTTATCTTTGATATTGTCACCATCCATATCAAGCGTATTATCTTCCTGGTCATCGGGGATGCCGTTGTTGTTAATGTCATTTGAGGCTGTGATCGTGCTGAATTTGAGGGTTTCAGACCAGGTCGATGCAAGATGGCGTGAATCATAGAATCGGGTCCGCAAATAATATGTATTGCCTGTTGTTAGAACATGGTTCGGCACCTTGATGGAGGTTAAATAGTCTGGACTTGTTATGGCAAAAACAATGGATGAAAAATCCTGGCTTGTACTGATTTCCCATTCGGTCAATCGATGTGAATCATCTGTGTCCAAATCTGTAAAATGACCTGTTTTCAGAATGGGCGTCAAAGAAATTTGAGTTGAATTATTACCGGGATAGGTAAACCCTGGTTTTAAGGGTGCGTTATTGACAGTGACAGCTTTTGTTAATCTTATGCTATTTCCCCCGTAACACAGATAAAACCCATCAGTCCATATCCACAGGGTATTGCCCGAGCCTTGCGTATCAGATGTCAGATTGAACCGGGTGGATTCGATGATGGTACCATTGCTGTACGGGTAGGATACCTGGCTTGTATATTCGTTGCCGCTGACCAGGCCCGACTGGGTATTGCGGTAACCACTGAACCTGAACTCAATATTTTCCTGGGTAATCCCAATGACTCCGGCAGTGTCAGTGCTGGGCTGTCCTGAGCAGTTCGACCAATAATCGGTCGTGGTAAAATCCCAGTTGCCGTTTGCATCAAAGGCTGTTGTGTCAGGCAGCTTGATCAGTGTGAACGTGTTACCACCACTACAGGATGAATAATCGTCGGCCCATACCCAAACAACAGAGCCGAAACCCGAGCTGGCAGAGGTTAGTGTGAATCTGACAGTATGAGTGGTGATTCCGCCATCTTCAAAATAGGATACTTGGGCAGCATAATTGGCTCCGCTGATTCTGCCGGTGTGGATGCCGTATCCTGTGACATAGGTAAAGGTATCATCGTTTTGAATGACTGATGTGATCCCTGTGACAGGAGCCTCGGGTCCTTCATTGCAGTTTGAATAATTGTTTGCGGTTGTCACCTGCCATACACCTGTCGCTTTGTAAGCTGGCGCTGTCGGGGTTTGCTTGGACATTGCAATGGCGCTGCCGCCATTGCATACATAGAATCCATCCGTCCATGACCATTTAACATGACCAATACCTGTCGTTTCGGTTGACAGCACAAAGGTATAGGTTTCCGTTGTCCATCCACCGTCTTCATAGTAGCTTCTGTAAATGGTATATGTTGCATTGGACACACTGCCGCTATAAATGAGTCCATCAATCAGAATCGTAATGCTGTTACCGTTTTGGGCAATTTCAACGGCGCCTTGCCGGTCAGATGTCGGATAACAATAATCGGACCATGAATTTGAGGTCGAATAGTTCCAGATACCTGTCGCATCGAATGTGGCACCCCAGGAATTTTCGGTAAAAATGAGTCCCAAAAATAATAAAATTGATATGAGTTCTTTTGTTTTCATTTTATCTCTTTTGATTTTCAGCAATGCATCATCACTTGGTTCAAAAAACATGAGAGTCATAGCCATCAAACGAATATAAGGAAAATTTGCTTTTTGTTGACCAAAGCATAAAAAAACCTCAAGCCTGTTACAGATAGAATATGTTGTACCTGTATCAGGTCAAAGCAGGTTAAGACAAGAAAAAAAACAAGGTTTGAAAAATATTGAGAAGGCTATATGGGCGTTTATCAACATAAAAATGAAAAACCGGCTGATATGAACTTGCCTGAAGATTAGGGGGTGAAACCGTAAATGGCATGTGCAAGAATCAAGATGCATGCCAAACAAACCATATATTTTTATTTTACAATACACCTTGGTTCTGGGTGTGGAAAATATTATTCCAGGATTTAAAAAAAACTTGCAGCAAACCTTTATTTCGAATATTGATACAAAGCGTTCAAGAATAAGTCTAATTGAACTGATTCTATTCGCATTGCAGGCGGTAAGAACGATCGTCTTACCTTTTTTTTGAAAAATCTTTTGAATACCGGAGGAATGATGTTGAGCCGAAAAAATATACGCCCCAAAAACCTTTTGTTGGTTGTTTTTTTAACGATAATGATGACCTTGACTGGTGCCATTGTATCAGCTCAGACCATAAAAATCGGAGCGATTCTTTCAGTGACTGGCCCGGCCTCTTTTTTAGGCGGTCCTGAGCTTCGTTCGTTACAGATGCTGGTTGAAACCATAAATAAGCAAGGCCTGGCAGGAGGCCACACCATTGACCTGATTGTCAAAGACAGTGCCGCCAGTTCTGAAAAGGCGATTTCATTTGCCAAACAATTTATTGAAGAAGAGCAGGTGTTTGCGATTGTTGGCCCCTCCACCAGTGGTGAAAGTTTAGCCATCAAGCAATTGTGCGATAGCAATAAAACCATCCTTATGTCCTGTGCATCAGCAGAGCTTATTGTCAACCCGGTGGCACCCTTTGTGTTCAAAACAGCTCCCAGTGATTCCCTTGCAGCCAGAAAAATATTTATGACCATGAATACCATGGGGATTTCAAAGGTGGCATTGGTCACCGGAAATACAGGATTCGGCAAAGCGGGTAAAATGCAGATCTTGAAGATTGCACCTGAATATGGAATCGAACTGGTTGAAAATGAGGTATACGATAAGGCAGCCACCGATCTGACAGCGGTTGTCGCAAAGATGAAGGCCAATAAGAACATTCAGGCTGTAATCAACTGGTCCATTGTACCGGCGCAATCGATTGTTGCTAAAAATATCCGCCAGGCCAAATGGGATGTTCCGCTTTTCCAAAGCCACGGGTTTGCCAATATAAAATATGTTGAAGCGGCCGGTGCAGCAGCAGAGGGGATATTGTTTCCAGCCAGCCGACTCATTGTTGCCCAGGCCCTTCCGGACAGTGAAAAAAAAGCATTTCTCGTCAACTTTATAACCGAATATGAAAATCGTTTTCAGGAAAAGGCTTCAACCTTCAGCGGCCATACATATGATGCCATGATGATACTGGCAAAGGCGATCAGCATCGCCGGGCCAGACAAGCAAAAAGTACGGGATGCCATTGAAAACATGAAAGGGTATTTTGGAACAGCTGGTGAATTTAATTTTTCTGCTCAGGATCATAGCGGCCTTTCAATAGATGCGTTTACCATGATCACGGTTAAAGACGGCAAGTTTGTTCCGCTTTATCAAGAATAGTCTTTGGGATAGAATTTTTAATAGAAAAAGGGTTTAAAGATCTTATCTTTAAACCCTTTTTCAAGAGGCAGAATAAATAAATCATTAATTGCTTAAGAACGTTTACAGACCGTTCTGGTTCCTGTCAAACCTGACCCTTATAATTCAAGAGTCGTGCCAATGTGTCAAAAAGGATGATTATCTTTTTAACATTCTTAATTTATTGATTTTATCCTTAATTATTCATTTTTATAGTTAAATGATTGAAAAAGAGTTGTGAATTTCAATGATACAGATGTGTCTTGGTTGTCTCATGATTTTTAATCTGTGAGGTGTTTGAGATTTTTTTTAATTGTGCTAATAGATGATCAGTGTGCTGGTTTGAAAAATAAAAAGGATATGGTTTTTTGGATACAAATGCATTGATCAAATGTTTTAAGGCATTGTCAGACCCGACCCGGTTGCGGCTGTTTTATGTATTGCAGCATTATGAACTCAATGTCAATGAGATCGTAATGGTCGTGGGGATGATTCAGTCTGGTGTGTCCAGGCATTTAAAAATTCTTGTGGACTCTGATCTGCTGACCTCAAGAAAAGACGGCAGCTTTATTTATTATTCCATTGCAAAAAATCAAATTGCCCAGTCATTGATTTTTCTGATCGCCCGTAAAGATTCAAACGATCCCATGGTGGAGCAGGACATGGAAACAGCCAGGGAGATGATCCATATCCGTCAGAATAGAACCAAACGGTTTTTTAAAAGTGTGGCACCCCAATGGGATCGATTAAAAAAAGAGGTGTTCAAGGAGTTTGATCTCAATTTAGTGATCAGTCAAAAAATTGAATTTTCAGGGTTTATTTCAGATCTTGGGTGTGGGACAGGAGAGCTTGTTGAACAGTTTGCCTCCCGATCAGTCGGGAAAATAATCGGTATTGACAGTTCTCCGGAAATGCTGGATCAGGCACGCAAAAGGCTTGCAGGCAACCCTATGATCGAGCTCAGACTTGGAGAGCTTGAGCATCTTCCCATGAAAAACAAAGAAATCGATACAGCAGTGATGAATATGGTTCTTCATCATATTTCTCAACCCAGAGTGTCGATTTCAGAAGTGTTCCGGGTGCTTAAGCCGGGCGGGGTATTTGTTCTGTCTGATTTTGAAAAGCATGACAATGAAAAGATAAAGCAGATCATGGGCGGTTCATGGATGGGATTTGAACAGCAGGAGATCAAAACATGGTTGACAGAATCCGGATTTATATTTAAAACGGTTGATTCATATGCAGTGAATCATGAGTTGACCATCAATATGTTTACAGCAAAAAAGCCTTAGGAAACAGGGGGAAACATGATCGTTCCAGTTATACTGTCAGGGGGCTCAGGGACCAGACTGTGGCCTTTATCCAGACAATTATATCCAAAACAGCTTATTGGTATCTATGATGAAAAGACCATGTTGCAGAATACGGTTTTACGGCTTGAAGGGATAAAAGATCTGCAGCCGCCGATTATTGTGTGCAATGAAGCCCATCGGTTCATGACGGCTGAGCAACTCAGGGAAATTCATGTTGAGCCAGGTGCCATTCTTCTGGAGCCTGTGGGCAGAAATACAGCCCCTGCCATTGCGCTTGCGGCACTTAAGGCTATGGAAAAGGCAGATGATCCGATTCTTCTGGTGCTGCCGGCAGATCATGTGATCAAGGAACCTGAAAAATTCCATGCTGCAATCCAGCAGGGGTATGAATACGCTCAAACAGACCATCTGATCACCTTTGGCGTGATACCGGACGGGCCGGAAACCGGCTATGGATACATCAAAAAGGGTTCGCCAATGCAGGCGGGCGCAACAGCAGCAAAAATTGAAAAATTTGTTGAAAAACCAGACCTTAAAACAGCACAACACTATATCGAATCCGGATTATATTGCTGGAATTCCGGAATGTTCATGTTCAAGGCATCTGCCATTATCAATGAACTTGAGCTGCTTGCCCCGGATATTTTAAAGGCATGTAAGGCCATTATTGTGTCCGGCAAACAGGATCTGGATTTTTTCAGACTCCCCCTTGACGGGTTTGAAACCATTCCTTCGGATTCCATTGATTATGCGGTGATGGAAAAGACAGTCAAGGGTGTGGTCATTCCCTTTGATGCCGGCTGGAATGATATGGGATCATTTGATGCCATGTGGCAGGTTGGGAAAAAAGATGAGAATCTGAATGTGCTTAAAGGAAATGTTTTTATCCATGATGTCAATGAGTCTTATATCAGTTCCGAGCATAGTCTTGTGACGGCTGTGGGGCTTGAACGGTTCGTTATTGTTGAGACCAAAGATGCCATTCTGGTGTCTCCCCGGGACCGGGTCCAGGATGTGAAAAAAATTGTTAAACAGCTGAGAGATAAAAATCAGGAAGAAGCCATTACCCATCGAAAGGTTTACCGGCCCTGGGGCAGCTATGAAACCATGGATATTGAAGCCCGGTTCCAGGTTAAACGGATTACGGTTAAACCCGGTGGCATTCTTTCATTGCAAAAACATTACCATCGGGCTGAACACTGGACCGTGGTGTCCGGGGCCGCCCTTGTGACACGGGGGGAAGAAGAACTGCTGCTTAAAGAAGATCAGTCTACCTATATTCCTCTGGGAACCCTGCACCGGCTGGAAAATCCAGGGAAAATTGCTCTGGAGTTGATTGAAGTCCAGACAGGTTCATACCTGGGTGAAGATGATATTGTCCGATTTGATGATGTGTATGGCAGAAAAGATGATTGATCCGCAGGGGTTGCTTTACAGATAGTCTCCCCGGTCAAGTTTGATCTGCTCAACCCGGGCCATGGTCATCAGCCGGGTGAGAATGTCTTTGAGCCCTGAAGCCGGGTCTGTTTGAGATCCCTGATACTGGTCAATGTCCTGAGTCAGTGTCCGGGTCTGTTCCAGAACCTGTTCAAGCATGCTGCGGCTTTGTTTTAAACTTTTGTCCGGATCGCCAAGAAAAGCAGCATATCGTTCAAACAGATCAAGAGAATCGGTTAATTTTATGGCCAGTTGAGTCTGATCAATTGTGGACAGGCTTGAAACCAGATCCAGGTGTTGAGCTGTAAATGATCCCTGGATTTCAGAAAGTGTACTTGACAGGCTGGTTGTTTGTTCAAGTTCCCCTGCACTGATCTGTTCTTCCAGGATTTTTTTAAAAGAATTTTCCGGTATCTGAACGGATTTGCTCTTTTGGGCGTTTGACGCTGCCTGGGTGAGTTGGTCAATCCGGGTTATCTTGGGGGTTATATCATTCATAAAGCAGATCTTTGCTGACAAAAGTATTGCAAATATAATAAAAATATTTAAAACTGTATCGCACCAACTATACGGTTACAATAATTGTAATGTCAAGATTAATTGCGGAGCTGGCCCATGACTTCTGATATCTCATATACAATGAAAGGTAATTTTTTACTTGCTATTCCCGGACTTCCTGATCCAAATTTTGCCCAGACCGTGACCTGCATGTGTGAACATAATGAATCCGGTGCGCTGGGATTTATTGTGAATAAGATTCATCCCTTACTGACCGGGAGTGAATTGTTTGATGATTTAAAAATTAAATGTGATAAGACTATTGACACACTTCCAATTTATCTGGGCGGTCCGGTTCAGCCGTCCGGTGTTTTTGTTCTTCATGGCCCTCCTTTTGAATGGCGGGAAAGTCTTAAGGTAACGCCATGGCTGGCATTGAGTAATTCCCGGGATATCCTTGAAGCCATTGCCCTTCAAGAAGGGCCTGAATCGTTTATGATTCTTCTGGGATGCGCCGGCTGGGGCCCGATGCAGCTGGACAATGAACTCAGAGATGCTGCATGGTTGACCTGTCCTATGACCGAAGAGATTCTTTTTTCCTGCAGCACTGAATTGAAATATGATAAAGCCATGATGATGATTTAAAGACGTTTGATTCCAATGACTAAACCTTTAATGGCATCCCACACCTTACCTCATACGCCATCCCCTATACTGCAATTGCCAGATCAGGTTGAAAAAATTGCTGCTGATTTGCATGACATTATAAAACAGGCAGGCAAAATACCCCGGTTGGATGATGGTTCTTTTGGTCAATATCAACAGATCTGTGCCAGGATTCCCGTTCATATCCAGTCCGGGCGATTAAAAATTGCTGTTGTCGGCACAATTAAATCCGGCAAAAGCACACTTGTTAATTCTTTTTTGAAAAAAGATCTGGTGAAAAGAGGGGCAGGGGCAGTAACAGCAATTCCCACCCGGATACGGAAAGGGAAAAAAGATCAGGCGAATCTGTACTTTAAAACCTGGGATGAAATCAATTTACAGCTTGGCAATGCGCTTCAATTGTTTCCGGATGATCGGCCAATTGAGGATGGCACTGTCATGGACAGGTCTCAAACATGTAGCAGGCCTTTTGATATCCGGCGGAAAAAAGATCGGACCTACCTTGAAAAGGTCTATCTTACCTTGAAAACCCAATTTCCAGATTCAACCAGGGGTATCCGGCCGGAAAGCCTTTTGATCCATCATGCCCTGAACGGGTTTAATGCGTGCAAAGACCTGGTGGGAGCAGATGAAACCTGTCATTGTTTTGAATCAAACCAGTTTGATGATCACAAAAAGTTCACTGCTGATCCGGACCGTGCCTTTTATGTAAAAGATGTCTGTCTGGAATTGTCCGGTAAGATGATTGATCCGAATATTGAAATAACCGATTGCCAGGGTGCGGATTCAACAGATCCGTCGCAGTTGGCACAGGTGCTGACCTATATTGAAACCGCCAACCTGATCATTTATTGTATCAGTTCTCGAACAGGCCTTCGGCAGGCAGACATGATCCTGTTGAACCGGATCAAACGACTGGGGCTTCTGGAACAAATCGTATTTGTCAATAATTGTGATTTAAGTGAGCATGAAAATATCGAGGATCTGGTTAAAATCCAGGCCAATATGTTACAGGACCTTTCTTTTTTAAACATTCAACCCAGGATGTTTTCTTTTTCAAGTCTGTATAATCTGTTTACACATTTAAAACCCACACTCAATGACCGGGATCTTGCAAGATTAACGCTATGGTCAAAAGAATCGGCCATGGTTCGGCAGTGTGATGAACAAACCAGACAGTTTAATGCAGCGTTCACACAAATGATTGATCAGGATCGGCACAGGTTTTTAATTTTAAATCATTTAAACCGCCTGGGTGCTATTGTCAAAAAAATGGACAGTCAGGCCAGTGTGGTCCTGGACCTGCTTTCTTGTGATCAGGTAAAAGAAAAGCAGGCAATAGAAAGAATTGATGCCCTGGTTCAAAATGCAGCCCGCCTGGAAACCATTGTATCCAGCTCAATGGAAGGTGCAATAAAAGGATTAAAAGAACAGACAGCATCTGATATCCGGCAGTTTTTTAAAACAGATGGGGCTGATATCCTAAAACAGACCCAGGCGTTTATTGCCGGCATTGCTATTGATGTCGACGGTTACAGGGCAAATGTAAAACAGACCGGGTTCAAGCAGATTTTATATCTGATGTTTCAGGATTTTAAACGGCAGCTGGATCTTTATGGGCTTGAATATATCACCCCGGCATTAAAAAAATATGTCCGTAAAAGAGAAGACCAGATCCATGAATATTTTAAATCTTTGTTTTATTCTTATCAGATCGATCTGAATTTGTCAGGCCATGGCGCAAAAGCTGAAAAATCAGCTGAAACCAACACCTCGTATGATCATATGGACATTGTTGATCTTGAAAATATTAAAAGATTAACAGGACTTAAATTTCCGGAGCATTTGTTTGAGGCAAGTTATTCTCCGGCATTAAAGGCCAATGTTTTTTCCGGCTTTTTTTTCCGGACAATTTTTGAAATTGCAGCCATTGTGTTCAAACAAAAATCGCAATTTTCTTTTTCTCCTGTACTCGAACAGATGGCAGGCAAAATAAAAAAAGAGAATCAAAAAATCATCAGGCAACAGTTTTTTCAATTTTCAGAAAAATTGTATGTGCGTTATTTTCTGCCATTGATTGAGGCAGCTTTTCGGGATTTTAAGGATAAGATCGATCAGCAGTTCAATCGATACCAATCGTTGAAACAGGAAAAACAAGATTTTTTCACTTTAAATCAAACTGAAAAAGAAAATCAGCGGCAACTTGTTTTATCCATACAAGAACAGATTACAATGATCCGCAGGGATATTGCATTGATAGGCAATCAAACAAACACGGCGGTGGAGGGGTTGAACCATGAACACTGATTTTTTTAAGATAGTGGGGCTGACCGTTTGTGTTTGTGTGATGGCGTTGACAGCCCCCACTGATGGACAAACCAAACCCATTCAAAACGTATTGGTTCTGCATTCCTATCACCAGGGATTAAAATGGACAGATACCATTACCCAGGGGATTGAATCCGGATTTTCGGATATTTCAGATCAGATTGACCTTCATTATGAATATCTGGATAGCAAAAGATATTTCGGGAAAGACTATTTTGAACGTCTGGTTGAATTTGAATACTATAAATCCCAACTCAATAAAATGGAATACGCATTGATTATCTGTTCAGATAATAATGCCCTGCAGTACATTGTAGAGTATGGTGAAAAAATGTATCCAAATGTTCCGGTTGTTTTTTGCGGAATCAATAACTTTACCCGAAAAATGCTCAAGAACCGACATAATGTTACTGGTGTGGCTGAAACCATTGATTATGAATCCACTTTAAATCTGATTCGCAAAATTCATACAGACCGGAAAAATATTCTGGTGGTTCTGGACAAAACCCCTACAGGGGACGCCATTAAAATTGAGTTTGATAAGGTTGCGGATAAGTTTAAAGAAACGTTCTCTTTTGAATATTTTCAGGATTTTTTGCTGGAGGAAGTCCCGGATAAAATTTCAAATCTGGGCAATGAGGATGTGATTTATATTCTTACGTTTAATCGGGATCGACTGGGTAATTTTATTTCCTATACCGATGGCATCCGTATGATTCGCAAGGCATCCAATGTTCCGATATATGGTTCGTGGGATTTTTATTTTGGCGATGGGATTGTCGGCGGTATGATAACATCCGGCGTTATACAGGGACAGGAAGCCGCTCAAATGGCAAAACGCATTCTGTCCGGTGAAAGTGCGGCATCAATTCCTATCCTCACCAAAAGTCCGAACAAGTATATGTTTGATTACAACCAGATGAAGGTATTTGGTATACAAAAAGAGCAACTGCCGCCTGACAGTTTATTTATCAATCTTCCTTTGGATTTTTTTGATAGGTATAAACGACAGATTCTTATTTTTTTAAGTCTTGTTCTGTTGGTTGTTATTGTTTTGGTCTGGCGATTGATTGTCCAGCATAACAGGCAGGCAAGTCTGAAAAAACTGAATCAGGAGCTTGATCGTCGTGTAGAACAGCAGACCTTTAAACTCCAGCAGAAAAATGAGCTTCTTACAATAGAGATTGCCGAACGGGTCAAGCTGGAAAAAGAGATACGGAAACTGGCATCAATTGATCCTTTAACCGGCATAAACAACCGCAGAAGTTTTATGGAAAAGGCCACGAATGAATTTATAAGAAGCCAGCGGTATAAAAGCGCATTATCTGTTTTGATGCTGGACATTGATTATTTTAAAACAATCAATGATACCCATGGCCATCATATCGGAGATGTGTGTTTAAAATCATTTACCAATGTCTGCCTGAGCGCTTTGAGAAACAATGATTTTATCGGTCGAATGGGGGGTGAAGAGTTTGCCGTTATCCTGGTTGAAACTGACAAGGCTGAAGCCATTCATGTTGCAGAACGGTTAAGAAGCCAGGTGGCCCAAACTGTCATCACGGAAGACAGTATCAGTCTCCAGGTTCAAGTAAGTGTCGGGGTGTCTCAATTATCAGAGGATGACGACAGTGTGGAAGATACGATCTTAAAAGCGGATAAGGCATTGTACATGGCTAAAAAACAGGGCCGCAACAGGGTGGTTTTTATTTAGAAAAATCAATTGCCCTGATTTTTTAAAAAAAGAGTTGCTATATTGTGTGCCTGTGATATTCAAGATTCAATATCTTTTAAAAAATGGTTCTTATCAGGCAGGGGCAATGAAACGATTCGGTGCCAGTAAAAAAACAATGCAGCCAATGAATGAAAACAATGGTTTTATGGTACGTCTCCATTTGCTGACAATCATTGTAAAAGCAGCTTTGAAAGGGTATCCAGTCGGGACGTTCCGCCAACAGGCAGCCATTGAAAATGCCAATGAAATCCATCGGCAGATTGATCATATGAAAGTGTCCTTCCTTAAGGGCTCAACCTCTTCTCATTTGTTTAAACAACGCGTTAAATTGTTATGTATTATGGCGACGGCCATGGTCAGTGAAAATTATCCGATGGGAGGGTATCGACGGCAAGCCATATCCGATAATCTTGAAGTGATAGTGAAGTATGCCTTTCCTGATAAACAGGAGCAGTTGTTTGATGATATATTAAAAGTGGCCTGAACTCAAACAGGAGATCTCCTATTATTGATGATGTGAAAATTTTAGTGGTTGATGATGACTTGCTTGTTCGTCAATTAACAGTCACGGCATTAACTTATTGTGTGAACAGAAAAGTTTTATCCTTTTGCGATGGTTGTCATGCCTGGGAATATATCGAAAATGGCGGCGAGTTTGATATTGTCATTTCAGATGTGAATATGCCCAAGATGAACGGACTGGATTTGATGGTCAGGGTGAAAGAGAAATTTCCAGAGAAAATTTTTATTATTATGTCAGGAGTGCCTGACAATGAGATGTGGGCCAGTCAGGCCGGGGCTGATGCATTCCTGGCAAAACCATTTGAAATTAAAGACCTTTTTAATATTGTTCAATGCTTTGTTGTGGAGCATCCCCCCATGTGATCTTGTTTTTTTGATTTGATTCACAATTCAAGGTTTGACCCCTTAATTGATCCGGTTTGATATCTAAAAATCCAAACAATTTTTTTTCCAGGTCCAGTGTTTTGATGCACATGAGTCGAAGCCGTTTTTTTAATTGGTCTGTACTGGCATACCTGCACTCGATATACTCCAGCCGTTTTTCTAAAGAGACCACCTGGTCATGGAGCACCCGTTTGTCTGAATAGTTTACGATCTCCTCCACTGTAACCGGTGACTGCATGTCATAGACATCCAAAAGGACATGCTGCCGGATGATGGCGCCGACTTCCGGATATCCCATCTGGGTTAACATCTGTCCTCCGGTTTCCGAATGAATTTCGTGTGTCTCAAAGCTTCTGGTTTTGGTAATGTCATGGAGAAGTGCGGCAGCAACAACCAGATGCTCATTCAGATCTGGAAAATGTTTTTGAAGGGCCTTGCATAAGCATAAAGAAACATTGGACACCATGATGGAATGATCAATAATATGATCCATCATATTCATCTGTTTAATCAGGTTAAAACACTCAGTCTGGCTTGGTATTTTCATTTATCAGTCAATTCTGGGGTGTAAAAATAAAATTCTATTGAAGTTATACCCCTTACTGATATGATAGAAAAGGATTTTTTTAAAACTTAAAGATGCAAGTAAAAAATGTTAAAAAAAATAATATCAGGCGGCCAGACCGGAGCGGATCGAGCAGCTCTTGATGTGGCCATAAAATTTAACATTGAACATGGCGGCTGGATTCCAAAGGGCCGTAAGGCAGAAGACGGCCCTTTGTCTGATCAATATAAACTTATTGAAATGGAAACTGATGATTACCGGGAACGAACCCGGCAGAATATCATTGACTCCCATGGTACGGTTATTGTTTCCCGGGCCGAACTTACCGGCGGTTCAAAGCTGACCCAGAGTTATGCAAGGGTTGTGGGAAGGCCCAATTGTTTTATTAACCTGTCATACACAGAAGAATTTGAGGCCTCGGAGATTTTAAAGTCTTTTATTCTGGAAAATCAAATTCAGGTTTTAAATGTGGCCGGTCCCAGATTGAGTTCTCAACCCTGGATATATCAGGATGTTAAAGTTATTCTTGAAGTAACCTTGTTTCTTCTTTTTTCAGACTCAGAAGATGAGCAAAAGGTCATTTCCCATGTTCCTGTCGGGCCGTTTGATGCCTCGTTTCCGGAAACACTGGCAGATGCTGCCACGCTGATCTGTGATGACCTGCCCTTAAAAACCAGGGTCTATATTGCCAATCTGGCTCAACACCGGATTCGGGCGCTGTATTTCTCATTTCAGGACTATATCAAACAGCGGGTCGGATTCAATTCTGAGAATACCCCCCTTTTAGCTTCATGTTTTGAGAATCACAATCCCGGACACTTTGGAAATATTGAAGATGCCGTGATGCTGATTATAAAGGCCATAAAAAAACAGCTGGAGACGGACCATATCCTTCGGGTGATCCAATGATTCCCATTCGTGATAACCAGCCCTCCAATTGTCTGCCGGTGATGACATATCTGCTGATGGGAATCAATCTTCTGGTGTTCGTGTTTCAGTGGCAGATCGGGTTTGATGACAAACCATTTGTCTTTTTGTATGGCCTGGTTCCGGCAAAGTATACGGTTCCTGAGGTCGCCTTGCATTTTTCCATTGCAAATCATTGGATTTCCATTGTTTCGTATATGTTTTTGCATGGCGGGTTCATGCATTTTATCGGGAATATGTGGATTCTGTACATATTTGGTGACAATGTTGAAGGACACTTTGGTCCGTTGCGGTTCCTGGGGTTTTATCTGGTCTGCGGTCTTTTTTCCGGGTTGGTGCATTTTTTTTCAAATCCTGTGTCCACCATCCCCACCATAGGCGCCAGCGGGGCTATCGCCGGGGTGATGGGAGCCTATTTTCTGCTTTTTCCAAAAGCCAGAATTTTAACGGTGATCCCCATTATAATTATTCCCTGGTTTGTTGAAATCCCTGCCTTTGTTTTTCTGGGGATCTGGTTTGTACTTCAGTTTTTAAATGCCGCAGGCAGCGGTGCAGGGTCGGGAATAGCCTGGTGGGCGCATATTGGAGGATTTATCGGTGGCCTTATTCTGGTTCAATTGAACAAACGATTACCTAAGACAGGGGCCAGAGAAAAAATCGATCAGTTTATATCCAGAAAGAAAACCCCAAAACTCCAGATGGTTGTGACCACAGGCCGGCCTGACAGCCCGGATCTGTTCGGGGATATTGATATCAATGTCGGCGAAGCCCTCATGGGCACAAAAAAACTTGTAACAATTCCATGGGGGTTCTATAAACCATTATACAAGGTCACGATTCCGCCAGGGGTAAGACAGGGAACCCGGCTGCGGCTGTCCAATATGGGCAAGAGCACTCCTGACGGGAGCAAAGGGGATATGTATCTGACGGTGAATATTAAACATGCAATTTAAAAGAATAATGGTTGGCCTTGTCCTGCTGTGTTTCGGGGCGGTGATCGTTCTGTTGCTGGTTTTTATCAACCTTCCCGGGATTGTGGAAAATCAGGCAAAAAAACATCTGTCCGGGCTTGTCAACTCAGATCAACTTGAATTTGACATTGAAAGAATTGGTTTCTCTCATTTTTATATGTCCAATATCCGATTGGCCAGCGGCATATCCATTGATTCGATGGATGTGGGGTATGATATTGCCGGGCTGTCAAGTGCTCAGCTTAAAACCGTAAAACTTTCCGGCCTGACCATTCGTGCCCGGCTGGATCAGAACAATCAGGTCAGTATTCAAGGTCTTGAATTTGGCAAATCTTCTCAAGACCCCGGTCAATCTATGGATTTCAGGTCTTTGGATCCAAGATTTTTACCTGAAAAAATCGTTATCAACTCCGGCAAACTGGTGATTGAAGCGTTTGGACAAGAACTGTCCATCCCGTTTGATGTGTTGTCAACGCTTGATACAGCAACAGGCAGAATCGTTATTTTAACCACAATGACGCCATATGGGCAACAGATTAGAACTCAGCTTCGATATCAATCGGACACAGGGATTGAGTTCATCCGCCTGGAAGGAAAGTCCATTGATCTGGCTCTTATGAATCGATTTATTGCTGGGAAAACAGATTCTGTCGTATTTGGGGGGACATCGGACATCATCGTGGAAAGCCTGGCACCTCAAAAAGAATGGACCCTTTTGGTATCCAAAGTATCACTGGTTCAGCCACTTGGCATGGCCCTGGTGCAGGTTGCTGCAACCGTCAAAATAAATGATAAAAAAATGGATGTTCAAGGACAGTTTGATTTTGCCTTTCCGATGCTGCCCGTCATACCCGTGAGGTATGGCGCAACCATTGATTTAAAAGAGGATAATGCTTTTAAGGCTCAACTTGAAACAACCAGGGTTCAAACGATTCATATTGCGCATTCATCCGGAGATCTCACACTTAAATCACCCAAACTCAGTGTTGGGTTAAGTGGTACCCCAAAAAAGAGCAAAGGCAATCTGGCCTTTGGATTTGACTCAGGTGAATTCAAGATGGCAGGATTTAAAGTCAATATACCAGATTCAAAAACACAAACTGTTTTTGTATCAAAAACAAATTTAACCTCTGAGATTACGGCTGATTTTTCTGCCTTAAACCCGGTTACGGCTGTATTTAAATCCATGGTGAACGGCCTGGGTGCTCAATCCGCCATGGGGGATGTAAAATTTGCCCAATGTAATGTATCCGGTCGTGTTGGCGTGGATAAAAAACATCAGCCATACGGCCAGTTTAGAGTCTGTGCATCCAAAGGGGAGCTGGATTCTTCCCAGTACAAGGTTCATGCATCAGCAATTAAATTTGATCTGCCCATTGATTTTCCAGACACCCGCAGCAGGGTATCCGGAACCTATGCCGTTCCTGTGATTTTAGTCCAGGAAAAGTATCAGGCCGGGATATCAGGAAACATTGTACAGACCGGTTCAAAACAATTTAAGGTCGATGGAAAGGCAGATTTAAAACCATTGCCAGGTTTTCTGGCCACCTATGACGCCACCATCGGATTTGAGAAAGACTTTGGTATGGTGCTCGATTTTACGGTTGATCCATTCAAGATATCTGAAAAACAGATTAAACAGGTGATGGGCCCAAAGCTTGGGAATACTGTGGTTGCCGCCACTGTTGCAGTTAAAGGGAACGCAGTTGTCCAGGGTTCAAAAGTTTTGTCCCGCCTTGAAATGAACATGACAGATGGACAGGTTCAGATGCCGGACAGTCATGTAACCGTTACAGGGATTCATACCACCATAGAAATGCCAGATCTGTTAAATCCCAGAAGTATGCCCGGGCAGACCATGACCATTGATTCGATTAGCGTGAACGATGTTAAAATCAATGATGCCATACTCCGGTTCAGCATTGAAGATCAGCACTCATTTCTGGTGGAAAATTTAAGGTTCAAATGGTGTAACGGACTGGTTTCATCAGAGGCTGTGCGGTTTCCACAAAAAGATAATATATACCAGTTGACTTTGTACTGTGATCGACTTGAGTTGTCCCAGCTGATGCAACAATTGGGGGCCTTCCATTCCGATGGGGATGGGACGCTTAATGGCAGGATTCCGATTGTTTATTCCAAAGGCAATATTTCATTCAACAATGGATTTTTATTTTCAACACCCGGCAGCGGTGGCCGGGTGGCCATTAAAAACACAGGAAAACTGACAGCCGGAATTCCCTTGAATACCCCGCAGTTTTCACAATTGGACCTGGCCCAGGAAGCACTGAAAGATTTTAATTATACCTGGGCAAAATTAAAATTAAATACTATTGGCAATACCCTTGCAGTTGCCATGGAGCTGGATGGAAAACCATCAAAAACACTGCCGTTCAAATATCAAAAAGAGTTTGGCGGTTTTATCCGGGTGGATGCATCAGATCCTGGGTCTAATTTTCAGGGAATTAAACTTGATGTAAATTTAAATCTGCCCTTTAATGAAGTCATGGAATTTGGTAATAAGATACAAACACTTTTAAAGCAATAAAAGGAGAAGGTATGAACAGAAAAATATTTTTGTGTGCGATCCCCCTTGTTCTTTTTATTTTTACAGGGTGTCAGACAAGTCACCAAGTTGAACTCAAACCTGTTGAAATAAAACCGATTCACATCACCATTGATGTCAATGTCAGGGTTCAAAAAGCGCTTGACGACTTTTTTGAGGATATTGAAGCTGTTGAAGATAAGGTAAAAAAATAGGAGGTAAAATGAATATGCGTCATAATTATAAAGCTATGGGTTTACTGGTTATCTGCTTTGTTTTTACACTCGCTTGTACAGCATCTGCCAGAAGCTTGAATGAGATCAAACAGAGCATGATTGACCGGGCTCCTGTGATTAAAGAATTAAAACTAAAAGGGATTGTCGGTGAAGATAATAAAGGATATCTGGCCTTTGTTGGGAGTACAACAGCTGAGCAAGCCGCAGTTGCCGCAGAAAATACAGACCGCAAAGCCATCTATGCGTATTTTGCAAAACAGCAGAATACACAGTTATCAGTGGTTGAAGCGGTTCAGGCCAATCGAAAGGCTGAAAAAGCGGAACCTGGTGAGTTTTATCAGGCTCCGGATGGGGTCTGGCATAAAAAATAATACAAGAAGGGGCAGGTTGATTTTTATTGTTTAAAAGATCAACCTGCCATATCAGTGCCATATCAGGCTTTCCGGGCAGCCGACCAATTTTTCCTTGTCAGATCAATTTTAGAAATTTAAAAATTTGCTGCGCCAAAGTTTTTTTCAGGCATGTATCAGTCGTGATGGTGAGTGGTTTTCCCGTTATGGGTATGGGGAGGTGTGCCTGCATGCCCGTGGGGGGTGTCTCCCAAAGGGTGGATGTGGGTATGGGTATGCAGAGCCGTGGAATCGCCGTAATAAGTAATTTTCCCGTTTTTCATGCCGTAGAAGTCATGGGTGGTTCGGGCCAGAAAATCATATTCATGGGATATGATCAGGCAGGATTTATCAAGCTTGTTGAGGATGGTGATGATGTGCTCTCTGGTGTCCAGGTCCAGTCCGGTGGTCGGTTCGTCCAGCAGCAGTATTTTTGGGTCCATGGACAAAACTGTCGCCAGGGATACCAGTTTTTTTTCTCCGCCGGATAATTTATAGGAAAGTCTGTTTTCAAACCCTTTGAGTCCCAGGCTCTCTAAGGTTTGCATGGCGATATCAATGGCTTGGGCTGGTTTTTTCCCAAGGTTCAATGGGCCGAAAGCCACGTCCTCCAGCACGGTGGGAGAAAATAGCTGGTCATCTGCGTTCTGGAATACAAATCCCAGGTGGGGTCGGATTTTTTGGAAATCTTTCTCAGATTTCATTTCCGATCCCAGGATGGTGACATTGCCTGCATCCGGCAGCAGCAGCCCCATGATCAGATGCAAAAGCGTGGTCTTTCCGCTTCCGTTATGACCGATCAGTCCGGCCTTTTGCCCGTTGTGCAGGGTAAAGGAAAAATCCTTGAGTACATTTTTCCCCCCAGGATAGGAAAAGGCTACATCCTTAAATTCAAATATGTGAAAATGCTTGTTCATGGCTCCTTTTACTATGCCCATTGGAGAATTGCCAGCAAAAAAATCAGGGTTCCCAGGCTGACTGCCCAGGCTGTGTCACAGGGTCTGAAAGACATTTCCGTAAGACAGTGGAACTTGCCTGAAAATCCCCTGCACAGCATGGCCTGATGAACCCGTTCCCCCCGGTCTGCAGCCTTCACCAGCAGCATACCCACCATGTATGCATAGGTCCGATAGGTATGCAGGTTGGTTTTGGGTGAAAAGCAGCGCATCCGGGCAGCATGGACCAGTTGGGTCAGTTCTGATTCCAGGACAAAAATATAACGGTAGGTCATAAGCAGCAAAGCCACCAATTTGACAGGCATCCTGAACCTGTTTAGGGCATGGCCCAGCACGGCCACAGGCATGGTGGAGAAAAAAACAATAGACCACAGAACAATTGCGTTGGATTTCAGGGTGATGGTGATGCACAGCATCACCCCTTCTCGTGTGGCTGGAAAAGGTCCCAGGTAAAACCAGGGCATTCCTTTATACGTAAACGGCAGGACCACCCATAAAAATAAAACCAGACCGTTTACCATGGCCAATCGTTTCAAAACCGCAGTCGGGTTCAAACGTGCAACCGCGGTCAGGACCATGGCAATGGCAAGGGCAGTCCCCAGCATTAAGAACCGGTCGGCCAGGGCGACGATCAGGGAATACAAAGCACCCGACAGCACCCGCAGTCTGGGGTCCATCCTGTGGATGGCAGAATCGCCGAACGCAAAAGTTTCGGCAATCATCTTTTTTCCAGCTCCTTTATCCGGCTGCGGTAATGAAAATATGCGCCCACTCCAGCCAGGCCCAGAATATACCCGATCCCGCCCATAATGTCGTTCATATCCGGCTTGTGGTCGGTTGATTCCACGAGCATGCGGTTCATGGGCTTTAACCGGGTATCCAGGGCCTGCTCAACAATTTTTCGGATATCCGAAAGCGTGATTCCCGGTATAGCGGCTGGTTGTCTTTCAGAACAGGTCATGGCAGTATTAGATTTCAATTCTTCTCCTGTATCTGGCTGATTTTTCAGGGTTGATCCAGTAGGCGCCGGGGGTTCTCCTGAGGCTTGGAGAATTTCTTCCAGAGGGATGTCCCAGGAATTGGCATGTCCCATGGTGGCATCCAGTTCGATATGCAGTGCGGTTTTGCCGGGAATTTTAAATGAAAATTCTCCCTGGTCATTGGTTACGCCTTTTAAAAGCAGGTTTTTTTTGTCGTCATACACAAAAATCGTTCCGCCCTGGGCCAATTTTCCTCCGGAAAATTTGCTTTGCGTATATACGGTATCTGCTTCCACCCAGGCAAAAACATTGACCTTGTGAGCATATGCCGGGGACAGCCATAAGACCAGGAGAACCAAAACAATATATTCTTTTTTCATATTACCTCTCTTACCGGCCAGCACCGGGCAGCATGCCGGGCCGTACCTTTTTTAGAAACTGCACACACAGAACCGTGATGATTCCTTCCATTATCATGATCACAATATGGGCACCCAGGACGGCTGCAGCCGCCTGGAAAAAATTTTTTTCAGACAGGAACAAGGATAGACTCACTATCAATCCTGACAAAAGAACAGGCAAAAAGCCGCAGGCAAAAGCCGCAAAGATCCCGGTTATCCCGTTTTTGGTTACAAAGTGCCCAAAGAGCAGCCGGCAAAAAACTGCAGGCACCACCATAATGGTGGTATTGATCCCAAGAGTGGTGACCCCCCCGAACTGGAAAAGCATGGCCTGGAGCACCAGGGCCACAGCAATGGCCGGAAAAGCAGTCCAGCCCAGGATCAATCCCAGGATGCCGTTCAGGATAAGATGGGCGCTGGAAACCCCGATAGGCACATGAATCAGGGAAGCTACAAAAAAAGCGGCTGACAGGACAGCAGCCTGGGGAATTTTATCAAAGTCCAGTTGTTTCAGGCCGACGGATATGCCGGCAACGGCAAATACGGCCCCGGAAATCAGGACCGGTCCTGAAAGGATACCTTCAGAAATGTGCATAATTTCTCCTGATACAACCCATCAAAAAATTAAAAGTTCTCAAATTTTATCCACAGGATGGCTCCGAGTTCCACATCCTTGTCTTCACTGTCATGTTTGATCTTGTAATCCGCAGTGTTTAAGGCTGCAAATCCCCACCATCCGGCCCAGGGAGCTGCATAGGTGAACACACCGTTGCCGTCAGCCTTAATGGTCTGTGTGACCATATAATCTGTGGGCGCATGGACCTTGCCGTCCTGGTTGTAATATTCCACTTCCACTTCGGCATAGGGCACAGGCTTTCCATCCAGCTTTACAATGCCCTGAAACACATTGCCCTTATACTGGGCAAAAGGTTTGGCCAAAGGCACGATTTCCGTTTTCAGACCGATTTCCTTGTCCCATTCCTCATCATCACCAAAAGCTGTGACCACGGTTTTGGTGTAATGGATGATATAACAATCTTCAGCCGGTTCCCAGTAAGGCTCAGGTTCCATCACAAAGACATAGACACCGGGCCTTGTGATCTTGTAATCGGTTGCCCACGCAGAGTGTCCTATGATTTTGATGGGTTTCAACCCGGAAAGCAGGCTTGTTGTCTTTCCGGAGGTCAACACGTCAAACGCTTTTGGTTTCGCAAGTTCCATTCCTTTGACTTCCATGGGATGGGAAAAGGAAAGCTCCAGGTTGACTATGCGGTTGTCTTCCTGCATTACCATGTTATCCGAAGGAATCACCATACCAAAATGTGCTGCCACAGGACCGCCGCACAGACATATCAGAACAATCACCAATATAGCAGTTTTTAATTTCATTGTCTTCTCCTTAAAGTTCATCATCAAAATAAAAAAGGCCAACTCCTTTGTAAAGAGTTGGCCTTCATGACCATCGTTAAACTATCTTTTTTAGCAAGCCCTTTTTTATCAAGGGTTTGGAAAGGCTTCTGCCTTTTGATTGTGGGTATTAAATCATACCTGCCGGAAAAGTCAACCTAAAATGCCGGCGGATAAATAAATTATGGGTGATGGGGGTGGCATTATTAATCCACCTATAGCCGGTTGATTCGATCAGCCGGGTCAGATGGTTTTGAACCGATATGGGTTTAATCCGGTTGTTTGGCCATTAAAGAGGCCAACACTTTCTGAATACAAAAGTAGATATCTTCATCACTGCCGTAAATATCGATCACATCTTTATGGTTGATCAATGTTTCAACAACAAAGGCAGTCAGGTAGAGGCTCGCAATATTGGGATTTGAAATCAGGGTTCGAAATGGCGCCACCATATAATCGATATCAAAATCTTCTGCTTTGCATAAATTGTCCAGGCACCGGGCAATTTGATTTTCAACACTGGATTTGGAAACAGTTTCAACCAGGTTCGATTCAATCAGTTTCATGGAAACTTTATTGCTAAAGGTATCTATGTTGTCCCGGATGGTACTGATCGCTTTGATTCTTTCTCGTTCTTTAGAAGATTCAATCTTGGAAAGCAATTTTGCTTCCCGGTTTCCGGTATAAAAGATTTTAGCCATTTATTTTATCCTTAAATTATCAAAAATTATAAATATTTAGTCCGTATATATACAATAAAACCAGGCTTTTTTTCAAGTTAAAAATCAAAGGTCTTCGATAATTATTTGTGCTGCAGCGTTTTTGAATTTATTGACTTTAAGTTTAAATATGATCTTGGGAAAATAATCCGGCTGATTGTTCGGATCTTTGACATTAAAATGAAACGCTTCGATGCATTGTCCGTTTGGTGAAGAGGCTTTTTTTAAAATCATTTTCCGATGGTTGGCTCCCATGATAAAAGAAGAGACCACCTGGATGTTTTCACTGACAAATACAGGTTCCGGGTTAGCCGTGCCAAAGGGCCTTAACCGGTCAATTTCTCCGGCCAGCTCAAAGGTGATGTCATCAAGGTCCAAAACAGCGTCAATGACCATACTCTTTTGAAAATCCATGGGTGAATATGTTGATTCAATATAAGCATTGAGCTTTTGACAAAGTGGGGCAAGATTTTCTTTTTTTACCGTAAGGCCTGCTGCCATGGCATGACCGCCGAATTTTTCAATCAGCGAATCGCAGTGCTTTAATGCATGGTATATGTTGATATCATTAATGCTTCTGCCGGAGCCGATGGCATCATGCTCACCTTTGCAGGACAAAAGAATGACCGGGATATAATATTTTCTGCATAGTTTTGAAGCGGCAATGCCCAGAACACTGGGGTCCCAGAACTCATCCCATAAAAACAGAAGATTTGACTCCAGCAGGCCGGGATTTTGCACAAGACGGTGTTCAATGCTTTCAACGATCTGCTGCTCGATTTTTTGTCGTTTGACGTTGAGCTCATCCAGCAAAGAGGCATTTTTTTCTGTGTTGACAATACTGGTATCGGTTAACTGGGAAACGCAGATCCGTGCATGGGAGAGTCGACCGGCTGCATTGATTCTGGGAACAATTTTAAACGAGATATCATCTGAGTCCATTCGGGAAAAATCTATCCGGGACACCTGGGCCAGAGCTTTTAATCCAGGGCGTTTTCCCTGACGGATGCGGTTGAACCCTGCAATACAAAGCGCACGGTTTTCATTCATCAATGGAACCATATCGCCAATGGTACCAATGACAAACAGATCCAGATAGTCCACAAGATTGGGCTCTTTAATGGTTTCCCAGAATTGATGGTCTCTGAAATGCTTTCTTAAGGCCATGACCAGAAAAAAAGCAACCCCCACACCGGCCAGATGCGCCAGGCCTGAGGGGCAGTCTTTTCTTTTGGGGTTGATGACAGCCAAAGCCCTGGGAAGATCCATATCAATATCAGGTTCATGGTGGTCGGTCACGATCACATCAATGTCTTCCTGGATGGCCTGATCAATGGCAATATGACTGCTCACCCCGCAGTCCACGGTAATGATCAGATCGATATTCTGATCCACAGCCATGGCAATATGGTCCAAAGAAAGGCTGTACCCTTCTTTGATCCTGTGGGGGACATACCAGCAGACATTGGCATCACAATGTTCAAGGAAATCATACAGCAGGGCAGTGGCTGTCACGCCATCTGCATCGAAATCGCCAAAAATCAGGATTTTTTCTTTGTTTAAGACAGCGGTATAAATTCGGCCAACAGCCTTGTTCATGTCCTTTAATTCAAATGGATCAATCAATTGTTCAAGGGTCGGGTTTAAAAAACAGCTGGCATCGGATATGTTATCAATGCCTCTGTTCAATAAAAGCGCGGCAAGTATCGGATGACAGTCAAGCGCTTTGGCAAGAAGATCAACCATGACCGGATCAGGGTTGGAATATGTTAATATGGGTTCCATTAATTTAAGAATGAATATATATCGGTAAACAAAGACAAAGTCAATTTTACAAATGAATTCGATCAGGGCCAGCGCATGTAAACCTTATCCCTGCAAAAGTCATACGATGGAAAATTTTGTGCAGCGCTGGGGTAAATATGATCAATTGCCTGTATTCCCGGAGTATAATTTTTTCAATCATCCCCGAAACAAAATACATGAAAAAAAATTTAGAAATCTGTTCTGATTATTTTCTTGTTTGTAAAAAACAAAAACAATGCATATATTCAAGCTTTGTTTGAATGACGATTCTTTTTCCGGGATTTAAAATATGTCTGGAATGGACCTGCAAATTATTTTTGTTTCTCTGATTCTTATTGCGGCATTGATCTTGTTGATATCTGAAAAAATATCTGTCGACAAAACCGCCCTGGGCATTATGGTTGTTCTTTCATTAACCAGGATACTGACCCCCAAGGAGGCTGTGGCAGGATTTGCAAATCCTGCTGTGATCACAGTTGCTGCCATGTTTCTTTTAAGCCATGGCCTTATTCGTACGGGAGCTGTCGGATTTGTGACTGAAGTGTTGCTGCAATTTTCAAAGGCAAACAAAACACATGCCTATATTCTTATTCTTGTAAGTGTTGCCATAGCCTCTGCATTCATCAACAACACGCCTGTTGTCGTATTGTTCATCCCCATTGTCATGGGATTGAGCTGTGAATGCGATTTTTCCCCTTCAAAGCTATTAATTCCTTTGTCCTATGTATCCATTCTTGGTGGAACCTGCACTTTAATCGGGACATCCACAAACATTATTGTCAGTGATCTTTTTGACTTAGCCGGGTATGATCCTTTGTCCATGTTTGAACTGGGGAAAATCGGCATTCCCATTGCCGTTCTCGGCATTGTTTTCCTTTTTTTCGTTTCCCCCAGACTCATGCCGGGACGGACAGCCCCGGTCTGTGAGATGGATGAGGAAAAGTTAAATAAATACATAGCAGAACTGATCGTCCCGGAGAACAGTCCTTTGATCGGAACTGAGGATATTATCGAGTTTGCCTGGAAAACACTTGGATTAAATGTGATTGAGGTCTTCCGGAACGGGAATATTTTTGATCCGGCCAGGACCAGGATATCTGTCAAACAGGAGGATATCTTGCTGGTCAAAGGGTCTGCAGAAGATCTGGTTTCTGTTTTGAAAAAACAAATCCTGGAGCTTGCCCATGGTGAGGAAGACATGGCTTTTGGCAGCGGGCTCAAAGATGATCTGATCGTTGAGCTGATTGTTCCGCCCTTGTCATCGCTCTTGAAAGAACCGCTTTTGTCAACAGATCTGAATGATGATCCAGACATTCGGATTATTGCCATCCGAAGCCGCCGTCATCACTATTCCTATCGGAAAATACAAAGCGTAAAACTCAAGATCGGCGATATCATTCTGGTCCGCTGTTCCAGGGACAAGCTTTCAAAAATAAGAAAAAGCACAGACTTTGTTATTATTGAAGATATCCATCATGCCATGATTGACAGGGAAAAAGCAAGGCTTGCTGCCGGTATTTTCACAGGTGTGGTCCTGGGTGCCACTTTTGGGGTGGCAGATATCATGGTCTGCTCGTTAACCGGTGTTTTTTTAATGACACTCTTTCATTGCATAAGCCTGAAAGATGCCTATAGATCTTTGCAGTCGGAAGTGCTGCTTTTGATCGTGGGAACCATTGCGCTGGGATTTGCCATGCAGAAAACCGGTGCGACAAAATTGTATGCTGATCTTTTTTTAAGCATTTTTGACGGCATGGGCCCAGAACATGTCCTGGCCGGGATCATTCTTCTTTCCAGCATCTGTACCCATATTTTAAGCAACAATGCCACGGCTGTACTGCTGCTTCCCATTGCCATATCAACGGCCCTTTCCCTTGGTGTGAATCCCAAACCCTTTATCATCGGCATTTGTTTTGGCGCCAGCGCCTGTTTTGCAACGCCCATTGGATATCAGACCAATCTTCTGGTGTATGGTCCGGGAGGATACAGGTTTTCCGATTATCTCAAGCTCGGGATGCCGTTAAACATTATCATTATCGTCTGTTCTTCTGTTCTGATCCCCATGTTCTGGCCGTTTTAACCCGAAAATATTCGGGTCAGCCCCTTTTTTTATTAAATTCAGACCAGTCAATAATCCGGGTTGAATTGCCTTAATGCAGTATTTTGGGGCAAAAATTGTTCAAATAAATGATAATGATTAAAAATGGCTTTGAGTTGAAGCTTAAGAATGTGATAAGAAAGAAAAAGTGTGAAGAATATGGATCAATTACTGGTGAAAAAGATTTGAATCTGTTAATGTAGGCTGTATTTTTATCATTAAAAATATTTTAATAAGAAAGGAAATTCATCAGGATGTTGGATTATGATACGTCAAAACTTGAAAAGACCAGTCGGGAACTGCATAAAGCTTTTGAAAATCATTTGATCTGGAAGTGGGACGATCGGTTTGAAACCGTTCTGGCAGAGTTTGATGCAGGCAATCAGGATTCGATTATTGCTATCATTAAAACGCATATGGGAGATATCTGGGACGGGGGAAATTTCCAGAAAGCACCTGAAATCATCAAAATCGTCATTAAATTCTTTGGTGGCCTGCATCCTGGGCAGGAATTGTTTACCACTCAGACCGATCGAGATGATTTGCTGCTGTGTGCCTGGTGGCCCTGGAGTAACGGAAAAACCATTTCCATTCGGCTGGGTGTCTTTGCCAGATCATTAAGTGATGAAAAGAACAAAGAATTGACTCAGATGTTTAAAGGCTGGTTTGGTCTTTAAGATTCAGCCTATAATTTCATTTTTCATCAATAAATATGCAGACGATTCATAAATATTATTGGGTGGACAAGACAAAAATAGGATTTATCCGTTTTATTTTTGAAGCCTATGAAGGTGTTGCCATTGCAACGACTATAGATGTCTCAAAAGGGCTTATCCGGCTGGCCATTGCGCCGGAGAGACTGGAAACGGCAACCCTGATTATTGATGCGTTAAGTAAGGATTTTAAGTTTCATGAAGGTTAACGGATATGCCTATATCCATACGATCGGCTGTCAGATGAATGTGTATGATTCTGAAAAACTGGCAGCTATTTTAAATGCCTGTGGGTTTGAAAAAACTCTGGATAAGGACAAAGCAGACATTGTGGTCTGCAATACCTGTTCGATCCGGCATAAAGCTGAAGAAAAGGCCTTTAGTTTTCTGGGTCAGTTTGCCAGAATAAAAAAGAAAAATCCCCATCTGGTCACGGTTATGGCCGGTTGTGTTGCCCAGCAGGAAGGCGAAAAAGCATTTGATCGGGTTGCTCACCTGAATATTGTTCTGGGCACCCGGGCGTTTTCCAGATTCGGCCGGCATATTGATGCTGTGTTATCCGGAGTGGAACGGGTGGTGGACATTGAAGATTCAGATGTGATATATGAATCAAAACCGGATACTGCTGCTTTTGATGAAAATAAAATATCCAGATTTGTCACCATTATGCAGGGGTGTGAAAATTTTTGCACCTATTGTGTGGTACCCTATGTCAGGGGCAAAGAGAGAAGCCGGACACCTGAAAGTATTATTGAAGAGATCACCTTGCTGGCCCAGGCCAATGTAAAGGAAGTGACCTTGCTGGGACAGAATGTCAATTCCTATGGGTGCAGGGAAAATCAGATCTCTTTTCCGCAATTGCTGGCAAGAATAAATGAAATCAAAGGTCTTGAGCGGATACGATTTGCCACGTCTCACCCCAAAGACCTGTCAATGGACCTGATCAAAGCGATCCGGGATCTTGACCGGGTGTGCAACCATCTGCACCTTCCCGTGCAGTCAGGATCCAACCGGATTCTTAAGAAAATGAACAGAGGGTATACCAGAGAAGCATATATAGACCGGATTAACGAGTTGAAAACACAATGCCCGGATATTGCCCTTTCAACAGATATTATTGTGGGGTTTCCTTCGGAAACTGATGATGATTTCAATGATACCCTGGATCTGATGCAACAGGTTGAATTTGACTCTGTTTTTGCCTTTGCCTATTCAGACCGGTCATCGGCACCGGCAGCAAAATTTGCTGATCAGATTGATGAAGTTGAAAAAATGAACCGGTTGAACCGTCTGCTTGGGATTCAAGATACCTATACAGAAAAAAAGAATCAAGCATTGATTGGAAAAACCTTGAAAGTGCTGGTTGAAGGTAAAAGCCATAAACAGCGGGATGGATTTGACCCGGGACCTGATCATAACGAACAAATGACCGGCAGAACAGAATCCAATAAAATCGTGCATTTTCCGTCCGGCCATTCCAGACCAGGGGATTTGCTTTTCATTGAAATTACACATGCCTATACGCATTCATTGTGGGGATATCCTCTGGAGCAAGAATTAAGATGAAACAAAAACCGATGAAAATCGGGCGGAATGAAAGCTGCCCGTGCGGAAGCGGGGAAAAATATAAAAACTGCTGCCGGAATAAAAAAATTGAGGTGAGTATCAAAGAAGAATATAAAAAACGATATGATATCCGTATCAAGACGCCCGAACAGATAGACGGGATCAGAAAATGCGGGGATCTGCTGATCTCTATTCTGGATCAGGTGGAAAAGATGATTCAACCGGGTCTTAAAACTGAGGATATCAATACCTTTGTCCATGAAGAAACCATCCGGGCAGGTGCCATTCCCGCCCCGTTAAAATATAGGGGCTTTCCCAAAAGTGTGTGTGTGTCGGTGAATGAAGTGATCTGTCATGGTATTCCAGGAGAGCGGGTGTTAAATGACGGCGATATTGTTAATGTCGATATTACGCCCATACTGGGTGGATATTATGCTGATGCCAGCAAAACTTTTTTTGTCGGGAATCCGACAGACCAGGGGAAAAAAATTGTCACTGTAGCGGCTGAATCGCTCAAAAGAGCCATTGAGATTGTTGCTCCGGGTGTCCGTCTGGGGGATCTGGGGTATGCGATTCAACAGTATGCTGAAGCCCAGGGGTGTTCTGTGGTCAGAGAATTTGTGGGCCATGGCGTGGGCATTGAATTTCATGAGCAGCCCCAGATATTGCATTTTGGTTCCCGGGGAAAGGGTCTTTCTCTTGTGCCGGGAATGGTGTTTACCATAGAACCCATGATCAATCTTGGAAAAAGAGACCTTCATGTTCTCGAAGATCATTGGACCGCAGTAACAAGCGATGGTTCGTTATCTGCACAATTTGAACAGACCATACTGGTCACTGAAGATGGATGGGAAAGTCTGACACCCTATGCACTTTAAGAACATTGGAACGCTTTTCTTTTCTTATGTTTATATTGCTTTTGTGGCTGTAAGTTCGGTTTTTTTCTTTACCATTGCCTGTCTGATCCGGCTGGTATCAATGCTGGTTGATCAACGTTTGATTGTTTTGAACCTGTTTTCTTCGTTCTGGGCCTCTTTTTATCTGTGGTGTGTGCCCATCTGGTCGGTAAAGATCATTGGTCGCAGAAAGATGGACATCAAAAAAAGTTATGTCATTGTATCCAACCATCAATCCCAACTGGATATTCTGTTAATTTACCGGCTGTTTTTTCCCATGCGGTGGGTGTCCAAAGAAGCGGTTTTTAAATTGCCGTTTCTTGGCTGGAACATGGTATTAAACGGATATATAAAATTAAAGAGAGGGGATAAAAAAAGTATTGCAAACATGATGGAACAGTGTGAGCAATTATTGACGCAAAATATTTCCATCATGATCTTCCCTGAAGGAACCCGATCGGAAACAGGTTTTGTTAAACCTTTTAAACCCGGTGCCTTTATCCTTGCCAAAAAAATGAAAAAGCCGATCCTGCCCATGGTCATTAACAATAGTTACCGGGCATTGCCCAAATATTCGTTAAAAATAAGCGGTCGACACCATATGACGGTAAGGGTTTTAGATGAAATTCCTTATTCTGCTTTTAAGGATATGGAGATCGATGATATTGCCAGAATGGTCCGTCAGTTGATCTGTTCACACGTCAATGAACACATTTTACACCAATGATCTGAATCTGTTTTATTTTCAGAACAAATTGATGTGCTAAATCCTGGTCAATCTGCTGTTGATAAATTTCTCCGTCAGGCATGACACCCCGGATGATCCCATCAAATAAAAATCCTTGAAGTATTTTTTTGGAAAGTGTGGTTCGATCATGGGCCACATTCATTTTGCGCCAGGAAAATTTTTCAGGTTTGGGCAGGCAACCATCCATATCCATAAGGGCTTTCATAAAATTTAAAATCCTGGTTAATCTTAACAGGGTAACAGCCTGGAGCCGGGTTGTGGTATCTTCAATGGGCAAAGCTGTGGAGCGCATCTGGCAAAAATGTTCAGGCAACAGATGCCTGTCCTGGCATTTGGCATAATCCAGGCTGCCGGGAGCAGGATAAAAAATTGAAAACCCGATCAACGTTCTTTTGGATGCAAGATAAAGCAGATCAGCCAGTGAACTGATTGCAGTCTGGCCGACAGCTGCCCCGATAAGATAGGAAACGCATTCAAGACCATATTGACCGGCAAGGGTTAACGCCTTTTCAAACGCATGTCCCACATGGTTTCGTTTAAATTTGGTTAATTGTTCTGTGGATGTGGATCCCAGAGCAAGATTCAGTGTTTTAAATCCGGCTGAGTGCATCATCTGAACAATATCTTCATCAATCGATGGCGGATACAGTCCGTTCATGGCACGAAGTTCAATGTTTTTTTCTGAAAGCAGGGGCGTTATCCGGTTGAAAAGAGCAAAAAACCAGGATTTGTCCAGACACAGATTTTCGTCTTCAAAATCAATAAAACCGACATCATGTGCCTTTAAAAGAGTTTCAATCTCCTGGGCCACATCATTGACCGGGCGCTGCCGGTACCCACCATGGGAAGAGGTGGCAGACACAGAACAATAGGAGCACTGCATGGGACAACCCCTGGAGGAGACAATTGCAGTTGAGATTCGTTTGTTTCTCTGGTAAAAATCATAATTGATTAAATTCATGGCCGGGCCGGGCAGGTCTGCTAAATCCGATGCCCAGAAAGGATCACAGATGTGATACCCTGTTTGATTTTTAAAACACAGGCCCGGGATTTTTTTTATGTCTTTTTCCTGTGTTAAGGCCCTGCATAGCTCTGCCATGGGGAGTTCCCCTTCTCCCCGGATGACAAAATCTTTACAGTCACAGTCTAAAACAGTTTCTGGAAAAATTGTGGGATGGTGTCCTCCGATGACAATCAGGCATTGAGGATAAAATTTTTTGATGGCCTGGGCGGTTTTTACGGCCTGGTCAGCGTAAGCGGTAAATAATGAAGAAATTCCTACAATAAAGGGCTGTTCCTGTCTGATCTGATTGCCGATATGTTCATAACTGTAACCAAAATGACGAAACTCATGAAAAAGAGAAAAAGCAGAGATGTCTTTTTTT
>JBDRPM010000060.1:0-47586 GCA_043827005.1 Pseudomonadota bacterium | reverse complement strand
GCAGACGGTGAGGACCAATGCCATACCGGAGAAGACCGCCAGCCATTTTTTCTTTTTCAAGCATGGTGACACTGCAACCGTTTTTAACCAGTTCCCAGGCTGCAGCGATTCCGGCTGGACCTGAGCCGATCACGGCAAATTTTGCATTGCCAAACTGAGAGATTGCTTCTGGTTTTTCAGACCCGGAACCGGCTTGAAAATCAGCCAGAAACCGTTTGATTGACCGGATGGAGACTGCCCCTTCCAGATCATTTCTGCGGCACTGGGCCTCGCAGGGATGGGTGCAGACCCGGCCACAGATGGCGGGCAGAATGTTTTTTTCCCGGATCAGATTCAGCGCCTCTTCATATTTGCCCTCTTTTGTCAGGGCCATATACCCCTGGACATTCACCCCCAATGGACAACTTGAACTGCACAAAGGCTGGTTGTGTTTATCAATGACCACCCGGCCGGGAAGAGTCTGGCGGCTTGCGGCATGCACAGCTTTCTTATCGCTGCTCACAAAGACCGGGCAGGCTTTGATGCAGTTACCGCACAGGGTGCATTTGTCAGGATCGATAAACGTCTGCTGACAGGAAAGCCTGACTCTAAATCCCTGGGTATTGTGTTTGATAGACTCCACCGTCGCCGGAAGAATGCAGCGGATGGACGGATTTCTCATGATTCGGATCAGGCCGGGCCGATGGGCATGATTCAGTGGCATGCCTGACTTTAGCCGGTATTGCTCTTTTGCCAGTTTTTGATCAAGATCTGGTTCGCTGTCCACCAGGGTGACGGGTATACCCAGCTCACCAAGCTTGTTTGCCGCAAAAATACCCGATGGCGTGGCACCGATAATCATGACCCTGAAGAGTCTGTCTTTTTCGCGTTTCATTGTTTTACCTGCTTCATAGTTTTATCGGCTTCATTGTTTTACCGGTTTCATTGCCTGGCCCCTGTTCTGCCGGATGCTTTTTGCGCCCTGCCCTTGAGCAGGGATTTGCCATAATCATAACCCTTGTCAAAGGCTTTGATGTTCATCTCTTCGGTTCCCCTGGGTACGGATGTGGTGACCGCATAAACTGCAGCCTCTTTGGAAACCAGTTCGGTCACGGCGGTGGCAAAGCCGACCATGATGATGTTGGCCATCATCTTACGCCCCAGCTCTTCGGCCATGCGGGTGGCAGGTATGGCAAAATAATCCCGGTCCGTCCTTGCCTGAACAAGATCCTTGTCCGTGAGCAAAAAACCTTCTGGTTTTAATGATTCCCGGTATTTTTCATAGGCAGTATGGGACATGCAGATGAGAATATCCGGGGTCAGAATATAAGGATACTGGATCATGGTATCAGAAATCACTACCTGGGCACAGCAGGCCCCGCCCCGGGACTCGGGACCGTATGACTGCACCAGGGTGCTTTCCTTATCATCTTTTAAGGCAGCCGCCATTCCCAGAATCCGGCCTGCCATGACAATGCCCTGCCCGCCAAACCCGGTGACAATGATTTGTTGTTTTACTGCCATCTGATTTTTATTTGCCTGTTTGCTCTTGACCTGTTTCATCTTAATTGACCTCGGCATGATAGATCCTGCTGTATTGTTCATCATGGGATGGTCTTGCCTTATTGATAAAATTGCCCAGCACAACCCCTTGCTTAAAATCAATGTCCAGCTCAAAAAGATCGGCATTGTTTTTGATGATGGTGTGATCATGATAGTTCTGCAGGGTCTGGAGTGCTTTTTCCTTGTTGCGCCGGCCATAATTAATGGGACATGGACTTAAGACCTCGATAAAGGAGAACCCCCGGTTGTTTATTGCCAGCTGGACCGCATCAGCAATATCCCGGGAATGCAACATGGTCCACCGGGCCACAAAACTGGCGCCTGCGGCATAGGCCAGAAGCGGCAGATTAAACGGAGTCTCAGGATTGCCTGAAGCCGAAGTTGAAGATCTGGCATTGTGGGGTGTAGTGGCTGCCATCTGGCCGCCGGTCATGCCGTAGATCAGGTTATTGACACAGATCACAGTAATGTCCATGTTCCGCCGGGCTGCATGAATAAAATGGTTGCCGCCGATGGCAAACAGATCACCATCACCGGAAAAAACAATAACATTCACATCAGGTTTGGCCATTTTAATGCCCGTGGCAAAGGGAATGGCCCGGCCATGGGTGGTGTGGAAAGAGTCTATGTTGATATACCCTGCCCCCCGGCCGGAACAGCCAATGCCCGAGACCATGGCAAACTCATTGTAGGGAATGCCCGACTCTTTGATAGCCGTAAGGGTGGCCATGAAAACAGAACCGGTCCCGCAGCCCGAGCACCAGATATGGGGAATCCTGTCCATGCGGATCAGGTCTTCCATGGGATGTTTGACCGTCATGGCTTAAAAATTCTCCTTTAATATGGCAAGAACATCTTCAGGCGGTACGACCGCACCACCGGCATGGCCTGCCAGAAATGTCGGCAGGGTCCCGGCACATCGTGCCACTTCCCTGCAGATCTGGCCCAGATTGATCTCCACGGTGATAAATCCGCGCATCCGCTGGGCCAGTTCTTTGATCATGGCATCGGGAAAAGGCCAGACCGTGATCAGCCTGAGAAGACCGACTTTAAATCCTTTTTCCCTTGCCATGTCCACGGCCGTGTAGCTGGTCCGGGATGAGATGCCATAAGAGACAATGACAATATCAGCATCCTCCATCCAATATTGCTCGGTCATGATGATGTCATCCAGGTTGTTCCTGATTTTGCCCACAAGTCTTTCCATCATCTGTTTCTGGGTGTCCACGGACATGACCGGATACCCTTTTTCATTATGGGTTAAGCCTGTGACATGAACCTTGTATCCGTCTCCAATGGCCGGCATGGGCGCCACTCCATTGGGTCCTGGCTGATAAAGATTGAAATTTTTTTTCGAGCCTTTGGGTTTTGTGCGTGAAATGGTTTTGATTTTACTGGCATTCGGGATCACCACTTTTTCACTCATGTGACCCACAATTTCATCCGACATGATGAACACCGGGGTTCGATAACGTTCACTTAAATTAAAAGCTGTGATGGTCAGGTCAAACATCTCCTGGGGAGAACACGGAGCAAGGGCAATGATTTCATAATCACCATGGGACCCCCATTTGACCTGCATCATATCTCCCTGGGCACCCTGGGTGGGAAGCCCTGTGGAAGGGCCTGCCCGCTGGACATTCACCACCACGCAGGGGGTTTCGGTCACAACGGCAAGGCCGATGGTTTCCATCATCAGGCTGAATCCCGGCCCGGATGTTGATGTCATGGTTTTCACCCCGGTCCATGCCGCACCCAGAATGGAGGTCATGGCGGCAATCTCATCTTCCATCTGGATGAAGGTGCCCCCCACATCGGGAAGCCGTTCAGACATATGCTCGGCCACTTCGGTTGCTGGCGTTATGGGATACCCGCCAAAAAACCTGCACCCTGCTGCAATGGCACCCTCTGCACACGCCACATCACCGTTTATAAAATGCCTGCCTGTCAGGACCGCTGGTTTCATGGGTTTTCCTGTACTGGTAATAAAGGTTGTAACATTCCTGAAAAATTTTCCTAATTTATATTGTTTGGGATTTTTAATCCTGTCTGCAGTCTGCCGGAACTGAAAAAATTGCAAATTCAGGACATAAATGCTGGCAGTAACCACAGTTCAGGCAATCATCGTTTTTCACCGATGGGGGATGATATCCGCTGCTGTTAAAATTTTTGGAAGGCTCAAGCACTTTTCTGGGGCAATATGCAATGCAATACCCGCATCCCTTACATCGTTCTTCCAGGATATGAACAACACCCCGGACAACGGTTAATCCTTCAGAATCAAGCGGTTCTCTCCAATAGACCATGACAATGCCCTCAATTAATTAACATTCGTTATTGTTCTAATTTCAGACCCTATTTTCCATACCCTATTTATTAAAACAAATAAAACTAAATTTTATAATTTTTGAAATATTTTAAAGACAGGGTAGTAAAAAATCACACCCCATTGGCCAACACGAAAATCTGATTTATCTATCTGTATATTTTTCTTCCACCGGCAATGCTTTGTCTTCGCCTACATCATAGGTTTGGGCCAGTCGTTTTCCTAAAATGCAGCTGATATTAAAGTTAAGCCTGGCCACAAGATAAGGAAAAAGTTTTAAGTCTTTTTCAAGTTTCATGTAATCAAACCTCAGCAATTCCACACGGGACAAAGCCCGAACATCTGCTGTCCGAAGGATTTGTCTGACAAAACCGATTTCCCCGAAAATCTGTCCCGGAGTCAAAACAGCCACACTCTTTTCCTGGTCCCCTGTCTGCCGGACAACATCAACCTTGCCAGACAAAATCAGATACATACTCCGACCCTTTGTCCCCTGCCTGACCACCACAGCCCCTTTTTCAAATTCGTTCAGCTCAGATATCAGAATTGTCTTGCGCATCTGAAAGTTGGTCATGCCCTGGAACAGCTGGCATTTTTCCAAAACTTCCCTGTGCATTTTCAAGGTTAGAATCTGAACCATTCCCACCAGACGGACCCGCGTCATAATGAGAGGCGTAATCAACAGATTGGCAAACAAAGCAAACAGCATGGTAGCCGCTGACAAAGCACCAAACTGGGCGATGATGGTAAAATCGGAAAAAAGAAGAATACCAAAACCCAATGCCAGTGATAAACTGGTGGCAACCATGGGTGTGGCCTCTTCCCGGACCGTTTGATACACCGCGCCTTCGTAGTCCGAAGTCCGGCGACACAGTTCATCATAACGAAAGAATAGATGAAGCGTACCATCCACCGCAATGCCAATTGCAATCACAGCCACCATGGCGGTTCCTGGATTCAAAGGAATTTTTAAAAGCCCCATGATACCGAACATCAGGATTATGGGAATCAAATTGGGAATAAGAGAAATAAACCCGCCCTTAAATGAGGTGAAGATAAAGGATGTAATCAAAAAGATCACGAACAGCAAAACGCCCAGGGATTTAACCTGTGCGACCATAAGGTCTTCTGCCGCCGCATTGATCATCAGGTTTTCACCGACAACATATCCCTTCATTTTTTCCCCGGCAACGCTGGATACCATTTCCTTAAGTTCCCGTATGTGCTGGTTTAAGCTGCTTGAATCGCTGACATGGTGGCGGACAAGAATAGTGGCCCGTCGAAAATCATAACTCAGGTACTTTTCCAGATCCCTGCGGTGAAAAAAAAGCAGATATTGAGCCACCAGCTCGGGCCTGTCCGGCACCTTGAAGGCATCACGATCTCCCCCATAAAATTCTTGATTAATCAAGGATAAATGATCTGCCATGGATATGCTCATATCAAATATTCCCTGTTTTTTTAGAAAGTTCTGAATCCTGACCAGTTTTTCAATATTTACCGGTTCTTGAAACGCCATGTCCTGTTCAGACGTCAGCGTAATAAAAAAGACATTGACGCCGGACAGGTCCTGATTAATCCGCCGGGAGTCCTGAATAAGCGGCAGGTCTTTTTGAAAATAAGACAAAGGATCGTTGGTTACATATAGTTTGGAACATTGGTACACAAAAAAAACACAAAGAATTCCAGTGGCCAGTAAAATTGATCGGGAAAACCGCTGCCTGGTAAAACCAAACATTCGAACAAATATACCCGGCAAGCCTGTAACCTTGTCCGGCCCCTTAAAAATTCGGACCTGGCAAGGCCCGGCAATTGACAATACCATCGGAACAAACAGCAGGGTAATCAAACCGTTTGCCAGGATAGCAAAGGTGGATGCCACAGCAAAACTTTGAATAATCTGCATGCTGCTGAAGATATTGCCGGCAAATCCCATGGCCGTGGTTAGAATAGTCAGCAGCAGCGGTACCCCAAGGTGTTTCATCATAACACCCGTGGCAAAAACACGATGGTCTTTTTTAACCTGGGATACCCCGTTCAAATACGAACAGATCATGTGGGTGTCCTCAGTGGAACCGATCACCACAATCAGCGTGGGCAACATTGCACTTAAAAGATTAAGGGGAATGTGAGTCCATCCCATCATTCCAAAGGTCCATACGATACTTAAACCTGATGTCACCAGAGGGACTATGGCGGCAAACCCGCTGCGAAGAAAAAAGAGAACAGCCATCACCAGCACAAATGCCGACAAGGGCCCCAATCGTTTGAGATCCGCCAGAAGAATAGTTTTTAATTCCGCATGAATTCTCTGGGGACCAACCTGAAAAACTTCCTGGAAAACCAGCCTGGCATCAGCAACAGCCTGCTCAAGTTCCTGATGGATCTGCTCATCGGAAATCGTTTCACTGATATCCGAATGTATGGAAACCTGCAAAGCGGTCACCGTACCATTCCGGGAGATGAAATTATCGACAATAAGAGGATTATACAATGCATCAGCCCTTGCCTGATCAATCGCTGCCTGATCTTTTGGGCCCTGGGCCAGAATGATCCGCGAATTAATTTTTTCTTTTGAGCCGCGAATGCTGCGCAACGTAAAAAGATCATCCACCCGTTTTACAAACTCAAGTTTGCCCAGGGCATGGTGCAATTTTTCCAATTCAGCCAGTTTCTCTTTGGTCCACAGGTCCTGATCCCGGACATATACAATGGTTTGTTTGTCTGAGCCAAACTCTCTTGCAATTTGCTCATACATCTGTTTATCCGGATGGGAATCGGGTATCAGGTTCTGAAAACCCGTATCAAATTTAAGGTCAAACAAACCTGATCCAGCAAAACAGGTCACCAGCAACAAAAAAAGGCCAACGCCCAAACGGTGGTTTGCTCCCAGCATAAGAAATCGGAAAAACATAATCAGTTCCCCATGATAATCTCGGTCTTGTCCTCCGAGGGTTTATGGATACGCCCAAAGGCCTGGGACAAAAAACGGTTGTCAGCCCCTTGGATATGCTGATTTTCTTGAAGCCAGGACCGGGTGAATATATGTGATGGTACATAATCGCCGGAAAAAATTCTGCGATCAATTTTTATTAATGTTGTATGTGATTCTCTGAAGTTTTCCATCAGAATCATATTGGCCCGCCACATCTGTTGAGTCATTTTGTTCAAGTCATGCCTGCTGAGGCGCTTGAAAAGACGACCGCTCCGGTCAAAGTAATCCGTGCGGACAATAAAAAAATTATCCTGACCAATAAAATGCCTTTGCCTGCTATAGCCTGAATTTTGTTGAACCGCCTGGTTCAAAGGGAAAGCATCAACAACAAAATAATCGATTCTGGCGATCTTTTGATCTGCCTGCCGCACATACTGAAAATCTGCTAGTGTTTTGATCACATCTTCCAGGGCAAAATCAGTGCCCAAAAGATAGCTGGCCTGACTTTTACCATGATCCGTGGCAAGTTCTTTTCCAAAAGCAGGCAGAAAAATTGCATTTTCGACCAGACCATCGGGGTATTGGATCACACGCATGGCAACCCCCCGGATCTCGGTGGGATTATCAAAAACCAAAAGGTACTTAACGGTTTTATCGGCTTCCACCCGCAAAAACTGGCGCACCTTCCGAACGTCCTGATTGCCTGCGCTATCGGTCATAATCATGGTCTGCTCCTCATAAGAAAAAGGAAACAATTCATGGCGTTTGAAAACCTCTTCCATGATATTTAACCCAGTCTCTTTCTGATCAGCCAGACCCGATCCTGAAAAAAGCAGAAAGTAAAGCACCAGGATTAAAACCTGTCTTAAAATACGCGTCACTATTGATGCAGCCTCCAAATTATTTCATGGAACCTGGGTTTTGGGAGACATGAATCAGGATCTCCTGGCCAATGATGCGGCTTAACTGGGCTAAAAGCCCACTCATGGCTGATACCCTGTGCTCATAATCCAATGTGCCCACCGCACTGACCAACCGGGTTATCCGGGTGGTCAAATTTTTTTTATCCGTTCCCCGAAAGAGCCGCCACTGGGCCCAAAGCCTTGCCTTACCTCCGGCATCAGCCTCAAATTGCATCACCTCCAGTTCAATTATAAAAACAGGAGGTGATGCAGGCTGAAAAGGGGCCATACAAATATCCGCCGTGGCCAGAAGCTGTGAAAAATTTTGGGCCAGCACGTGAATCATATTTTTCCGAAGATTGCCTCCCCATTGATGGTATTCAGCCAGTTCCAACTGATTGCTGCCGCTCCGGGTAACAATCTGGGGTTTTTCCAGATACTGGGGCAACCGAAGCGCAGCTATCTGTATGGATAATGGAAAAGCCTGATCTGGCTCACGCATGGAAGGTGCCGCAGGATCAACAGGTGTGAGAACATAAAACCGAGTGGAAACAGCAGGCGTTGTTGCAATACAACCCAACAAAAAGCATCCTGCCAGTGTAAAAATTAAAAGTCGCTGAATGATTGTACTAAACACCCTCATTATTTTTCTCCTGGAATAGTCTTGCCAAAAATAACGGCATTGGGATTTCGCTCTAGCATGTCCACCAGAATGCGTATGGAACGGGCCATTTCCTCCACTTCTGTGGAAAGCTCAATAAATCTGTATTGAAGAGGAGATCCCGGTTCAAGTACGTCATCGATCAGACCCAATGTAATTTGCGCTTTTTCAAGGGTCTTGCGCCCTGCCCCAATCGCATTTTCCAAATTTACCGCAACCGGTTCAACGTGCTGATCCAGTTTATGCAAAACCATTGATAACAGATGCAAAGATTTTTGAAAATCCTCCATTGCCTGTTCCAGTTCGGGCTTGTGAATCAATTTATTTGCCCCTTGAAGGGTCTTTAAAAGTTCTGTCCCGATTTTTGCAATTTCCATTTTTTCCATATTGTCAAGAATACGCTTAACAGATGTGGTCATCTGCTCCAGGTTAGCCGGAATGGTGGGCAGTTCAGGAAAAGGGCTGTCTGCGTTCACCAGCCGGATCGGTGTATCCGGATGCATGTCCAGTTCAACATACAATTGTCCGGTGAGCAGACTGCCGGTTTGTAACCGGGCCCGCAAGCCCTGCTCAACCAGAAGATTCAAGGTCTGAGGAAAAGACGAAACCAGTTGTAAATCCTGTGAGATAACGCGTTCAGGTTCGATCTCGATCAGAACCGGAATTCTGAAGGTGTTGTCCTTACTATTGAACTCCAGTCGCACATCTTTCACCATTCCAACCTTAATCCCCTTGAATTCAACCGGTGCACCGACATTAAGGCCCCGGACAGACCCTTCAAAAAAGAGTAGAAAAGCAATCTTTTTTATGAATGCAGATTCATGGATATGCTTATAATCATTGTGCAGGGTAAAAACCAGTCCTTCCACATTTTGCGTTACCGGGCCACCGACGATATCGGGCGTCTCAAAGGCAATCCCCCCATAGAGAAGGGACTCGAGTGATTCGGTATGCACACTGACCCCTTCTGATCCGACGGAAACATCCATCCCGCTGATATTCCAGAACCGGGTATTGCTCTTGATGATTTTATTATAGGGTGCCCTGATAAAGGCATGAATAAAAATGCTTTTTCGATCATTGCCCAATTCCCACCCAAGGATCTCACCGGCCAGAATTCCCTGGTAGTAAACAGGGGAGCCCGTATCAACAGACCCAAGTTTCCCGGCCAGGAGCATGATTTTTGTTCCATCCACGCCCGCTCTGACCACCGGGGGTTTATCCAGGCCATCAAAACGTGTCTGCATGGCCCCCTCACCCGGCTCAATTTCAATATAAGCGCCGGACAACAAAGTACTCAAACCGCTTGCTTCACGCAGGCTCAGACGGGGTTTTACCACCCAGAATCGTGTTCCACGACCGAGGAACGAGGCCGCCTCTTTTCTCATGTTTGCCTTTAAAATGACAGATGAAAAATCCGGGCTGAATTCCACGGCATCAACAGCACCGATCTCGATCTCCTTGTACCTGATCTTTGTTTTGCCGGCTTCGATCCCCTCTGCAGTCTTGAAGGTTATTTCAATCCTGGGGCCTCTTTCTGAAACTGTCTTGAAAATAAGCCACCCGCCTATACAGGCCGTAATCAAAGGGATCAGCCATACCAGAGAGGGCCAGGAACTGTTTTTGATAACAGGAGCAGGAACACACGTGTCTGTTTGGGTATCAATATCCTTCATTTTAACCTTTTTGTATTATCCCAGATCAGTCTGGGGTCAAAACTGTGGGCTGCAAATATCGTAATGACCACCACCGCCCCAAAAAAGACGATGCCGATACCGGGCCGAATAGTTGACAGAGAACCAAAATTGACAAGGCCCACAAGTATTGCCACCACATAAATATCCACCATGGACCAGGCTCCAACGATTTCAGTGACACGAAATAAAAGCGTCCGGTCCCGGAAACGCCAGACAGATTTTTTCTTGATCATGATCAAAAGAAAACCCAGCACAATCAATTTTAAAACCGGCACAACAATGCTGGCAAAGAAAATAATAAACGCCAACCCCCACATCCCCCCTTCAATCAGATGAATAACCCCGCTAAGGATCGTATTGGGAACCCCATTTCCAAATTGAATAACCGTCATCACCGGATAAAGATTGGCTGGGAAAAAAAGCACAAAGGCTGCAAAGATCAACGCCCAGGTCCGGGCAAGGCTATTGATTTTCCGACTGTGCAAAGCAGTTTCACACCGGGGACATACCCCCTTGCCATTGGTTTTGGGGACAAGAAGAGAGCAGGTATGACAACTGATCAAGTCCTGTTCAATCGCCGTGATGCCGGCATAGCCTTTCAGAGGCACACTGCCTGCAGGCAGCCAGATCACACGCGGGTCCAGGCAGACCTGGGCTGCAGTCAAGGCCAGCATCAGTCCTATAAACGAATACAAAGCAATGCCCGGAATGATCGTTGCAAGATCCAGCAGTTTAACAACAGCAATCAAAACGCCCAGCATAAAGACTGCAGTCAGGCTCCAGGGTATCAGGGATCTGACCATACGAAAAGCCTGGCCGATTTTCCAGGGACGGTACCCCAGTTTTATCGGAACAAGAATATAAAGCATCCCCATTATGGTCAAAAAAGGAAAAAGAACACTTGTCGCAAAGACCAGGCCCGCTACTTCACCCATGCCCATGCGGTAGAGGGTCATGGCCCCTGAAAGAAAATGGTTTTCCTGGATACGGCCGTTCAGGTTCAGGGACATAAACGGGAACACATGGGTCATGATCAGAAACATAAATGCGGTCAAGTACAATGCCAGTGACTTTTCAATGCTGTTGGGAATATATCTGTATAACAAGGCCCCACATCTGGCACAAAGGGCTTTTCCCCTGGCAGGAACCGGGATGATGTGATGCAGAAGATCGCATTCATGACACGCCATTAATTGATTGTCAAAAAAATCTGATGGTCTGGCTTTGTTTTTATTTTCCATTGATGTCATTTAATTGATGTCATTTAATTGATGTCATTTAACCAGGTTTGCAGTTTTCCTTTGATAAAAGCAATGAGCGCTTACCCAAGAGTTTTGATTACCATACGGGTTGTTTAAATTCAATTTAAAATCTCCAGGATCCGGGCACATTTTTTTTGTGCCTGAACAACAATCGTCTCAGCCTCCTGGAGAACTTTTTGTTGATATCCGGCATCTTGGATATCGGCCATGTTGATCAAAATATTCTGATAAGCCCCCCAGATACCGGTTTCCAGCGCTTTTGCCCCAACCTTGATATCAGACGAGGATGCAGGATTGCCATATTTTGCAACAATGCACAGGCTGTCCCAGGCCGTGTCGCCCAGACGCATGGTGTCCAGAGGCACCTGGATGGCATCTTTAAGCCCTTCCTGCATCCGGTCATTGCGTGCTTTTATCTGTGCCGGGGTGGCCTGTGGCATACGCACCCCTTCCATATATGCATTATAGGCCAAAGTATCGGCATCAATCATGGGGATCAGCTGCCGGGTCAGTTCATGCAGCACAGGAATGGCTTTTTGCATATGCGACTGTACTGTTTCAAATTTTCGAACCCCATGGGTGAGTTTTGCCGCCATGGAACCCAGGGCCGTCCCCATTGCAGCCATGGCTGCTGACACAGAGCCGCCGCCTGGTGCAGTGGAACGGGCGGCAACCTCCTGGATAAAGTTTCGGACTGTTGATCCGGCCATAGGCTCAACTGGTTTTTCAGCCACCCGGTATTCAATAATTTTATCCTGGGCAACAAATGGTGCGACAGAATTAAGACCCAGACGTTCAATTGCCAGCCGTATCTTCTGGTCCTGTTCATAAATAAACAGATTTTCTTTTTCAATATAATACTGTGCTGCCATCAAAAGCGGTTCAAGCGGCACAAGACCGACTATCTGGGAGCCTGCCACCCCAAGATTCAGGGACTTTGCTTCTTTTTTGACCTCCTCAAACAGAACATGAATGGGGGTAACCTTATAATCAAGAAGATTGACCGTTACCTGGGCCATATTGTACTCTTTGACAAACCAGCCCATTCCCCTTACCTCTCCCAGCCTGCCGGGTTCATCTTCCCCCCGGCCAGCCTCGCGCAGATTCAGGGCAATGCGATGAGCCTGGTTGGATGTCCCCAGAATATTGACATTATAGGCAACCAGAAAATTGCGGGCACCCGTGGCAGTAATCCCCCAGGTCGGTACAAATTGGGCCGGACCGGCATCAGGCTGCCATTTCGGATCTTTCAGCCGGACCGCCAGCCCTTCATACTCTCCTTTGCGCAGATCTGACAATGTGCGGCGATATGCTTTTTGTGCGGCTGCTTCATAAAAATAAAACGGCACCTTTAATTCTTGTGCTGCTTTTTTTGCAAACTGCTTTGCAATATTGACACACTCTTCCAGGGTTACGTTGCAAACCGGTATAAACGGGCAGACATCCATGGCGCCAAACCTGGGGTGTTCTCCTTTATGATGGCGCATATCAATCCATTGCGCCCCCACCCGGGCCGCAGCCAGCGCACCTTCAATCACGCTGTCAGGATCTCCGACAAAGGTAAAGACAGTTCGATTGGCAGATTTGCCTGCATCAACGTCCAGAAGAGTGCATCCGATGGTATTTTCAATGGCGCTGCTGATCAGAGCAATGGTTTTCTCATTTCTTCCCTCAGAAAAATTGGGCACACATTCCACTATCTTTTTCATGGCACTCTCCTGGAAAACAGATCAATTTTTTATCAATTAAAACGCCTCAGATAACCCTGGTGTTTAACCTCTTTTTCTTTATATGGGCTTTTCTTTTTTATATACCTGGCACCTGTACTTTTATAGATGGCCGAGCCGAACTTTTTGTTTATACCGGCTTTCCTTTTTTATATACCTTTACCACAGAGGATACTCCGGCATGATAGGCAAGGATAGCCGGAGAATCCCCTTCCAGAAGCAGAAAGTCTGCCTGCTTTCCCTTGTCCAGGCTGCCGACCCTGTCTGCCATGTTGACGGCATAGGCTGCGTTCAAGGTGGCGGCTGTCAAAGCTTGGGCCACAGACATCTGCATATTGAGAACAGCAAGGCCAAAGACAAACTGCATGGATTCTGTAAAACTTGATCCTGGGTTACAATCGGTTGCCAGGGCCACAGGAACCTTGTTTTCAATCATCAGTTGAGCCCTGGCATATGGTTTTCGTAAACTATAAGCAGTCGCCGGAAGCAGGACAGCAATCACACCGGCTTTGGCCATGGCATTGATGTTTGCACGGCTTGCAGCAAGCAGGTGATCTGCCGAACAGGCCTGAAGTTCAGCAGCAAGCCCTGCCCCGCCAAGATCGGTCACCTCATCAGCATGAAGCTTAATCCCAAACCCCATTGCCTGGGCAGCCAAAAGCAACCGACGACTCTGGTCCAGGGTAAACACCCCGGTCTCGCAGAACACATCACAAAACCTGGCAATCCCCTGTTGTTTAACCTTTGGCAACATCTGTTCAATCACCATGGTGATGAATGCGTCCGAATCGGTTTTATATGTTTCGGGCACGGCATGGGCACCCATAAACGTGGCCACAATATCAAGGGGGGTATCCTGGGCAACCTGGTTGATGACCCTTAACATTTTTAATTCATTTTCCGTATCCAGACCATACCCGCTTTTGACCTCCAACGTGGTGGTCCCAAGCCTGAGCGCTGTGTGCACATGTCTCAAGGTGTTAAGATATAGTTCATGGTCACTGGCCGCAGCAACTGCTTTTACAGAAGAAAGAATGCCGCCGCCCTGCCTGAGGATTTCAAGATAGGGGGTTCCTTGCATGCGCAGGGAAAATTCAGCTTCTCTCAGAGTTGCAAAGCACATATGGGTATGGGGATCAACAAACCCGGGCACCATGCATCTGCCCTCACAATCGGTCTTGTCCACCTCACCCATTGCCTGGGCAGCAGCCCGAACCGCTTGCCCATCCCCCACGGCTGCAATCAGGCCGTTTTCAACCAGCAAAGCGCCCTTAAAAAAAAAGGCCAGCTCTCCCTGGGCTTTTCCGGACAAAGGCCTGCCTTTATCCATTGGGCTGTATATGTTTGCATTATAAAAGAGTTGTTGTGTCATTTTGATTTTTTAAGCCCTCTATTGATCCAATTTTGAGAACATGGCAGCCACTGCCTTTTCCACCTGATTTTCATCTGCCTGAAAGGGAATGGTGATCTGGTCCTTGTTTGGATTGTCCCGGTTATAAGCCATGGCCACTTGTATGGCATTGGGATTTTTTGCCCAGTTGCGCCGGGCCACACCACCCATGACATCCCAGGACATGGCACTGCGCAAAATTTCATCCACCCGGGAACTGCCATCCAGCACCATGCCGAAACCGCTGTTGATGGCTTTTCCGATTCCGGTTCCACCGCCGTTGTGAAGTGCTACAAGCGACATTCCCCGGGCAGCATTACCGGCAAAACAATGGGTGGCCATATCTGCACACACATTGCTGCCATCCTTGATATTGGCAGTTTCCCTGAACGGAGAATCAGTGCCGCCCGGATCATGATGATCCCGGCCCAGCATGATCGGTCCGACCTCGCCATTGCGTACCATTTCATTAAATTTGCTGGCGATTGCCGACCGTCCGCGAGCATCTGAATAAAGAATCCGGGCCTGACTGCCCACCACCAGTGCATTGGCTTTGGCTTCTTTAATCCAGATATAATTGTCACGGTCGTAACTTCTTGAATCCGGATCAATACAGGACATGGCCGCAAGATCTGTTTTATCAAGATCTTCAGGATCGCAGCTTAGGCACACCCAGCGAAAAGGCCCGTAACCATAGTCAAAAATCGGTCCCATGATATCTTCAAAATAAGAAGGAAAGACAAACCCGTCTTTGGCATCCTTCTTGTTTTTGGCCACCTCAGTCACCCCGGCATCAAAAACTGCTTTTAAAAACGCATTGCCGTAATCAAAAAAATAAGCCCCCTGCCGGGACAATTCTTGTATGGCAGCATAGTGCCGTTTCAGGCTTTTGTCCACAAGCAGCCGGAAAGTCTTTCTGTCTGTGGCCAGCAGCCGGGTACGCTCGCTAAAATCAATTCCCTGGGGACAATACCCCCCATCGTACACCACATGGCAGGAGGTCTGGTCGCTGAGCAGATCCACCGGGAATTTTTGTTTCGCCAGATATTCGAGCAGATCCACCACATTGCCGTGATAGGCAATGGAACGGCTGTGTTTTTCTGCCAGACTCTTTCTGGCAATTTTCAGGATCTCATCCAGATCAGAAGAAACAACATCCACCCAGCCCTGGTGCTGACGGGTTTGAATTCTGGAAAGATCCACTTCAGCAACAATGGAAACCGCCCCGGCAATCCTGGCCGCCTTGGGCTGGGCCCCGCTCATGCCCCCAAGCCCTGAGCTCACAAAGAGCAGACCGCTAAGATTGCCTGTTTTGGATACCCCGCACATTTTGCGGCCACCATTGAGAAGGGTGTTGTATGTCCCGTGCACAATCCCCTGGGGCCCGATATACATCCAGCCTCCGGCTGTCATCTGTCCATAGGATGAAACTCCCATCTGGGCTGCAATTTCCCAGTCATCCGGATTATCATAAAGTCCCACCATCAACCCGTTGGTGATAATGACCCGGGGATTGTCCGGACTTGAGTGGAAAAGGCCCAAAGGATGGCCTGACTGTACAACCAGGGTTTGATGGTCGGTCATGGCCTGCAAATATTTTTTGATCAGCCGCAGCTGCAGCCAGTTCTGACAGACGCTGCCGGTCTCCCCATAAGTTACCAGCTCATAGGGATACAGGGCCACATCAAAATCCAGATTGTTGTCGATCATCAGCTGAAACGCCTTGCCGGCCAGACAGTTTGACTGATATTCATGAATGGGCCTGGCCTTTATTAAACCATTGGGACGATACCGGTAGGCGTAAATACGGCCAAACGTCTTGAGTTCATTTAAAAATTCATGCACAAGAACACAATGGTGCTGTTCCGGAACATAGCGCAACGCATTTTTTAAAGCAGTTTGTGTTTGACTCTGGCTCAACCGGAAACCCCGGTCCGGAGCACGGCGGATTCCTTTTTCAAATTCTGCCGGCTCAGGCAGGGCATCATCAAGTCGAATCTTCATTACTTTGGCTATCTGGTCATTGTGTAACATATAACTCTCCCTTAAGTTATAGGTGTCAGATACCCTGATGGATCAGAACGGGTCATTGTTCAACAATACTAACACTCGAAGCTTTCCCGTACAAGTCGTTTAGGACCGCAGATGAAATAAAGTGAACAGAAATTACGCCGAACTTTGGCTCATATACAAGGCGCATCAAAGGTTCAATAGCAGGCCTATTGGGCCTTTGATGCAACGCAGTAGATGAGTCAAAGGGCAAGTAATTTGGTTCACTTTATAATATTTGCGGTCCTTATGACAGACAGATTGGGCTTGCCTTAGTATTCATTTATATATACAGTCTGATCAGATAATGTTCTTATTTCATACTTCTTGCAGCTCATGGCTGCAACCGGTAATCAACCGCTTTTACAGGATATATGACCATGATCCCTGAGATAGAAATCCTTCCGGGCAAACTCACCCTTGCACAGCTTCGATTAATTGCCAGAACACCGGTTAAATTAAAATTGAAAAACAGATGCAAGGCAAAAATCAATGCCTCGGTCAATACGGTCAAGAATGTGATCAAACAGGGGCGGGTGATTTACGGCATCAACACCGGGTTCGGCCTGCTGGCCAATACCATTATTCCGGACGACGAGCTTGAGCATCTCCAGCAATCCATTGTCCTTTCTCATGCGGCAGGTGTGGGCGCTTTCATGAAAGAATCAACCGTCCGGCTGATGATGGTACTCAAAATCAACAGCATGGCACGGGGGTATTCAGGCATACGGCTTGAAGTGATCAACGCCCTGATACAACTGGTGAATGCCAAGGTTTATCCGTGCATACCCCAGAAAGGGTCTGTGGGCGCTTCCGGAGATCTTGCCCCCCTGGCGCACATGAGCACCGTGCTCCTGGGCGAAGGAGAGGCCCATCATAACGGACAACGCCTGCCTGGCCTTCAGGCTTTAACAATGGCAGGGTTATCCCCCATCACCCTTGGCCCCAAGGAGGGGCTGGCCCTGTTAAACGGCACCCAGGCCTCCACAGCCTTTGCCCTGGAAGGACTTTTTGCTGCTGAAGACCTGTTTGCTGCTGCCATGGTTGCAGGAAGCTTAAGCCTTGATGCGGCCCGGGGCAGTCGCCGGCCCTTTGATCCGCTTGTTCACAAGGTGCGCGGCCATAAAACCCAGATTGATGTGGCTGCCTGCTTTCGAACCCTTCTGGATCACAGCGAAATCGAAATTTCCCACAAAGGCTGCGAAGCGGTTCAAGACCCTTACTCCCTGCGCTGTCAGCCCCAGGTCATGGGGGCCTGTCTGACCCAGATCCGAAATAGCGCCCAGGTCATTGCCACTGAAGCCAATGCTGTATCAGACAATCCCCTGGTGTTTTCCAAAGAAAATGACATTATTTCCGGGGGTAACTTTCATGCTGAACCCATTGCCATGGCTGCCGACAACCTGGCCCTGGCAATTGCTGAAATCGGTGCTCTTTCCGAGCGCAGGATGGCCCTGCTCATTGACACCCATATGTCCAAACTCCCCCCGTTCCTGGTTGAAAAAGGCGGACTCAATTCAGGCTTTATGATCGCCCAGGTAACAGCAGCTGCTCTGGCCAGTGAAAACAAATCCCTTGCCCATCCTGCATCCGTAGACAGCCTGCCTACCTCTGCCAACCAGGAAGACCATGTGTCCATGGCCACCTTTGCGGCCAGACGACTTTCGGAAATGGCTGACAACACCGCAGGCGTCGTTGCCATTGAACTGCTTGCAGCCTGTCAGGGCATCGATTTTCGCAGACCCCTTAAAACATCACCCCTGCTGGAACAAGCCAAAGCCATAATCCGTAATGTTGTGGCCTTTTATGATCAGGACCGCTACTTTTCCCCGGACATAAAAAAAGCCCAGGACCTTGTTCAGTCCGGAGCTTTTAACCACCTGGTCAACCAGGATCTGCTACCCAGTTTTATTGGATAGCCTCACATCAGCCCGGATATTTCATGAAATATCCGGGTTAGGGCGCAGAAACGGAAACAGGCTTGCCATTATCCGGCTTTATAGAATTATCGTTCAGATTGTCCAACAAGAGGGGGTCTTCTGGCGTATATCCCAGCGGAGTTTTGTAATCTTCAAAAACAAAGGGATACAAAAATGACGGGATCATCTTTTCCAGGGTTTCTCTATCCACAAATACCTGCTCTGAAGGGATTTTATCCTGATTTACCATAACAGCATACTGTTCTTTGTCCAAGGTTTGCCAGCCCCGGGAATTTGAAATAATGACCCTGCCGACATTCCCATTGGGGTCCTTGAACAGAATAACAACCGTCTTCCCATCAGCGTCTGATTCAGAGCCAGTTCTGGTAATAGAATCAATTTTTGATCCTAAGATTTTAATCAAAAGTTTGGTTCCCCTGATGCCAATGGTTGCCTCGGGCGTATCAAACTTTACAGCCCCGGGGTGGACTTTGCTGATGGCGCCGGACACATAAATGAACAATCCTTTAGCCATCCTTGCAATAAAAGAGGGCTTGTCTTCTGTCAGGCTGAATCGGTATTGGGTTAAATCAAGCCTGCTGTCAGGCCCCATATGAAGAGAGGAACCATCCTGGAAAAGCAATTCTGCCATACTTTCCGGACCGGTTCTGATTTCATCCAGCGGGTAAATCTTAAAATTGGCTGAGCCAGCCATTGTTTTTCCGTCCCGGATGATCTCAACAGATCCTTGCAGTCGCAGTATCTGCCCGGCAAAATCCTGCCCTGCCATAGCCTGACGGCCTGGATTCATTGTTAATAAAAATGTTAACAATACCATTATGATAGGTTTGATCTGAAAAATTTTATCCATTGCATTAATTCCTTAAAAGCTTATGAATCAGCACCATTTTCACCGCTTATTCTTCTTTTACAATCAGATTTTCCAACTCATTGCAATCATCGGGCTGGATGGGAAAATGCGCTGCCAGCAGAAGACCTGCTTGTCTTATTGAACGGCAAATTGCTTCGGCCTGGTTGTTGTGTTGAATCCCGTCTGTAATGATATGGATGATTTTATCCCATTGATCTTTTGATACCTTGCTGTTGATCCCATAATCGCCAAGAACCCATACCCTACGTTCGAAAACAGAAATAAAAATCAAAACACCTGTTCCGTAGCGAGTTCGATAAAGCCCCTCGCGAAAAAAACAGGTAATCGCAGCTTCCTCAACTTCTTCTTGAATTTCCCTTTGGGAGATAAACACACGTTTTAACCAGAAAATTCGTTTACAACTTTGATGAAAAACAATAAAGCACCCGGTAAAAATACCTAAAAACAGCCACATGTTCTGATGGCCAATCCACAACCAGCCACCCCAAAAATGAGTGAGTATCAAGGCAATGGGAAGAGCAACCGCCACTGCGCCAAGAACATCGGCCATGGGATAGGAATGGCTTTTTGAAACCACCATCGGCACAATCTCACCGGCTGTTTTTAGTTCCACTTCCTTGACGGTTTGTATAATTTTTTCCCTGTCCTGATCAGACAAAAATAATTGGGCTAAACTTTTCATGATTACCATCCTCCAGAGGCGCCGCCGCCCCCGAAACCACCTCCGCCGCCTGAAAAACCACCGTCCCCAAAGCCTCCCCCACCAAACCCGCTGCCGCCACCCATCCAGAAGTCTTTGTCATGCCTGCTCTGGTAAGATGTGGAACTAAAACTGAGAGGCGATCCCAGAAAGCTCATTACAAGCCCGCCAATGGCACCGACAGGGATCATCAGCAAACACCAGAGCAGACCAAAATTAAAAAACATGGCACCCAGGATCGGAAACAAAATACCTCCGGACAAGGCCCCAAGCGGACGACGAATTCTGCCAATCATATTGATCAGAAAAAAAAAGACGATAATACCGAATAAATTAGAATGCCATGGATTAGAACGAGGTGCGTGACGACGATTCTCTTGCGCGGCATCGAATTCTCCCCGGACCACCTGGATCATGGCCTGGATTCCGTCAGTCACGCCCTGATCAAAATTGCCTGCTTTAAATTGAGGTACCATAATGTTATCAATAATCCGACCGGCCATCAAATCGGTCAAAATGCCCTCCAAACCATAGCCAACTTCCATACGAAGTTGGCGGTCGTTTTTGGAAATAATCAGGATAGCCCCATTATCCTGCCCTTTTTGACCGATTTTCCACTCATCGGCAAGCCGGATCGAGTAATCTTCGATATTCTCTCCTTCAAGGGATACAAGGGTCAGCACCACAATCTGGGTGGAATCGGTATGTTCCAATTCACCAAGCACAGTCTCAAGTTGATTTTCAGTGGCAGCAGCCAACATGTTTCCATAGTCGTTCACCCTTGCTTTCAACCTGGGCACGTCCAGTCCATGGGCCAGGCTGGTACAGAAAAAGAGAATCAGCCCACACATCCATATCTGCCTGATCAACCGTATCATCACAGATTTATCCATATCCTGCCTAATGAGATAACCGCTCATTTACTTGTTAAAATTTACCTTTGGAGCACTCTTGGCCGACTCTTCCGCCTTGAAATATTCTTTTCGTTCAAGATGAAGCACAAAGCTGTTGGTCAAACTATTGGGAAATTTACGAATAGAAAAATTAAACAGCTCCACTGCCTGGTTAAATCTTTGGCGCGCCACATTGATACGATTTTCTGTCCCTTCCAACTGATTTTGAAGATCCAAAAAATTTTGATTGGCCTTAAGGTCAGGATATTTTTCAACAACCACCATCAGCCGGGACAATGCAGAAGACAATCCCCCCTGCATCTGGCTGAACCGCTCCATGGCCCCGGCACTGCCCAGATCCTTTGGTGACAATTGTACAGATGTTGCCCTGGACCGGGCTTCAATCACCGCTTCAAGGGTCTCTTTTTCATGGGATGCGTATCCCTTGACAGTCTCCACAAGATTGGGGATAAGGTCCGCACGTCTCTGGAGGTTGGACTCCACATCCCCCCATGCCTTGAACACCGTCTCTTCATTCTGCTGTATGGTATTGTATCCGCAACCCGATATCAGGCCCAGAGCAATAAACATCATCATGTAACGAACCATATTTTTCACCTCATTTGTAATTTTATTTTCATCATTAACCCTTTTTTCTTCAAAACATCAAATGATTAATTTTATGACCCCATCAAAAGTTCTGTTGTTTTATCAAAAAAAGACAGGACAAGATTGGCAATTGATGACGATCGCAACGGTGAACCCGGATTCCTTAATTCAAATTCACCTTTGTTTTCTTGAGGATATAAATCAGATCAGAATATTCGATTATTTTATCCCCATTGGTATCCGTTTCAATGTGATAATCCGGCGTGGCCATTCTGGTAAGAATCTGAAGACAAATAACAGCATCTTTTATATCTACTTTCCCGTCTGTATTATAATCTCCCCTGGGAAATGGCATGGAGTTTGCGTCACCAGGGTCACTTTCTCCAACATCCAATATCCCATTATGATTGCTGTCTTCTTGTCCGTCCATCCAGTTATCCCCATCGCTATCTTTTTCACATGGGTTTGTCTCATCTGGATCCATCAGACCATTATGATTCCAATCTTCAACCCCATCGGATATGCCGTCACCATCTGTATCCGGATTATTGACATCCGTGCAGGCCTTGTTTTCAAAAGCATCAGATAAACCATCCCCGTCACTGTCATTCACAGTAACATATCTTGAAAATTCAGAAGTATTTCCTGCCGGGTCTGTGGCTGTCGCCGTAATATAATGGCCTGATGGGATACTGACAAAAAAAGTGATTTCAAAGGCAACGTCTCCCTGGTTGTTTGTACTTTTTGAGGCCGCCCCTAAAAAATTCTCACCCTCACCATAATCGGAAAAGTCCCGTTGGCTATTATCAAAGAATTCCAGACGGAACACCATATTCGGACTACTGTTGAGCTTGCCTTTGATCGTAGTGGATGCCGGATTACTGGTGGCAAGAATAAGTTCGGGAAAATTTTGCAACTGGTTGGCCCCGGTATCTGCATCCTGCAAATCATTGGGCGTAACCCCATCCCGGGAATGATCAATCCCCAAAGATGTGTTCCCGTATATTTGATTGCCAAGAATTGAATTCCCATTGCTTGGCTTTGAAACTTCTGAAATCATCTGTATCCCCCGGTCTCTGTTAAATGCGATAATGTTTCCGGCAGATGGATCGGTCCCGCCGATAACGGTTGTAGTGGTACCACCGCCTATAACGATACCACTAGTTCCGTTACCCAAAGGATCAGTGCCCAGAATATCTGTACCAATGAAATTACCCTGGAGTTTATTTGCGATTGATGCCCCAGAAATTCCAGGACCAGATGAGGTAATCAGCATCCCCATGGAACGGTTCCCGGAGATCAAATTCCCAGCACCGGGGATTGTCCCGCCGATCATATTATTGGAAGAAGCACTGACCGTTATACCGTTAGAATTTCCAATAGCTGCCATCCCTGTGACATCTGTGCCGATCAAGTTCCCCTGCACCGTGTTCAGCATTGAATTGGATGCAATATAGATTCCTTCCCGATGATTCCCCGAAATTGTGTTGCCGCCACCCTTCATAACCCCGCCGATTGTATTTTGGGAACCATTTAAAAGACAGATTCCATTATAACCATTCCCCAGTGACCGGATCCCCGTGGCATCAACACCGATATAATTACCCTGAACAACATTCTGATTCGCAGCATTTATCAAAATTCCATATTTTATATTTGCTGCAATAATATTCCTCTGTCCATCCACAAAGCCCCCGATTTGGTTATCATTTGCTTCAGAATTGATTTCAATTCCGGTTTTTCCATTGCTCAGGCCGGTCGCACCTGAGACATCAACTCCGATAAAATTTCCAGTGACAACATTGTTAATCGCCTGGTTCCGAATTAAAATTCCATCCATCTTATTTCCGGAAATAATATTTCGTGCGGCTGCGATTGATCCCCCAATTTGATTTTCACAGGCATTCGTCGATATCATGACTCCCGAATCCATGTTGGGAACTGCCTTGCTTCCGGTATGGTCTGTTCCAATAAAGTTTGCCTCTATACTGTTTCCTTTGGAAAGCGATCCGAAAATTCCTACCCCGCCTAAACCATTTCCAGAAATTATATTTCTCTCAAATATGGAACTTGTCCCTCCGATTTCGTTATTGTCTGAATCATAAACATACAAACCATAATAGCCATTGCCCAATCCTGTTGAGCCGGTAACATCTGTGCCGATATAATTTCCAAGGACATAATTTCCCGTTGCATCCGTACCGATACTGACACCATGATTGGCATTCCCCGAAATAATGTTCCGGGCAGCAACCGATGAGCCACCAATATTGTTTTTGCTCGCCCCGTCAATGATCCAGACCCCTTCTTGTTGATTGGGAACAGCCAGTGTACCGGTAATATCCGTACCTATAAAATTGCCCGAAACCTGATTACTGTCTGCCTGGGAACTGATCGCAATTCCCTGTTCAGCATTACCGGAAATAATATTTCCTGCCATCGCAGTCGATCCGCCGATAAGATTATTTTTCGCATTATCGGAAATTCTTACCCCGATGCCGTCGTTGGGAAGGGCTTGGGTGCCGGACACATCTACACCGATAAAATTGCCCAATACCTGATTGCCTGTAGCAGTGGCTTCGGCAATGGCAATGCCGCCTTTGCCATTGCCTGAGATCAGGTTCCCCGCACCGGATATCGAGCCGCCAATAAGATTATCCGGTCCGGTTATTCCGATCCCCCCGATATTGCTTATGGGAATGCCGTTGCCTAAAGCCACGGTCCCGGTTATATCCGTGCCGATATAATTCCCCTGAACGATATTTCCGCTTGCTTTACCACCCCTGATGGCTATGGCCACGGCTCTGTTGCCTGAGATAAGGTTTCGGTTTTTCTCGATGGTACCGCCGATTCTGTTATCAGGAGAATCATCGATTTGTATTGCATTGCTATTCCCGACGGCCCGGGTTCCAGTCGCATCGACACCGATAAAATTGCCTTCAATAATATTACCGCCAATGCCGGAAATCGAAATTCCCTGTCCTCCGGTAAGGCCATCTTCCTTAAATCCGTTAATTACCAATCCTCGCACGGTTGTGCCTCCGCCTGTTATATCAAGACCCCTTGATGGCGGCGGTATTGCCGTTCCTGTTAACTCAATAACAGGCGTTTTCAAAAATCCGGGCTGCGTCGTCCCATCAATGACAACTGGATCAAAAACAACAGAAAGATTTGTTGCCAACTGTATCGTATAGATGCCGGTGGCTGGATTAAATCCTGGATCAGTATCAGGAATATCAAACTCGATATTATCGGTTCCGGTATTCAGATTAGCCTGAGATATGGCTGCCCGCAAAGAACCTGAGCCGCCGTCGGCAGTTGTGGTTACCTTCCATGTTGTGGCGTTCGCTTGAATAATCCAAACAAAAAGATCTGAAACACAACATAGACATATAAAAATTAATATCCATTTATTTTTCATTTTCATTTCCTATTGTTTGGGATTGAGATCTGCTTTTTGAATTCAATAATAAAAAAAAAGGATTGTCAACAATAGCATCATAAAAACTCAAGGTGATTTGTTATATACAGTATGAACTGTCAAATTAAAAAGTGGCAAGAATTTATGAACAAGTACAAATCAATTTGATATTATAGAAAAGAATCGTTACCAGCCCTTCTGTCACACCTGCTTTAATGCGAAATTGATATGGTGCGCCAGGCTATGTGCATGTTTCAACGGTTTAATAATTTCTCGATCCTTAACTTGACATAAAACAAACTCTTATCCTACATTACGTTAATCATAAAATAAAAACTGATGAGAGGTCTATGATGCCTGCTGTAAAAACCCCATGGTTCTGCTATAATTTGAAAAGATTCCCCTGGTTTAAGCCAAGGTTTTCTTTAATTAAAACATCTTTAATGGTGCTCTTCGCATGCCTTTCTCTAACCATAGCCATAACGCCGGTGCCCGTCACGGCGGAGACACAGGACCAAGCCCTTCCTGCTGTGCTGTCATCCAAACAGTTCGCAGGTGAGACCATTCGCAGGCTGCCCATGACATTTGAGCCCAATAGAGGGCAGACAGATAGCAATGTGCGTTATATAGCCCGCTGTCCCGGCGCAGAGCTTCATTTTTATGACAGCGCTGTGGATTTTTGGATTACTGGCCAGGGGAATAGACCGCAGCCCCTATCACCGGACATCAGCTCGCTTGCTTCAAAAGAGCCGGAACGGATTCAAATGCAGATTCTCGGCGCTCGGCCGTTCCCCCGAATCGAGGCGATTGGCGAACTTCCCGGAAAAGTCAACTACTTCAAAGGGTCTGATCCAGGCAAGTGGCGAACCAACATCCCAACCTACCGGAAAGTCAAATATATATCTGTCTACCCGGGAATCGACCTGGTTTTTTATGGCAATCCACGAATGCTGGAATATGATTTCATCGTCCGTCCGGGTGCTGATCCCTCACAAATCCAGATTGCATTTATCGGTGCCGAAACAGCCACCGAATCTATAGGCGGCACCCTGACCATGATCACACCGGGGGGCAGCCAGGTCCTGCAGCACTGCCCGACCATCTATCAGGAAGCCGGCGGCCTGCGCAAAATAATTCAGGGGGGGTATCGGACCTTGGGCCCGGGGCTATACAGCTTTAATATAGCTGCCTATAACACTGAACAAACCCTGGTCATTGATCCGGGCTTCCAGTTTTCTTCCTACATCGGCGGGACAGATGAAGAAAGTAATGGTGAAAAAGTCGGAGGAATCGCTGTGGGCACTGACGGGGGCATTTATATCGGCGGTACGACCACTGCAACGGATTTTCCTGCCATCAGCCAGATCCCGGCAGGGGCCAATGACTCAAGGTTGACCGTCGAACATGATGCCTGGGTGGCCAAGGTCCATCGCTCCGGAACCTTTCTGGAGTGGAGCACCATTATAGGCGGTTGGGGCGTCGATACAATCACATCACTTGCCCTGGATTCCAAGGACAATGTGATCGTCGTAGGAAAGGGATCAACCCTTTTTCCCGAAGTACGATCTTTATATGCTGCAGGCAGTATGTTCGTAGCCCAGATAAATACAGACGGCAGTGAACTGTTGTTTTCCACACGATTTGGGGGCAGCAAGGACGGATATGCTTCAGATGTGGCCGTGGACTCTGAAGACAACATATACATCACCGGTCACACATATGCACAGGATTTTCCCGTTACTGCCAATGCCTTTCAGAAACAATTAAATATAGATGATCCCCAGTTTGCTACCGATGCCTTTGTCATGAAGATCAATCCGGTTGAAGGGATGCTGCTTTATTCAACGTATATCGGCGGAACAAAAAATGACTGGGGACGAGGAATCAGTGTTGACAACGAGGGTTGCGCCTATATCGCCGGGGAAACCAGTTCAACCGATTATCCTGTGGCCAGCGCCTGGCAGAGCGCCCATGCCGGCGGATCTTATGATGGTATGGTGACCAAATTCACAAAAGAAGGTTCAGGCCTTGTGTACTCTACCTATCTGGGTTCCAATGACGGGGGAACAGGGTCTGCAGCAGAAGGCTGCCAGGACATTGCCTTGGATGCCAATGGCCGGGCATATGTGACAGGCACTACGAGTTCTGAGACCTTCCCCACGGCAAATGCCGTCCAGGTCATCTATGGCGGCAATGTCGATGCTTTTGTTGCCGGCCTCAGCACGGATGGTTCTGACCTTGTTTTTTCAACATATCTGGGTGGTTCACAGATGGAGCACGGTTATACCATTGCCGTGGATGCCCTGGGATATATTTATGTCGGCGGGCATACCCAATCCAGCAATGCCTCTGATATCGGCTTTCCCCTGGTCAACCCTGCCCAGCCAAATTTTGCCATGAATCCTTCTGACCCCGGGGATTGGTGGGATGGGTTTGTTACGGTCTACAAGCCGATTGATACGCCGGGTGGCTCAGCTCTTTATTTTTCCACTTACCTGGGCGGAGACAACTGGGATACGGTGAACACCATTGCTGTGGATTCAGCCGGGGCGATCTATGCAGCCGGACAGACGACCTCCAAATCCTTTCCTGTTGTGGGTGGGATCGATTTTCCAGGCGGTGCCTTTCCAAAACAGAATTCCCTTCAAGGCACTTATGACGGGTTCGTGACAAAATTCGGGTCCATATTTACCGCCTATCTTATTTTCAGCGACCTGGAATTGACCAATGAGGAAAACGCCGATCCCGTCAGGGTCGGAAAGACTTTGATCCATACACTGACAGTACAAAACAAAGGCCCGGACATCGCAGCAAACACGACCGTCACAGGCCTGTTGTCCAGTGCCTATGATTCAGTTGTTCTTTCACCATCCATTGGAACCTGCACAGGCGGGGCATCCTTTTTCTGCGAGTTGGGCGACCTGGATCCGTCAACAACGGCCGTGATTACTCTGACTGCTGTTCCGGCCCGCATCGGCACGGCCGGTCTCGAAGCCTTTGCCTACAGCGACTCGGGCGACATAAATACAGACAATAACTATGTAACAGAACAGACCGATCTGATCCCCGCCTCTGACCTCATCCCTGATCCGACCCATGCCGTTCTGACAGCCACCCAAACCGGTGGCAATTCAAGGGCCCAGACCTTTGTAATCACCAACAGTGCCAGTGCCAACCGAACCCTTGGCCAGATTAATTTTTCCGGGCAAAACGCAACAGAATTTTTCATTGAAAGCAATTCCTGTTCCGGGATGACGCTTGCCCCAGGGGCTCAGTGCAGCCTTGACGTGGTCATGACGCCCAAATCATCAGGAGTCAAAGAAGCCCTCTTGAACATTCCGTCCAATGACAGCGCTTTCCCCATTGTGGAAGTTCCCGTCAGCGGATCAGCCTATAGCCTTGGTTCACCAGCCATAACATTACGTAAAACCGGACAGAAAATCAGCTATGCAAAGGGTGACGACGGAGACCTTCAAAAAGGGGTGGACTGGCCGAAACCACGGTTTATCGACAATGGTGACGGTACTGTCACAGACCTTTTGACCGGCCTGATGTGGCTCAAGCACAGCGCCTGTTCAGCAGTCATCGGTGTGGGAACCTATTACTGGGGTGAAATGATGTGGCAGCAATCGCTTGATTTTGTTAAAGGCATCAACGATGGGACCTATGACATCAGCAGTTGTGCCGGTTACACTGCCGGGTATACGGATTGGCGATTGCCGAACGCCAATGAGATGCGCAGCCTTCATAGTGCTGATCAGACCATGAACAGCAGTGATCTGCTGACCTTACGGGGATTTGTACCCTGGGGTCTGTCCATCACTGGTGAACAAAGATGGTGGACATCAACCAGCATTCCAGATCCAATGTTTTTAGCTGCTCTTCGCGGGTGGTCAAAGCTTTATCCTTTAGACACGACAGGAAAGCCGAACAAGAATGCCTACACACAACCCTGGCCTGTCCGCGACGCTGGCATTACCGCCATTGCCCCTGTCGCCCGAACAGGTCAGAACAAATGCTATGATACGCAAAACAATATAATCGATTGTTTCGGTACAGGCCAGGATGGTGAATGGCACAAAGGGGTTGCCGCACCGTCTCCCCGGTTCATCGACCACGGCGATGGAACAATAACGGATATGATGACCCATCTTATGTGGACAAAAACCGCCTCAGTGGACAACTCGAGTTGGGATATTGCCCTGTCCAACATTGCAACACGCAATGGGACCGCCTTTCTGGGACATTCGGACTGGCGGCTGCCGAATGTGGAAGAGATGGCAAGCCTTCTGGACTTTAGCCATACAAATCCTGCCCTGCCGTCGAACCACCCTTTCACCAATGTTGAACGCGAATACTGGACCTCGACTGCAGTCTCTGAAACAGACCGGTTCTTATTGGATATGCGGCGAGGATACTTTAACAAAGAAAATAAAGGGAACTTGAGCAGTGTCTGGCTCGTCCGGGGTGGCCCAAAGCCTTATGATCTGGAGGATGCCATCAAGGTGTTAAAGGTCCTTATTAAAAAACAAGTATCCTTGGGGCCTCAAATTAAAGACATCAATGGAAACGGGACTGTCGATCAGACAGAAACAATCTATATCATGCAGACCTTGCATGAGGTGCGATAATATGACCAGTCTCTCACAATCCGGCCGGATCCGGATCATTGACATTACACGGTTTTATGCAATGTCGCTTGTTTTTTACGGCCACTTTATTGAAGAACTCATGTTCTAAAAAAATTTAAATCAACCAGTTTTATTATTCTGTTCCGGCAGATTATTCTGGGTTTCATCTTGATAAAGACAGGGGTTCAGCTATAGTAGAAACATGAACACAACTGGTTATAAAAATTTGAGTCTGACACTGCTGATTTCTGTCAGTCTGCTGTTCTGTTCCGCAGAACCTGTTTTTTCTGAACAGGCAAAGGCCAAAATGGTTCTGGTTCAGGCTGTGATGTGTGAGACCATTGAAAACTTTCAACCCCAAAACCCATCCGTGGTCTTTTCCATATCCCAGGGAGAGGTGTTCTGCTTTTCAAATTTTGATCCGGTTTTAGAAAAAACCTTTATTTATCATAAATGGTACAATCGGGATAAATTGATTTTTACCATGCGTCTGACCTTGAGTCCGCCAAAATGGTCTTCATTCAGCCGGATCCAGATCCGGGATGCAGACAAGGGGCCCTGGCGTGTGGAAATACAAGACTCTGAAGAAAAGCTGCTTCAAACCTTAAGATTCAGCATGGTTGACTAATTGGGCATGGATTTTTTTCTATATGGATTCTCTGGCATGCGATGGCAGGATGTCCTGGACATTCTGTTAAACAGTTATATCCTGTTCCGCCTGTATGTCTTGTTCAGGGGGACCAATGTGATCCGGCTTCTGCTGGTTATCTTCGGTCTCTGGCTTGCAAGCCGGACCGCAGTTTCTCTGGGTTTGATCATCACCAACTGGGCCATGCAGGGCTTGGTGACCGTGGCAGCATTAATCATCATCATTGTTTTTAGAAATGAAATTGCAAGTGTGTTGCAAACCAAAAATTTAAAATCCTTTTTATGGGGTATCCCCCAATATCAATTTCGCACCCCGTTGAGTATCATTGTTGAAAGTGTTTATGAGCTGGCAAGCCATAAAATCGGTGCGTTGATTGTGCTACCGTTAAAACAGGGCTTTGCAAGTGTTGTTCAAGGAGGCGTTCCCATTCATGGAGAATTGTCACAGGAATTGCTGGTCAGCATTTTCTGGCCGGACAATCCTCTGCATGATGGTGCCTGCATTATTGAAGGTGCTCGGATTACCCGGGCCGGAACGATTCTGCCGTTGTCAAAACGCGAAGATCTGCCCTCATTTTTCGGAACCCGGCACCGGGCTGGGATGGGATTGACTGAGTTCATTGATGCTCTGGTTCTTGTGGTATCTGAAGAACGGGGGAAAATTTCTCTGTTCAAGGACAATCGAACCCATGCCGTTCGATCCCGGCAGGATCTTGAAATCCTGCTTCAGACACATGCCGGGGATGATTCTGCCAACAAGGGCCTTAAACGTCAGACTAGAGACTTGCTCATTGCCGGCCTGATCTGCCTTTTATCTGTCACAGGGATATGGCTGAATTTTTCCAGGGGCATGGAAACTCTTGCCACCCATGAGGTTCCGGTTGAATTTATCAATCCGGAACAGAAAATGGAGATTATATCCTCTTCCGCCTCCAGGATAAAACTTCTGATGAGCGGAACAAGACCGTTGATCAATGCCATTAAAACCGAACAGATTTATATTAAATTGAACCTGACTGGTGCCGCAGTGGGCGAGAATACCTTGCCGATAAAGCAGAAGGATATTCTATTGCCGCCCGGGATCCGCCTAAAATCAATCGAACCGGATCAAATCCAGGTCACTCTGGATGCCCTGGGTGAAAAAGAACTGCCTGTTCAGCCTCACTGGGTTGGAAAGCTGCCCGGTGATCTGGTTATGATATCGGCAAAGGCACTCCCACCAACTGTTCTGTTGATGGGCGGCAGGCTTGCGCTCAAAGAGGTGGCAACTGTTTATACAGAACCCATCCCCCTGGACAAAATCGCTGACTCCGGAACAATTACCGCTACCCTGGTCCTGAATTCAACAGCCATCAAATTTAAACATAATCAGAAGATTCAAATTCAATACCAGGTTTCAAAAAAATCCGTCAATCAATGATGTCCGGTTAGGTGTCTGCCGATTGCCGGATACCAGACCAAAAACCGCCAGAATGATTATCGATTCTACTGCTGAGAACTGCTGTTTTATGTTGACATGCTGTGATTTTAGGCATAAATGTTGAGCATAATTATGATTAGAAAAACAGGTCTCATGAATCTGATACCCATGCAGAATTATGTTCATTTTTTCTAACTGCACCGTCTGTTCAGACCGAGTTCCCTAATCCATTATTAAGGTATATTTTAAGTGCATAATCTTTTATATTTTATTAGGAGACTTTCCATGGCTCACAATATGTTCAAGTCTGTAAATCTGACCAAATTTTTTATCCTTAAAAAAATTATAGGGCTGCTTTTTATGCTCTTTGTTGTTTTTGGGGTTACAGAGCAGGGGCATGCGAATCTTGTAGCAGCCATTGCAGACGGCGGACAGATTTATGTTATTGACAGCAATGGAGATGGAACCTTTCAAAATTATCGACAAGTCGGCGCCCTTCCCAGTAACACACGGGGGATTACCCTTGGGGATTTTGATGAAGACGGGGATTTGGATATTATCATTGGTCACTATGCCGATGGGGTTCTCAAGCTTGTTCCCTTTTTCAATGACGGGAGTGGTACCTTTGCTCAATCCGATACCATTGACACCATGCGTTCATCCGGATCCTGGTCCGAAGACATGACCTGTGGCGACTTTAATAATGATACTCACCTGGATTTTATTGCCAATGGTGATTCAGGCAAGGTGATGGTTTACCTGGGCGATGGTGCTGGCGGATTTTCCCGGAACTCTTTTATCAATACGGAAGGAAACGGCCGTGGACTGGATACCGGTGATTTTGATGAAGACGGGAATCTGGATTTTATCCGGGCGGTTTACTCATCAGGCAATGTTTCCATCTATTTTGGGGATGGTACCGGCAGCTTTGCTCCGGGAATAATATTTACCGATGCAGGTTCAGACTCCTATGGTGTCGCTGCTGGTGATTTTGACAATGATGGTCATCTGGATCTGTTTATCAATGACAGCCATAGTGGAGATGCCCATTTCTATAAAGGGGATGGGGCAGGAAATTTTGCTGCTCCTGTTTATCAGATATCCCTGGAAACGAATAATCACGGATCATTTGATGCCTATGATTATAACAATGACTGCAACATCGATATTGTGCTGAGCACCTACATCGGATATGGCTTATGGTTTTATCCCGGAAACGGGGATGGAACCTTTGGCACGGCTGTCCAATTAAACAAGGATGACCAGGGAAATGCCAGCAACACTGCATCTGCTGTACTTTCTATTGCAGCCCCTCCCCTGACCGTGGCCTCCTGTCAACCCGTTGCAATGGTTACTGCTGATTCAACCACGGTCAATGCAGGCACAACCATCAATTTTAATGCGTCTGCTTCAACAGACGACGGAACCATCGTAAATTATGCCTGGGATTATGGTGATACCACTGCCGTGGTTGAGGGCGCTGCCCTTACCGCACCTTCCCATGCTTTTAGTGCAGAAGGAACCTATACAGTAACCTTGACCGTTACAGACGATACCGGCCGCACAGACAGTGCAGATCTGAACATCATTGTCAAGGGTGACGCACCCTTGGCTTCTGCAGGCGGTCCCTATACATTTACCGAAGCAGATGCAAGATTTAATAAATGGTGGGCGCTTCTCAATGCTTCAGGTTCTACAGACACCGAGGGAATTGTCACCTATGCCTGGGATTTTGGCGACGTCTTTACCCAGGATTTTGAAGACAGCAATGATACGGGCTGGGGAAAAGAAGAAGGAACCTGGGGTGTGACTGACACTGGCACCAGTATTGTTTACGCCCAGACAAATGGAACAGCCGACCGTACCCGAAATATTTTTGAACAGATCCTCCCCAACGATTATATTGCCCAGGTAGATGTTCAAATGATTTCCGGAGCTGGAAACGAGGCTATTCTGCTCTTTGATGCCCTTGATATGAACAACAATTTTGAATTAATCCTCCGCGGACGAGGCACAAATGAACATGATCTGCTTTTGTATCGGCGAGCCAATAATTCTGCGTCAGCGCTTCTGGAAGTTGAATTCCCATTTCAAATAGCGACCGGTCCCTATCGATTAAAGGTTCAGGTCCAGGGCAATACCTTGAAAGCCTATGTTGATGATGCCCTTATTTTTACCCAGACCATTGCGCGTTTTTCCGGGCCCAGACATGTTGGTCTGTGTACATTCCAGACATCAGCCCAATTTGATAATTTAAAGGTGACCCATCTTCCAAACATCTCTTCCACAGAAAAATACCATAAACTTTTTACCACCACCGGCATCCATAATGTGACCTTAACCGTTACAGACGCATCCGGTCAAAGCAGTACCGACTCAACCACAGTCACCATCACCGGGGGAAACCCGCCAACTGCAGATGCGGGCGAACCGTATACTCTGGGTGAAACAGATACTTTTTCCGGAAAATGGTATCTGTTTGCAGATCCATCCGGGGCCTCGGATGATGGCAATATTTATAAATACCAATGGGATTTTGGTGATGGCACAACGCTTGTCAGCAATGCAAATAGCGTTAATGAATCCTTTACCGCTGCCGGACAGGTCCATTACGGGTATGATGTCCCGAATGCCAGACTTTTTTTCACCGCACTGCAGAACGCAACCACCAGCACGATTATCAACCTTGCAACCGGCACGGTTGTCGGCACTGTAAATCTGAATCAATACGGAACAGCCTGGCATGATGGGCCTGGTGACTATATTCCCTATAAAATCATTTCCAATAAACCCATATTGGTTAATGAAACCAATGGTTCAGGCCATTCTTCCTTTATACCGGCACTTGACGGCAATGGTATCGGACATGAATTCACTTTTTATTATTATACCCCCTTTGGTACCCATTATATTTTTGCCATTGAAGATACGTACCTGGAAATTTATGATACCAGCGGCAATATCATCAATATTCAATCTTTATCTGCCGGTTCTTACAAACCACTCAATCTTGCTGATGGACAGGTATTCACCCTTCGTTCCACAGGGAAAATAGCTGTTCAGACCATTGGCGGCAATAGTTTTACCGCTGTTCCATCCAGCATTGGAGATGGAACCGGACGTCTTTTTTATGCTGCTGTAAGTAATTGGGGAGGGGGATCTGTGGCCGTGTTTGCCCACGAAACCGCCCAGGTGGCTGTTTTTGATATGGATACCAATGACAAACTCTATGATCAGGCATTGGCTTCCGGGGAAACCTGGTTCCAAGCCAGTATTGGAAACCGGCGATTAAGGGTGGAAAGTACCGGTGATATAGAATTCTGGGCTGGTGACAATGAAGGAGGTACTGGCATTGATAATATGGGCGATGACCTGACCTTCATCGGGGGCCATGCACAAAAAGACTTTTATTTCAGGGCAGGCAATGATGGTGCGGTTCTGTTTGTTCCCTATTCTGGCACCAGCATAACGATCAATGGCACAACCGACATATATGGAAAAGACGACTATCAGGTTCTCACCCCTCAAACCGATTATCATATTACAGCCAGCAAGCCCGTCTTTATTCAAATTCTTGGAAAAGCCACCGCCTGGAATGATTTTGGCGGATACCTGTCAGGCATTGTCAGTCCATTCCATGCGTTTGCACCGAATGTTGATTTATCCGATCAACCCTATACAATTTCAATGCAGGCAATTGATCATCTCGGACAAATCTCTGAATCATCACAAACAACACTGACGCTTGTACCGGGTACTCTACCTGTTGCAGATGCCGGACAAGATCAGTCTTTCGACGAATCAGGGGCTGTTGACGGCACCTGGACCTTGAATTTTACCGGAGCTGCGTCCACTGATGACCATGGAATTTATCTGTACGAGTGGGATTTTGGAGATGGCGCTACTGCCACAGGTTTAACCCCAGCACACACTTATACCAAAACAGGGGTATATACTGTCACCCTTACGGTAACAGACCACGCCATGCAAACCCACTCCAATACACTATCTGTAACCATTGCACCAAATGATCCACCTGTTGCCGATGCCGGTTCTGCAAGCAGCCAGGATGAAACCGATGCTGTCAACGGTCAATGGAGTGTTGATCTGGACGGTACAGGCTCTCAGGATGATGTGCAAATTATCCGGTATATCTGGGATCTGGGCACGGACTCCTTTGACAGTTATGCATTTAATAAAAACAAATGGTTTACAAAAGGCAATATTTCACAATATGAAGAACTTGCATCAACCGGTACCGGCAGCTGGGACAATACCTTTGTGTTCAGCACGGCTAATGATACGAGAGCAGCCGGAATGTTTATGCAGGCACGGGTCAAACAAACCGGCGGTCATGCAATGATTGGCTTTAAAAATACAAGCACCACTGACACTTACACTGCCATGCCCCATGCCATTTATTTTGATAACAGCACCTTGAGAATTTATGAAGACGGAAACAACCGAAATATCCCCCTGCACTATTACAGCTTTAACACCTGGTACGATATTAAAATTGAGTTAAAGGTTCCAAGTGGTGCGCTCTACTATTATCGCCCGGACGGTGACACTGACTGGATACTGCTCTATGATTCAAATTATGGTGACAACGCTGAGTTAAAGCAGGGGGTAACCGTTTACAGCGGCACCCTTGTAATGGATGACCTGAAAAATATTGCAGCAGGCATAAGCCCAACGGTCCACTTATATGGCTCCTCAGATATTACACTGACCGTTGAGGACAATGCCCACCAGATCAGCACAGACACGACCAGTTTCAGCGTGACCACCAATGGCCAGGCCCCTGTGGGCCCTGTTGCAGATGCCGGTGGTCCCTATTCGGCCCGGGACGGTTTACCCATCGTGTTGGAAGCAACTGGTTCAAGTTCTGTCAGACCCATTGTTGCGTATCAATGGGAAACAGATGATGGCCGAACTTTTAGCGGACATAAAGCATTGGTGCCTTTTTATAACTCAAACCTGTATTATCCGGTTGGTGCGACTGCCAGCAGCCAATACAGCACAGGCAATTACAGTGCCATGAAGGCAACCGGAGAACCCGATGTTCCCAATTGCAGTGATCATCCAAACGCCTGGACCACTTCCAGTGCCGACATGGGAGAACAATGGCTGGAATTAACCTATGAAAAAGCAATTACTGCTTCCGGTGTCACGGTTCATGAAACCTCAGCCCCGGGCTTTGTAACCCGAATCGATTTTTATGATGCCCAGGACAATGCGGTAACCGTCTGGACGGGAACAGATACCACCGTATGCAACCAATGGCTTTTTGCAAATGTTTCACCGGCAGTTGAAACGACCAAAGTACGGGTTTATATTAACAGCGACATTGCCGGCTGGAATGAGATCGATACCGTGGCCCTGATTGAAAACAATACCAGCGCTGTTTCCCATGTCACCTTGAAAATTACCGATTCTTTGGGGCTCACCAGCACGGATACGGCTTCCATAACGGTTACTCCGGATCCTACGGTTATTACCGCCCCCTGGCAATTTCACGGCGGCAGCGAAGTCCCCCATGACACCTGGGATGGAAAACAGGTGTTGTTAAAGGCGGTTGCCTATGACAGCCAGCCTTCAACGCTAACCTATACCTGGGACTTTGGAGACGGGAGCGCCCAGGAAACCGGCACGGTATCCAATGCATATGCGATTGAAACCACCCATGTTTATAACGGACTTGAAGGCAAATTATACACTGCCACAATAACGATCACCGATATAGAAGGCAATACCCACTCAGACACTTATCCCATCGTTATTCGGGGACAAAAAATTGATACTGAAATCAATGTTGCCATTGACGACGGCCTGTGGTGGCTTCACAAAAATCAATACCGCAACCCTGGCGATTATTATCATGGGCGTTGGTCCTCCTACTCTTCTTATTATTCATCACCCACGGCATCTGCCATCCAGGCCTTTGAAATCACAGGTCATCTGGAAGCTGGCGACCTGACCGAGGACCCCTATGTTGAAACCGTCTGGAATGGTATGGATTTTCTGTTCAAAGGCGGAATGGATACGGTCAAAATCGGCATGCACACTTTGGGAAACCCGGATTCCAACAGCAACGGGTTTGGCGTTCAGGCATCTGAAGGCACTGCACCCTATCAGACCGGTATGTTGATTGATGCGCTGGTTGCCTCGTCAACACCCAATGAAAAAATACGGTTGGGAAATATCAATATTGTTGGAAAAAAATACAGCGAAATTGCCCAGGATATGGTTGATATATATGCCTGGGGAATGAGCGATGACTATACCAATATCGCTTCTTTGGGAAAAAATGATTATATAGGCGGCTGGCGGTATAACTGGGGAGACTGGCCGGATAATTCAGCCTGCCAGTGGGCTGCCATCGGTTTGATCCCTGCAGAAAAAGAATGGTCCCTGACCATTCCTGAATATGTTAAAACCTACAACAACAACTGGCTCTGGTACAGCTTTACTGGGAATAAATTCGGTTATACCAATACCGGCGATGGAAACGGCAGCAGTATTGCCACACGGCCATCGGGCATGGTGCAACTGGTTATGAACGGTAAGCATGATCTTGATCCTGCGGATCCGCGATGGACTGCAACCGAAGGTTTTTTTGCAAATGCCACCAACTGGGATTGGTTTATATATCAAAACAATACCTATTATGGATGGTATGCCTTTACAAAGGCCATGCGCCTGGCTGGAAAGGGAGAAACCCTGAGCAACGGATTCAACTGGTTCCGGGGCAATGATGCCACCACAGCCACCTGGGGTATTGCAAGACGGTTGATTGAGCTGCAGGAAAAAACCGGGGCGAATCGTGGTCGCTGGGTTGACGGCGGCCAGGTTACCCATCCGGGTTATTATGGCAATGTTTTTGACAGTGCCTGGTCAGTGATTATGCTGGTACCGGACCTGTTTAATTTACCACCGGTTGCCAATGCCGGCGGAAATCGAGTCTGGGGAGAAGGCATCAGTATTACCTTTGATGGATCAGGGTCACGCCATATTGATCCTGTTAAAAACATTGTTTTATACGAATGGGATTTTGATGGAGATGGCAAATTCGACATTGCCAGTGTTTCTCCCATTGTAAAACATACCTATGATTTTACGTCAGCCGGGGGAACCCTGCCGGTTACCGTAAATGTTACCTTGCGGGTTACGGATAATGGCAATTCTCTGGACCCGCCGGAAACTCCGCTTCAAGATACAGATACCGTCACCGTCACCATTGTTGAACCCCCCCATGCGCCGGTTTCAATGCCTGGCGGCCCCTATACAGCAACCGTTGGGGTTCCTGTTACACTGAACGGCAGCAGATCCCATGACATTGATGATGTGGGGGCAGATTTTATTACATTGTTTGAATGGGATCTGGACGGAGATTGGGATTTTGATGATGAAGCCGGCATGGATGTTGAAGGGGATCGTGAGACAGCCGGGATTATTCAATATACATTCAATCATCCCGGAACCTATAATATTGGATTAAGAGTGACGGATAATGGTGTATTTAACGACTTAAATTCAAACGGAACCGTTGATCCGGATGAAAAATTTATCCATACCGCCTTTACAACGGTTACGGTAACCGACAACAAACCGCCGGTTGCCGTTCTGCCATTAACCTATACAATCCCGGAAGGGACAGTCCTCAAGCTGGATGGCACAGGGTCTTATGATCCGAATAATACGGCCATCGGCACATTTGAATGGGATTTAAATGGCGATGGGATCTTTGACAATGCCACCGGACCAACCGCAGAATATTTGTGGTCACAAAATGGAATCTATACGGTTGCTCTCAGGTTAACAGATCTGACGGAAACCGATCTTCAGGATACGGCACAAAGTACAATTACGGTTGTGAATGTGGGTCCAAAAGTTGATGCAGGAGAGGATATTGTGCTGTTTGGAAGCTTAACCGCACAGGTAAACGGTAAATTCTTTGACCCTGCCGGAGATAGAGACGGACCCTTCACCATCCAATGGAATTTTGGTGATGGCGGTTCAGCAGCCACACTCAAAGCCACTCATACCTTTGCTGCAACAGGAACCTATACCGTCACCCTCCAGGTGACCGATAAGGACGGAGGCGTTGGCAGTGATACCTTAACGGTTCAACAGGTTGTAAACCCAGTTCCTGTGGTAACCGATGCCAGCAACACGATTGTTTCGCTGAGCTGGAATACCTATCAGCTACCACCGGGTCTGGATCATTATGCTTTGTACCAGAGTGAATCAGCCTTTACCAATGTCAGCGGCATGACCCCTTTAAAAACCCTGGCCAAAACCACTTCCCAGGCAGTCATTACCGACCTTACAAATGATTCCACATATTATTTTGCTGTTGTGAGTGTCAGCGGGACAGGAACCTTTAACCCTGAAGTATCTGCTGTTGCAGCAACCCCCAGGGCCGTGGACACAACACCGCCACAACCGGTCACAGGTCTGCGCGCAATGCTGATGGCTGAAAACAAGGTCAGGCTTACCTGGACCCGATCCATTTCGCCGGATACAGCCTTGTATCTGATTTTCGGAGACAATGGAACCGGCACAATGGACTGGACCACGCCTCTGGCTACGGTAGCGCACCCTGCACAAATCTGGACGTCGGGCTCATTGACTTTAAATACGACCTATCAGTTCGGGGTCCGTGCCCAGGATGGTGTGCCCAACACTGAAGAAAACACAGACACGGCCAGTATCGTCATTGACTACCCGGATCTGGTGGTCACTGTTGAAAGCGGACCTTCGGCAATAGATTATAACCAGACAGCTGCTTTTGTATTATCTGTAAAAAATCAGGGTAATGCCGCAGTCACAGGTCCGATGAACCTGGGCGTGTATGTGGATGATCAGCTCCTCAAATCCTTTGAAATTCTTTCATCCATTTCCGCGGGTGCAACAGTGCAGGTGCCGGCAAGCTGGCAGGTAGTGTTGAAATCCCAGACAGATCCTTATCCACTGATCTGGAAGATTGATTCGGAACAAATCATTCCAGAAAGCGATGAAACCAATAATTCCAGCAGTGAACACCTGTTAACCGTCAATACCGTCCATTTCATGGAGGTCGGTGCAGATCCGGAATTTGCCCTTCAAGGCGGTGACATTAAATTATCCGCAACAGCCACAAACTCCAATGATATCGGGGTTCTGCTGGATAACCTGGGAGAGGATGCAGTAACCGTATCCACAACCCTCTGGTCCCGTGGCGTAGCTGTGGCAGGACCGTTTGCCTTTACATTTGACTCACAGACCGCAACTTTTGAATATTCATTAGATACAAAAGGATTATGGGGACCTTTTACTGCTTCTTTTAAACTCTATGACATCAATCAAAATGTGGTTGCCACAGGACAAAAGGATATTGTCATCGGTGCTCTGGATTACTATGTGAATGTGGCTGACGGAAGTGATGCCCTGGGCGATGGAAGCCAGTTAAGCCCATGGCAGACCATCACCTATTCTCTGTCACAGATTCAAAGCCCTGTGGCAACCTTACATATTGCTGCAGGTGTCTATTCTGACCTTGAAACATTCCCGATTCATATGAAACCGGGTGTGAAATTACTGGGAGAAGGCAATACCCAACCCCAAATCAAGGGCCAGATTGACCGCAGTGTTCTATTTTTCCCAGGCAATCTGATCTTTACATCAGACACTAAAATTGAAAATTTGACCATTGAAAACGGCAGCATCGGCATTCAAATGCAGGTCAATATCAGTGCTTCGCCAGTGATTAAGAATGCTAGGATTATAAACAACCTGGTGGGAATTCGTTGCCAGGGTCAAGGCGCATGTTCCCCGGAAATAACAGATACCACCATCAGCAACAATGCTGTAAATGGTATGGAGATTCTCGGTCTCAGTGATGACAGCAACAGCGTTTGCGCACCGATTATCCGCAATTGCCGGTTTGATCACAACGGAAACGCAATCTATATTGAAGCCAATGGGAATCTCAATAACAATATACACCTTGCACCAGTCATAAGCCAAACCACCATTATCAATCAGACCGGTTCCGGGATTCTGGCAGTGAACAACGGAGGAAAATGGAACAGTGCTCCGGAAATCACCATTGAAATGACAAACCTGTTGATTTCAAAAAATGCCAAGCACGGTATCAGTCTAAATGGCACAGGCGGCTTATTGACCGCCCGAATTACCAATGCAACCATTGTTGACAATGCCGTTGGCATTCAGGCACAGTCTGCAGAGCCTGTCATATCAAATACTGTGATTTGGGGCAATAACACAGCAGTAATCGGAGTAACGCCTGCCAATGTTGAGTATTCAGATATTGATGCGGCTGAGTATGATGGCGTGGGCACCAATATCTTTTTGCCGCCGCTTTTTGAAGCCCCTGACACCGGCAATTATAAACCAGTGGCAAGTTCACCACTGGTGGATGCCGGCACCCTGTTGAATGCTCCTGATATTGATCTGCTGGGATTATTGCGTCCAATAGACGGCAATAATGATGCAACCGCTGGAATGGATATCGGTGCCTTTGAAGTTCAATTCCATGTCAATGCCGGTGATGACCAGTCAATAAGAGAAGGCGATCAGATCGACTTTACCGGCATTGCTGTCGGTGGCGGAACCTATAGCTATCATTGGGATTTTGGCGACGGGCAAACCTCGGATCAACAGACTATCTCCCATATCTACAAAAATGAAGGTACCTATTGGGCAAGGCTTACAGTCATTGATACTGAAGATAATCAGGTTGTTGATCTGGCAATGATTACGGTTAAAACGGCTTATGCCCCCGGTGACTTTAATGGTGATACCCAAATTAATTTAAACGATGTCACCACGGTGCTGAAGGTATTAACCCGGAAGGATTCCGGAAAAGTATATATTTCAACCGATGCTAACAATGACGGAAAAATCGATATGATAGATGCCATTATTGTTCTGGAAAGCGAAAAGGGGTCAGAATAGACCATGCAGATAAATAAAGTCTGGTTTGGATTTGTTTTTATGGGGATACTGAATCTGATGTTTATGCCATCTGGATTTTGTGGAAAATATCCAGATGTGAAACCAGTATCTCCTCCCCTTATGCAAGCTGAGACAAGTCAACCCATTATCAGGAATATCGCTCCCGGCCTGTTTGAGGTCGGGGGCTGTAAAATCGATAAAGCTAAACACCAGGTGGAATTTGAGGCTGTCGTCAACATGACTCAGGGAATACTGGAGTATCTGATCGTCAACACCGCAGGCAAAGTGCACAGCAGTTTGCTTCAAACCAGTGTTGAACCGAATGTTCTCCAGTTTGCCTTAATGATGATCGGCCTTAACGGAACAGTGAACCCCCTGAAAGAGCGCGGGGAATCCTCCATCCCTGAAGGCGATGCAGTCAAAATTTTAACCGTCTGGGATGAAAATGGAAAAGACCGGACAATCCTGATTGAGCAGTTGATCCTGAAACAGGGCAATGCCATTGAGCAGATGCCATGGGTGTTCACCGGATCAAACAATGCGGTTCCAGAACAGGCTGAAAAATCTATAATTGCCATATACCATGACCCGGCTGCCCTGCTTGACCATCAATTGATTGAAGGAAACAACAACATGATCTGGTCTGTGAATAGCGACATGGCGCCGCCTGCAGGAACATTGGTCCATGTGATGATTCAAGGTATTGCCAAGTAAAGTTTTGAAAAAAAGGCTGCCGTGCAGGTTATCTTCAATAAGCCCCCTATTGGCATACCCCACTTGCCGCACTGCATCACACCCTGAAATGAGAAAATTTTTTTGAACCGCTTTTTCCATATCAAATGCAGTGGGATAAGAAAAACCAGTCAAAGAACTCGCCGGGTTTTTTATATCCGGGTTAGTAATTTCGCTAATGTCTGAAAGCAGTGCTGTCCCTAAATTTTTTTATCTATATAGTGGTTACATTTTTTTTTGATTGACCAACCCATCTCTTGCAAAAAGATGAAAATAAATATCGGAAATGTACACAATGCCGATAGGCTTATCATTTTCTAAAACAGGGAGTCTGTGATACTTGTTTTTTACCATTCGATCAAGAATAATCATCAGATGTTCATCCGGCAAAGCGCCTACAATTTCAGAACTCATGATAGACTTGACCTTTTTTTTTGTAAGTTCTTTTTTGCACAAATTTATCAGACCCATCCATGAAATGTCTTTTCCATCTACCCCATAGTTAAGAAATCCGGGCCTTAAATTGTAAAGAATATCAAACATGGTCACAATACCCACAAAATGATTTAAGTCATTCGTAACCATGAGGCTTGTGGTTTTATCTCCAGTCTTTCTGATTTTTCCAAAAAAAATCATTTTTATAGCTGTTTCAACAGGATCGTTCTCATTGATTTTGTCAAAATCCGAAACCATAATATCTTTTGCAAATACCTCTGTATCCATCGTTCCCTCCTTCAAACGAATCAAATTAATAAAAGGCAGCTATCACCAACAAAAAATCATAACCAGCCATAAAAGATGTCAAAACAGCATAGGCCCTTTGAATGCAAGGAAAAAAACAAAACCCATCACCCCGGAAATTCTTTCTGGAGAGACGGGTTGTCACTTTCTAAATGGTGGAGGCGGCGGGAGTTGAATACGCATCCCCACCCAAAACGAAGACAATTGATACACAAGGCTTTTCCCTTAAAAAGCTATTATTTCAGACCTTTAGATACAATTCAATAAATCCAACCAGTCCAACTAATCCAACCATAATTTCCCAATTCTACCAGTATTCTACCAGAGTAACTTTTTAACACCCATCCCCTGCCCTATCTCTTTCCCTACTAAAAACTTGGCCTAATTCAGAAATTTCTGGGCATACTAGGTTCTAGATAATTTTTACTGCCCTTAAATCCGGTTAAATCCATTAAAAAAGGCAGAGCCAACTTAATGACCCTGCCTTTTTGATTGTGCTATTTAATTAAACCAATTACTGTTTCTTTCTGTTAACTCCTGCAAGTCCGAGAAGGCCAAGGCCGAAAAGGATCATTGTAGCTGGTTCTGGTACTGGAGATCCTCTTAAAACTACGTTATCGATGATAGCACGCTCATATTGGCCGCCACTATTTACGTCGGTCCAAAAACGTAACCTAAAATCTGGCTGATTATCAACCAAAGGTAAAAAATCAATACTAACTGAAGCAAAGCCACTCCCACCTAGTGCTATGGTTTCAACAGTTGACCAATTATCATCGGCAAGATCCCAATCAACATAAAGACGATCGTTTGCATCGGTTCCATTGTTTGCACTCCAGTCAAAATCTAACCAGATATCCTCGTATCCTGCAAGTGAAATTCCTTGTAATATCGCTGCATCAGGATCGCCCGACTGACGATCTCTAAGTATCAAAGTGTTACCATCTATCGCGACATCATCAGCGTTTCTCTCATCCTCAACCCAGCCATTACCCACATCGTTACTATTAGCCCGATTAAAATCATCAGAAAAAATTATAGTAGCATTTCCCACTCCAGATATTGAGAACACTAATAAAAATCCTAACACTCGATCTTCAAGTTTTTATAACTTTTAGGATGAAGGTGGTAGCTGAGTCTGGCAATACACTCAGGATTCAGTTTCTACCGAATCCTTCATCGGAATATTGATAGGCCAGCTACCAGCTCTATCTTTTACAACTTTGGATGACTTTTTGCAAATATATTTTATAACATGTTGAAATTACACTAGATTTTTATCTATATATAGTGTACACATATGGCTCAACCTACAACATCAGGAGTCTTGAGCCGTATGCTATTTGAAGAACCCTTGCCATTCATCAAAGAATATGTGAACCAATTGAACGAAGCTATCAAAGTTTACTGCCCTGAAAGGCAACTTTCTCTAACCCAACAAACGTGGCTGTCTTTTTGTGTGATGGCCATTATCGTTACCAATTCGGTATGCTGGTCACGGTTTCAGAAAGCTGGTATAGGTCGATATGGCATAGGCGCGTTGTCATGGATGTTCCGAAAATCCAGAATTCCATGGGAAAGCCTTCTTCAGTTGAGTGTGCATATAATTCTGAGGCGTTATGGCATTACTGAGGGTAATATCGGAATAGACGACACTGACAAGAAGCGCTCAAAATCCACAACAAAGATCTCCTATGTCCATAAAATCAAGGACAAGCCAAGCGGCGGTTATATCATGGGCCAGAGTATTGTATTCCTGGTCTTGATAACGTCGAAAGTGACTATTCCATTGGGGTTTTCGTTCCATATGCCTGATCCTGCCCTGAAAGCCTGGTATAAAAATGACTGTAGCCTCAAGAAAAAAGGGTTGAAGAAAAAACTTCGGCCAGCTAAACCTGATCGTGATCCCAATTATCCGACTATCCCCCAGATTGCCCTTTCCCTTCTTAAACAGTTCAAGGCCAATCATCCAGATATCAACATAAGATGCATCTTCGCAGATGCCCTCTATGGTACCAGAGAGTTTTTAGATCAAGCATCCAGCCTTTTCGGAGATGTCCAGGTCATCAGTCAAATGCGTGCCAATCAGCTGATTCGGTTCAGAAACAAAAACAGGTCTGTAGAGAACTATTTTTCAGCTTTTTCCGGAACCGAACAAATCATCCGAATTCGGGGTGATAAACAAATCTCTGTGACCATTGGCAGCGCTCGTTTACATGTCCATGCTCACGGAAAAAAACGTTTTGTGATTGCGCTCAAGTATGAAGGTGAGGAGGATTATCGATACATCATCGCTTCCGACATGACCTGGAGAACATTAGATATCGTTGAAGCCTATACCTTAAGATGGCTTGTCGAGGTTTTCTTTCAGGACTGGAAAGGGAATGAAGGATGGGGTAAACTGACCAAACATCCCGGCGAGGAAGGATCAAGCAGAGGCCTGATCCTGAGCCTGATGGTTGATCACAGCCTCTTTTTTCATCCTGCCCAACTGGCCCGGATAGAAAACAAACTTCCCGCATATACTGTGGGCAGCCTGACGGAAAAGATTAAGGTTGAGGGTCTACTGTCGACATTTGAAAAGATCATCATGTCTGATGCCCCAATTGAGCGTTTTAAAGAATTTGCAAAGGTTCTGGAAAAGGATGTGGTACATCTGCATCTATCAAAAAAGCACATGATCAATCGGGATCTTGGCAAGCTCGAGGCAACCTCTGCTTTGAAATACCGACGGGCAGCATGATCATGGGGCTAAAAACTTGAAGATCGAGTAACAACAGCCCCACAAATTTATTCATTCAAAAGACCTCCTCATTAAAATCAAGGCAACTGGCTATTCTGCAAAGAACCCGAAGTTTTCCGTGCTAGTTTTCCAACTAGTTTGGCTTTTTCTTGAAAGATTAAAATTAACTACTCATCTATACGTATAGTTCTCATTTTAGGTTAGTTTCCATCTAATTCTTAAATGAGAAGCATAAAATATGCCAAATTGTAATTTTCTATTTAGTCAAATGAATTTCCCTATAATCTAAGTCGATTAACAAATAAAACGCTCTCTATAAATATTGTTCAAGAATGGGGTTATTACATTTTTTACATAAATTAATTACATTTTTTACATAATTGTCGTAAGTTTGTGTCAACCAATCGATACCGAATCACTTTCCTGTCCATTCCTATAAAAAAAAGAACCAAACAGTATCAGTTATAATCCTGTAAATCCTAATCTGTAGATCTATTTACCAGTATTATCTATTAGACCAGAGTAACTTTTCACCGCCCTGCCCTACCCCATTTATTAAATCCTAGTCCAAATTTAATCTTCAAATCGCCATAAAATAGAAACCCATGGTTATTGTCTGTGACAGGGACCCTGGGATCTGTAATTACACGATTACATGCGTAACTTGAGTTTTGTCAAAAAATGCTCAATTATGACAATATATTCAATAAATACGAATACTTATAGTGTAATATAATCAATGTAATTCATGTAATTTCCCGGTTTTTTCCCTTTATTCAAATCC
>JBDRPM010000059.1:0-39019 GCA_043827005.1 Pseudomonadota bacterium | reverse complement strand
TTAAACCATATTTTGGTTTTCACACATTAAGGCATTTGATGGCATCTTTGATGGCTGACAATCCAAAAACATCCATCAAGACAATTCAAAAAGTTCTTGGACACTCGGAGGCAAGAACCACTGAAATTTATTTACATGAATTAGATGGCGCTATGGAGAGTGCAATGGATGATTTATCAGGAAAATTTACACAAAAAGAAACAAACCCGCAACCAAAAGCCGCAACCACTGAATAGAGAAAACAACCAAAAGTGGTCGGGGCGAGAGGATTCGAACCTCCGACATCTTGCTCCCAAAGCAAGCGCGCTACCAGGCTGCGCTACGCCCCGATATCAGTAAATTACACAAGGCCGCATACTATCATTCCCAGGTTATAAAGGCAAGCGATTTTGTTAGTTGTCCTGACTTTTATTGAAGTAAAGATCAATACTCTTTGAAATCAGAACAGCATATTGATCCAGAATTTTTTCTCTGTCATTTTGGTCCTGGGGGAGCATGGATATGGACAAGGGTTCAACCAGGACAGCCGGCATTAAAGTTCCTTCCAGAAGCCTGATCGGTGCGCCGGTCAAAAGGAAGCGAATGGATTTTTTTTGAGATGAAAAGACACTTAAGAAAGCATTGCCAGCAGCTTTTGATTGGCTTAAATGGTGAAGCGGCAGCGATTCCCACCGGGTATCTTGTATGTCTGGCAAGGACAGAACAGGGTCAGGGGTGTCAAAATAGTAACCAAAGGCCAGTGACTGATGCGAGGCATTCAAGTGGATGGTGACAAACAGATCTGCCTGATTCTGATTGGCAATAGCCATTCTTTCGTCCGGCATCATGGTGATATCCCGGGATCGTGTAAGAAGAACATTGTATCGATCTTCAAGCAGAAGGGCGGTTTTTTGAGCCAGTTGTAAAACAATGGTTTTTTCTTTGAGCCCCATGGATGATACAAGCCCAAAGTCTTCTCCACCATGACCGGGATCTATGGCAATGGTTTTCTGTGTGGTTTGAATGGGTGTGTTGTCTGGCAATGGCCCTGCAAGAGCGGTTAAAGCAATCATCAGAACACAGATTAAAACGGTTTGTTTGGCCAATTTTCTTGACACCTTTATAGATAAACGTTATCTTAGTAAACTTTGTGGTTATGTAATGTTATTGGTTATATTACATTTTTTAAAATTTTTGAAGTGGTGTTTGAAACAGTGTATTCGATTTTAACAAAACCCGATTTAAATAGAATTAGGACAGGAATGAAAAATGCCGGTAAAAATTGAAGATAAGAGCAGTGTAAAAAAAGTACTTTCTTTTGAAATTCCAAAAGAGGAGATTGTAAGAGAGCTTGATAAGGCTTATAACGAGCTCAATAAAAGTGCAAACGTAAAAGGATTCAGAAAGGGTAAGATTCCTAGAAAGGTTCTGGAAAACAGATATTCCAAAGATGTCCATGGGGACGTTGCACCGCGTTTGATCCAGAATGTTTTTATAAACGCCATTGAAGAACATAAGCTTGATATTGTGGGCGCCCCTCAGATGGACCCGCCTGAACTTGATCCGCAAAAAGATTATTTGTTTGATATCACTGTGGAGGTTAAGCCGGTCCTTGACAATGTGGATTTTCAAGGGCTTGAATTAACCCAGACAAAATATGCCATTTCAGATGACGAAGTTGAAAGCCAGATTGCCATGATTCAAAAAACCATGGCCAAAAAACAAACAGTGACACAAGAGCGCCCGGTTAAAGATGGGGATTTTGTTCTGATTGATTACCAGGGATTTTTGAATGATGAGCCATTTGATCATACCCCGAAAATTGAAAATTTTGTATTGGGTATTGGAAAACTCAATATGCCAAAAGAATTTTCAGAAAAATTGATCGGTGCCATTCCGGTCCAGGATCTTGAAATCGAAGTGGTATATGCGGATGATTACCATGATGACAATCTCAAAGAAAAAACCATTGTTTACAAGGTTACCTTAAAAGAGATCCAGGAGGAAATTTTGCCTGAGCTTAATGATGAACTGGCCAAAAGTCTTGGGGGAAAATTTGAAACCCTGGATGAAATAAGGGCAGCCATTAAAGATAATCTTGAAAAAGGGTATGCCCAGCGCATCAAACATGAATTGTCTGAACAGGTATTTAAAAATTTGTTGGAAAAATGTAAATTTGAAATACCCGAAGCAATGATTGAAGCAGAACTCAATGGCATCATGATGGAAGCTGAACAGGCATACTCAGCCAATAATACCACCCTGGAAGAAGCAGGGCTGAGCAAGGATATCATCAGAACCCAGTATCGTCATGTGGCTGAAAAACAGGCGGCCAGACATTTGATTCTGGATAAGATTATTTCCCAGGAAAAACTTGAGTTGACTCAAGAAGAGCTGGAGAAAAGTTTTGAAGAAATGGCCCAGGGAATGAATACGTCAGTGGATGCCATTAAAAATTATTTTAAAATGGATTCCAAGCAGTTGGGATATTACACTCAGACACAGCTTGAAAAAAAGGCGGTTGACCTTATAATTGAGAAAGGTTCCATCAGTGAAGTTGAATCGGATGCGGTCAAACCGGATGAAATAGTTGATGGTCCCCGGGAAGACGATAAATAGTGATTTAGGGTATAGTAAAATAAACAAGTTAAAATAAAATGAATTAAAGGAGTTGAACTGTGCCTCTTATCCCAATGGTTGTTGAGCAAAGCAACAGAGGAGAGCGTGCGTATGATATTTATTCACGCCTTTTAAAGGATCGAATTGTTTTTATCGGGTCTGCTATTGATAATGAGGTTGCCAATCTTATTGTTGCGCAGCTTTTGTTTCTGGAATCAGAAGATCCTGAAAAGGATATCAGTTTTTATATAAATTCACCTGGTGGTGTTGTCACTGCAGGTTTGGCAATTTATGACACCATGCAGTATATCAAGCCCGATGTTGCCACAGTTTGTATCGGGCAGGCTGCCAGCATGGGCGCACTTTTACTCGCTGCCGGTGCCAGGGGAAAACGGTTTTCACTTCCCAATTCCAGGATCATGATTCATCAGCCTTTGGGTGGTGCCCAGGGGCAGGCTAGCGACATACAAATTCAGGCCAATGAAATCCAAAGGTTGAAAGAGACCTTAAATCAAATATTATCCACTCATACGGGCCAGGATATTGAAAAAATAGCTCGGGATACAGAAAGAGATTTTTTCATGTCAGCGGCTCAGTCCATGGAATATGGTCTTGTCGACAAAGTTGTTGTTGATAGAAGTGAGTTGGAAGAAGAATCGAAAGATTCTCCAAAGGAGTAGTTTTATGACTCGAAAAGATGACGGCATTGATCAGTTTTTTTGTTCTTTTTGCGGTAAAAATCAGAAAGAAGTCAAAAAGCTGATTGCAGGCCCCAGTGTTTATATTTGTAATGAATGTATTAAATTGTGCGGCGAGATCGTTGAAGATGAAGAAAAGGAAAAACAGGCCGGCAAGAACGATTTAAAAGATTTTTTAACTCCAAAACAAATCAAAGCATTGCTGGATGCGTATGTGATCGAGCAGGACAAGGCCAAGAAAGTTCTTTCTGTGGCTGTTTATAATCATTATAAACGCTTGAGCTCCACCCTTGAAAAGCATGATGATGATGTGGAGATTCAGAAGAGTAATATTTTGATTATCGGGCCCACAGGATGTGGCAAAACACTTCTTGCCCAGACGCTGGCCAGATTTTTGGATGTTCCTTTTGCCATTGCTGATGCAACCGCCCTGACCGAAGCCGGTTATGTGGGGGAAGATGTTGAAAATATAATTCTCTCCCTTGTACAGAATGCAGATTATGATATTGAAAAAGCCCAGAAGGGGATCATCTATATCGATGAGATCGATAAAATATCCCAGCGGGGAGATAATCCATCCATTACACGGGATGTGTCCGGTGAAGGGGTGCAACAGGCGCTGTTGAAAATTATTGAAGGCACGGTGGCCAGTATCCCGCCAAAGGGTGGAAGAAAACATCCCCAACAGGATTATGTGAAGGTGGATACTTCTAATATTCTTTTTATCTGTGGCGGCACGTTTACCGGGCTTGAAAAAGTGATCGAACGGCGGATCAACCAGAAGACCATGGGGTTTGGTGCAAAACTTGCTGATAAAAAAGAGGTTACCATCGGTCACTTGTTAGAACAGCTCAAGCCCGAGGATTTGATTAAATTTGGTCTGATCCCGGAGTTTTTAGGCCGTCTGCCCATTATTACAGCCATTGGTGAACTCACTGAAAAATCATTGGTTAAAATTTTGACAGAGCCTAAAAATGCCCTGGTTAAACAATACCAGGAATTGTTCAAGGTGGAAGGGGTTGATCTTCAGTTTACAGATGAAGCCCTTGTCGCCATGGCCCACGAAGCTGTGGGACGTAAATCCGGTGCAAGAGGTCTTCGGGCAATCATGGAAGAGACCATGCTGGATATCATGTATGAAATACCATCCAAAGAAAATGTCTCAGCGTGTGTGGTTGGCGAAGAGGTGGTTTTAAATAATGAAGCCCCGATTCTGCTGTATGAAAAATCAAAAAAACAAGCGTAAAATTCTATTATAAAGTCCTGGCATACACATGCCAGGGCTATTCAACCTAAAATTAAGATTTGAAACCTATATTCAAGATCAGGAGTATTCAACAATTTCATGATCAATCTGCCTAAATTCTTTCATCAGGATGGGTCTGAAAACATAAAAAAACAACTTCCCCTGGTCCCTTTGCGGGATATGGTATTGTTTCCTTATGTGACCACAGCGGTCTTTGTAGGCCGGGAAAAGTCCATCAAAGCGCTATCTGAAGCCATGGCAAAAGACAGGAAAGTATTTTTAACCACACAGATCAATCCTGAGGTATTAAGACCCACGATTAAAGATATTTTTCAGGTGGGAACCGAAGCCAGAATCACCCAGCTTCTCAAATTGCCTGATGGAACGGTTAAAGCTTTGATTGAAGGGGTTGAGCGTGGAAAGATTGTCAAGCTGATTGATGAAGACAATTGCCTGTTTGTTGAGTATATTGACGTGGTTGAAACCCCTATGCCGGATACTGCCAGCGAGGCAGCCATTCGAACCGTTACCGAGAGTTTTGAGCATTATGCAAAACTGTCCGGTGTTGTTTCAAATAGTTTTTTTAAGAATCTGGAGGCATTGTCGGTACAAGAATCCAGGTTTGCCGATACCATTGCCAGCCAGATGCCCTTGAAAGTCGCAGACAAACAGAAACTGCTTGAATGCGGTGATATAGAAGAGCGGTTTTTCCTGCTGCTCAAGATGATCCAAAAAGAGATTGAAATTTTTACCATGTCCCAGAAAATCAAGGGGCGGGTGAAAGATCAGATGGAGTCTCTTCAAAAAAAGCATTATCTGAATGAACAGATGCGCGCCATTAAAAAAGAGATGGGAGATGATGGTGAGGCAGGCGAGTTCAGCGATCTTGAAAACCGGATAAAGAAAAAAAGGATGTCCAAGGAAGCGGCATCCATGGCCAGACGGGAGCTTGAAAAACTCAAGATGATGTCACCCATGAGTTCGGAAGCCACAGTGATTCGAAATTATATTGACTGGCTGACCTGTCTTCCCTGGTACCGGAAAAGTCGATCTGAAACTGATTTGGAAAAAGCAGAGATGATTTTAAACCAGGATCATTACGGTCTTGAAAAACCCAAAGAAAGAATACTTGAATATCTTGCTGTGCAGATTCTGGTTAAAAAAATCAAAGGCCCTATTTTGTGTCTGGTTGGACCTCCGGGTGTGGGGAAAACATCTTTGGCAAGGTCTGTGGCAACGGCCACAGGAAGAGCGTTTGCAAGAATTTCTCTGGGCGGTGTCAGGGATGAGGCAGAGATCAGAGGTCATCGCCGAACCTATGTTGGTGCCATGCCGGGAAAAATTATTCAGACCTTGAAAAAAACAGGCTATAACAACCCTGTCTTCTGTCTGGATGAGATCGATAAAATGACATCTGATTTCCGGGGGGACCCATCGTCCGCTCTGCTTGAAGCTCTGGATCCCGAGCAGAACAAAAATTTTAATGATCATTATCTGGAAGTGGATTATGATCTGTCCCAGATCCTTTTTATCACCACGGCCAATACCCTGCACGATATTCCTGCCCCGTTGCGGGACCGCATGGAGATTATTCATATCCCCGGTTATACGGTCCATGAGAAAAAAATGATTGCCAAAGGATTTTTGATTCCCAAACAATTAAATGAAAACGGTTTGTCAAAAAATGATGCAGTGTTTTCAAAAAATGCTGTTAACACCATCATCAAACGATACACCAGAGAGGCCGGGGTTCGGAATTTAGAACGCGAAATTTCCGCTGTGTTGCGTAAAATTGCCACAAAAATTGTCAAAACCGGTAATCGTAAACAAATTCAGATATCCACGGCCATGCTGATTACATATCTGGGCCAGCACCGGTTCAGGGACAGTGCGCTTGAAAAGGAAGATAAAGTCGGGATTGTCACAGGTCTTGCCTGGACCCAGGCAGGTGGAGAATTACTGACCATTGAAGTTGTGACCATGCCGGGAAAAGGAAATGTCATGGTGACCGGCAAGCTGGGGGATGTGATGAAAGAATCCAGCCAGGCTGCGGTCAGTTATGTCAGATCCAGAAGCAAGGAATTAAATATTAAACCTGATTTTTATAAAAATCTGGATATTCATATCCATGTGCCGGAAGGCGCAATCCCTAAAGACGGCCCCTCGGCCGGTATTTCCATGTGTACGGCTGTGGTGTCAGCTTTGACCGGAAGACCGGTTTCCAGGAAAATTGCCATGACCGGTGAAATTACACTGCGCGGACGGGTTCTGCCTGTTGGTGGATTAAAAGAGAAATTATTGGCAGCCCATGCTTATGGAATCAAATGTGTCATTGTTTCATCAGAGAACAAAAAGGATATCAAAGAGATCCCTTCTGCCATTCAAAAACAGCTGGAAATCGTTTATGTCGAGGAGATGTCCCAGGTTCTTGAAAAAGCGCTTCTTTAGACCTTTATTGTTCCAGGAAGGATAGAAAGTCTGTCATGGCGCTGATTTCATCTTTTGTAGAGATTGCTCTTCTGAGTTGAACCGATCGTTCATACTCTTCTTCATCCATAAGCAGGTCTTCTTTGCGCGTACCGGATCTGTTAATATTGATGGCCGGCCAGATTCTGTGTTCAGCACACTCCCGGGATAGAACCAGATCCATGTTGCCGGTTCCTTTAAATTCCTGAAAGATAATGTCATCCATACGACTGCCGGTATCCACCAGGATGGTGGCAATAATGGTCAGAGAACCACCATTTTCAAGTTTCCGGGCAGCCCCGAAGATTTTTCTGGGGAATTCCATGGCATTGGTTCCTAATCCTCCGGTCATGGTTTTGCCACCGCTGTCTGTGTCATTGTTAAAGGCTCTTGTCATTCGGGTTAAAGAATCAATGAATACCACGGCATCCTGCCCAATTTCAGCGCATCTGATCGCTGTGTGCATAGCCAGGCGTGTCATCCGCATGTGTTGGCCAATCTGCTGGTCAGCTGAAGAATAAAGCACATGAGCACCGATCAGGCCCCGTTGGAAATCAGTGACTTCCTCTGGCCGCTCATCCACCAGAAGTGCAAAAACCTTTGTGTTCGGATGGTTTAAAATTACAGAATTTGCCATATGACGCAATAGGGTTGTTTTTCCTGATTTGGGTGGTGAAATGATTAAGCCTCTTTGGCCCATGCCGATGGGTACAATCATGTCCAGGGCTTTGCCGACCAGATCGCCTTCATTCTGTGCCAGCCGGTATCGTTCAAATGGATTGATGCTGACCTGATCCTGCAGCAGGGGAGTGTCAATAAAAGCATCAGAGGAAAGCCCATTAATGGTCTCCACCCGGATCAGGGCAAGGTTGGGGTTACCCGGCCCCTTCTTTTCTCCAAATCCTTCAATGAAGCTGCCCTCTCTTAAATTTAGTTTTCGGATTAAACTGTTTGGAACATAGGTATTTTCCGGTTTTGGCTGGAAATTTTCCGCTATGTCTCTTAAGAAACCAAATCCTTTGTCCATAATTTCAAGATATCCTTGTACCGGCTCCATTATCAAACTCCCTGGTAAAAATTGAAGAATTTTAAAAAAAGATCAAACGATGTTGATGCCCCATCTGTTAACACCAGAATGGGATAGTGAAGTTAAAAAAGCATAGATTCAAGATTTTTTGAAAATGAAAAATTGAATTGCTGTAAATATTTTCTCTATTTATATCACTTTTAAAAAAACCTTGCAAGCAAGGTCGCCATAATTTTTTTATCCGATTAAAAAATAAAGGCTAAAAAATGTTTTCTGATAGTTTTAGCTTGACACAATTTTTTAATATTGATATAAGTCGACTTGTTTTTCGGGCGATTAACTCAGCTGGGAGAGTGCAACCCTTACAAGGTTGAAGTCGCAGGTTCGAACCCTGCATCGCCCACCAAGACAGTACGGATTACGGGGGTGTAGTTCAGTTGGTTAGAACGCTTGCCTGTCACGCAAGAGGTCGCGAGTTCGAGTCTCGTCACTCCCGCCACAATACATAAAAAAAGGGTGCTTGTTTTAACAAGCACCCTTTTTTTATGTATCTATTATGGTGTTATAACAGCATTAAATTTTAGCTTTTTCAAGTTCTTGAATAATGGCATCACCCATGGCAACCGTATTTACAGCAGTTTGTTTTTTGTCGGTCAGGTCAGCTGTAAAAATGCCACGTTCCAGTACCCTTGAAATAGCAGCTTCAATTTCATCGGCCGCATTATTATACCCAAAGGTATATTTGAGCATCATGGCACCAGACAGAATCTGGGCAATGGGGTTGGCAATGCCCAGGCCCGCAATGTCCGGTGCAGAGCCGCCTGCAGGCTCATACATGCCGAATTTTTTTTCATTCAGGCTGGCTGAGGCAAGCAATCCCATTGAGCCTGTAATCATGGCGCATTCGTCTGAAATGATATCGCCGAACATGTTTCCGCACAGCATGACATCAAACTGGTGAGGGTTTCTGACCAGCTGCATGGTGGCATTGTCAACATAGATATGATTTAATGTGACATCAGGATAATCTTTGGCCACTTCAATGACCACTTCCCGCCAGAGAACCATGGAAATCAGTACATTGGCCTTGTCAACGGAAGTGACAAGGCTTCGTCTTTTCCGGGCAGCTTCAAATGCCATGCGGGCGATTCGATCAATTTCAAACCGGGAATACACCAGGGTGTTATAAGCTTTTTCTTCCGGCCCAGACCCTTCTCTACCCTTTGGTTCGCCAAAATATATGCCGCCGGTCAGTTCTCGGACACACAGGATGTCAAATCCGTTTTTGACTATTTCCGGTTTTAAAGGTGATGCAGATACCAGGGTGGGGAAAACTTTAGCAGGTCGAAGGTTGCAATACAGGCCAAAATGTTTTCTTAAAGGAAGTAATGCGGCTCTTTCAGGTTGTTCTGCAGGGGGCAGGCTTTCCCATTTGGGGCCACCCACTGAACCGAATAAAACGGCATCACTTTGTTCACAAAGGGTCAGGGTGGATTCTGGAAGCGCTTTTCCATGATTATCAATGGCAGCTCCACCAATATCTGCAAATTCATATTCAAAGGCAAACCCATATATATCCGAGGTTTTTTTAAGGATTCGTATTGCCTGTTCCATTACCTCTGGTCCGATTCCATCACCTGGAAGTACAGCTATCTTATTCAAACCGATCTATCTCCTAAATTTTGGGTTAATTATTTAATAAAGCTCTAATATTATATGATTTTTTCCATTATGCAAATAAAATTTTAGTTTTTATAAAAAAAGTTTATGTATACTGGAATGTGTCTGGATAAAAAAAACCATGGTAAAGAGCCACCTAAAATTTATTAAGTTCAAGAAATTTCAGGGGAATTGATTAATATGACTAAGGCAGAATTAATTGTCTGCCTCAGTCATTTTAAATGTTATGCTTTCACGACTTTTTTGGCTGACAGGCCTTTGTCATTTTTTTCTACTTCAAATTCAACCCGCTCTCCTTCTGAAAGGGTTTTGAAACCGGGCATTTCAATGGCTGAAAAATGGACAAATACATCATCGCCGGATTCTTGCTCAATAAAACCAAAGCCTTTTTTTGAATTAAACCACTTGATTGTTCCTTCCACGAAATTTTTCCTCCTTGCTTAGTATTAAAACCCTTAAACATATACAAACCTGCCCTGAAACATTACTACCTGTCAGAGCAATCTTTTAAAAACCAGGAGTAGCGTTATAATCCAGTATTACGTCATTTTAAAAAATGCAAGAAAAAAAATGGGGGGATGATAAAAAAATCAACCCCCCATCTGTTTTTGAAACAACCTGTTATGATTTAACTATTTTCTGTTACCATAGTCTGCATAGGCCATTGCAACCAGTCTGTAAACCAGATGCGCCATTTTTGAAAATGGTAAAAATGCAAACAGCAGAAAAATAGAAATCAAATGCAGGTAATACATTGCAAAGGTAATGGTTTGCATTCCGGCCAACCGGGTCATTTCCGACAGCATACCGGTCAAGCCAAGGGAAAAGACAATGCCAAGAATAAACCAGTCTTTATATGCAGTCAATTGCTCCTCTTTTTTGTCCAGACGATTTTTAATCATCAGTCCGGAACCGATCACAAGCGAAACTCCGGCAATGTTTGCCAGCCATTTGATCGGGTTAAGCTGGGGATAGGGGCCGGGATATCCGCCAAGATAAAGCATCATACCGCATACCGCTGTGACAATGAACAACCCGATAAACGCATAAAGCACCATCATGTGTGGGGTGGCTCTATCTTTATTGGCTTCACATTCATTGAATTTATCGTGTTTGAGAACGGTTGGAATTATTTTGATAAGGCTCTGAACCAGTGCTTTGTAATCCAAAGTGGTTTTATCAGTTTTTCCTTCAACCACTGCGTTGTTATGCATATCAACCAGGAACCGTTTCAGGCCCAGGAAGAAAATAATTGCAGCAAATGTGGCTGTGGGCACAAAGGTCATATCCACAAACCAGGTTGAAACAAAGTCAGCATGGGCCAGTTGCCCGCCATTGTCATGGTACCAGTGAACAAATGGAATATAATGGAAAATCTTTTCCATTGTTTCGCCCATGTTGGTGGTGATCAATGCCAGAATGGCAAACCAGATGGCAGGTACAGCAATGAGCAGCGGCAGTTTTTTAGGATCATTCACTGCTTTGGCTAAGGCTTTAGGCTGTGCATATTCAGTAATGGCAGCGGCTCTGACAGCAGACAAAACATCTCCAGGAGCCGCACCTCTTGGACACAGGTCTGAGCAGTCACCACACTGGTGGCATAACCAGATGTCGCCGTTTCCAATGAGTCTGTCTTTTAAACCCCAGGAAGCTGCAATCATTTCTTTTCTGGGAAAAGGGCTGTTTTCCGGAGCAATGGGACAGGCCACAGAACAAGTGGCACATTGATAACATTTTTTAAGTGTTTCCCCGCCAAGTTCTCTGATCTGAGCTATAAAATCAAGATCAGGCTGAGCTGTATATATTTGGGTCATATTATGATACCTCCGAACTATTTTGAAAAATAGTGTTCATTAGAATCCTTTGAATGGGTTTGGACCAAGGGCCTCAACTTCTTCAACAAAGGCATTAATTATTCCGGGAAGTTTGTCATAGTCATCAATGGCAACTTCAGCAAAAGCCACACGTTCTTCTTCAAGTGCCAGACTTGAAAGGGCATCCCCGATTTTATTGACACGGATTTCTGCAAGTTCAGAGCCTTTAACAAAGTGACACTGGTAATCATCACCATGTTTACAGCCGATCACAATAACACCGTCCATGCCCTGGGCGAGCGCATCTTTAATCCAGATTGTATTTAAAGAACCCAGACATCTTACCGGGATAAAACGAACATTGGGAGAATAATCGATTTTGTTCATGCCCACCATATCAAGTGCGGGAAAGGCATCATTTTCACAGATCAAGGCAAGGAATCTGAAAGGCGGCTCACTATAATCATCTTCAGATGGAACCTTGATCGCTTTGACCTGGCTGCCAATGGAATCGATGCTGTAATCAGCAAAAGAGATGATTCTTTCAGGACAGGCACCCATGCAGGTTCCGCATCTTCTGCACCTTGTGGGATTGACTTTGGGTGTGCCTCTTTCATCATCATCCAGAGCGCCGAACGGGCATTCAACCGTACAGCGTTTACACTGGGTGCATCGTTGGAAGAAAAATTCCGGAAAGGTCATATCACCGCTTCTTGGGTGAACTGCCACGCCTTTGTTGGCGCTTTCAATACACTGAATGGCTTTGAGCGCTGCGCCGGTTGCATCTTCAATGGATTCTTCAATGGTCATGGCCCGTCTGATGGCACCTGCTGCATAAACGCCAGTTCTCTGGGTTTCATACGGAAAGCAGATATAGTTGGAGTCTGCATACTGACCAAAAATATCATTGTCTCTGAAACCCGGACCCTGTCTATACGCCAGGTTAATAATCGGATCATCTTTGGTGGCCGGAACCATTCCGCCGGCAATGACAACCAGATCCGCATTGATGGCCAGATTTTCACCCAAAAGGGTGTTGGTGGCAGTTACAGCAAGGTGAGCGCCGTTTTTAGCAACCTGGGTTACTGCGCCTTTGGTCATGAAGATTCCATCATTCTGCTGCATGCTTTTGTAGAAATATTCCTGCAGGCCAGGGGTTCTCATGTGCTGGTAAATGATGTAGGCTTTACCGTCTGTATAATCATCTCTGACATACTTGGCCTGTTTTAAAGCCACCTGACTGGTAACCGAACCTGTGTATTCAAAGTCTGCATCATCTTCATCTTTGCCCGGAGACTGGATGAAAACAACATTTTTGGCTTCTTTGCCATCAGAAGGACGAACCACTTTGCCTTTGGCAGCAATTTTTTCAAACTCGTCATTGGTAATAACATTGGGAAGATCAATACCCAGATGAGCAAACGCTTCGCCCTGAATTTTAGCAGGACGCCATCCAGCAGCCAGAATAACAGCACCATAGAGCTCACCGTTTGGATCAAGCTGAAGAATATCTTCGCGGCCTTCATTATATTCAAGATATTTTGCGTGCTGAGCTTCAGCATCCAGTTCTTTTCCGTTTGCATCAATCAGCATTTCTGCGGGAAGCGGGAAGGGAACGTCAAAGGGAATTCTTTCGCCGGGTGTTTTGAATGTTACTGTGAATTCACCGGGTTGGCCGGCAATACGGGCCACTTCAGTGTTTGTTTTCACTGTAATGTTTGAAAGGCTTTCAACCTGAGCAATCAAAGAACCGACAATGGGAGCCTGTAGTGTTTCAAAAGGTTCTGCAACCGGCATCTGGCTTCTCATATTGGCTGCATAACCACCCAGTTTGGCAGTTTTTTCAACAATGGTAACCTCGTATCCGGCTTTTGCTGCATCCAGCGCAGCTGACATGCCAGTCACACCACCGCCCAATACCAGAATTTTTCTGGAAAAAGACTGTGTTTTATAGGGTTCTGGAAGGGTCACTTTTTCAAGACGGATCATGCCCATTTTGATATAATCTTCGGCTTTCATCTGAACCGGATCAAAATGGTCTTCATCATCTTTCTGGTCTTCTTCAAGCATTGGATAGGTATCTCTTGAGTGCGGCCATACAACCCCTTCTCTTAAGTTGGCTCTTTCAACAATGCAGCCGTCAAAACGGAAAACATCAAAGTTAACCCGTCGGGAACATGCACCAATAACCATGGCGTTCACTTTTTCGTCATCAACATCTTTTTGAATTAATGCGACCCCTTCTTTGCTGCACAAAAATGGGTGGGTGGTGCAATTAACACCTTCATCATCCGGAATACCGACCAGGGCCTCCATGTCGAGAGCCTCTCCAATACCACAGCCAGTACAGATATATACTCCATATTTTTTCTTCATGATCGTCCTCTTACCTCCTTAGGGTCTGAATGGCTTTGAGGGCCATGCCTGTGGCATTCTGGTTAGATGTGACAACATCAGCCGGTTTGTTGGCACAACCCGCTGCAAACATACCACCTTTTTGAAAGTCATTTACAATAAAACCGTCTGCATTGTAAGTTAAGTCTGCATTGGGCTTGTCAATGGCACAGGTGGGCTGCATACCAGTTGCAAGGACGAGTAAATCCACGGTTTGCCGAACTTTTTCACCGGAAATGGTATCTTCTGCAACCAGATTGATGTTGTTAGAACTTGACTCTTCAGAGACTTGTGCAATTTTGCCTTTAACAAAGAAGACATTTTCATCAGCTTTGAGTTTGGCATAGAATTTTTCATATTTTAAACCCGGTGTTCTCAAATCAATATAATAAATATAGATTTTTGCTTCCGGGTACTGGGCTCTCAGATAGGTGGCATGTTTTAAAGAGGCCATGCAGCAGATATAAGAGCAGTAAGGCAGATGATTTTCATCACGGGATCCGGCGCATTGCGCAAATGCAATGGTTTGAGGGGCTTTGCCGTCTGATGGGCGAACGATCTTGCCTTCTGTGGGGCCATTGGTGGAAGCCAGTCTTTCCAGCATCATGTTGGTTACAATGTTCTGGTATCGGCCAAACCCAAGGTTATCGATTTTTGTGGCATCATAAGGTGTCCAACCGGTATTCCAGACAACTGCACCGACTTTTAAATCAATGGTTTTTTCTGCCATGTCAAAGTCAATGGCATCATATTTACAGGCGGCTTTGACTTTGTCCCGGTCTGCCGTGCTCATGGCTGCATCCATAACGTAGCGCATGGGAAATGCCATGTTATGGGGAAGATAGGCAGCTTTTCTTTTGTTCATGCCAAAGTTGAAATCATTTGAAATTTCAGTATCACAGACTTTTCCACACTCACCGCAGGCGGTGCAGTTTTCATTCACATATCGAGGAGATGTTTTCAGTGTTATGGTATAATCACCGGCAGTACCTTGTACATTCTGTACCTGGGTCATGGTGAGAACTTTAATGTTTTTGTTATCTTTGAGCCGTTTGTAGTTGATCTCAAGTCCGCAAGTGGGCGGGCAAAGTTTGGGGAAGTAGTGTTTTAGCTGAGATACTCTTCCGCCAAGGGAAGCTTCCTTTTCAACAAGGAAGACCTCATACCCCACTTCGGCAGCTTCCAGGGCAGTTGTAAGGCCGCTGATGCCACCACCAACTACCATAATGCTTCCACTAACCGGGGCCAAATTATCTGTTGTCATGCTGTCCCTCCGTGCATTCGGGTTATTTGTATTTTGGGTTAACTGTTATCTTTTTGCCAAATCTTAAAAAGGGTCTCCTTTTTAAGATAAATAAGTCTTTGGCAGGCCTCTCTCCTATTTTGTAAATACAAAAATTTTTTTGCTACTTACAAAAGAGGAGACAGGAAGGAAAAACCAAAGCCTTCAAAATCTGAAAAAACCTCCAGGCACTGAAGCCAGCACCTGGAGGTTAATATACTTAGGAACGTACGTTAAAAACTATTTTCCGGACTAGTCAGAAATAATTTTGTGATACGGTTCTTTTTTCATGGTCCACTCATTGGTTACTTTGTTGTAGGATGAGTTAACAAAGCAGAACCATTCGTCATCGTTCTGGCCCATGAAGTCGCCTCTGTAGTAGAAACCAGGGTATCTTGATTCTTCACGGAACTGGATGTGACGGGTATGAGCCTGAACTGTATAGAGACGATGGTTAATTTCCCATGCTCTTAGGAGTTCATGAAGGTCACCGGCAGCAATTTTTGCAAGATCTTCACGGAACATTTCAAACAGTCCCATGAGGATTTCAAGAGATTTGCCATTGGTCATATAGTAAGTACCAGTACCAGCACCATACTCATTGGTCATCTTCATCAGACGCATTGCCATACCGGAAGGTTTGCAGTAGTTGGGGTTAACGTCTGTAGCAGTTGTATATTCGCAGTGGTCAAGGTAATTTCTGACCGGCGCATAAACAAAGTCAACCAGCTCCTGATCAGTTTCTTTGAAACCAGTTACTTTATCACCCTGATCTCTGAGGTATTGAAGCATTGATTTTGCAATGATTCGACCTTCAGCATGAGATCCGGAGGAGAACTTGTGACCTGAACAACCAACGCCGTCACCAGCGGTGAACAGACCTTTGACAGTTGTCATTCTGTTGTAGCCCCATTTGTAGCTGGCAGGAACCCAGTCTTCTTCAGGACCTGAACACCAGATACCACAGCAACCTGAATGAGAACCCAACAGGTACGGTTCAGTCGGCATGATTTCAGAGTCTTTTTTCTCAGGCTCTGTATTGGTTGCGCACCACAGACCTGCCTGACCAACTGACATGTCAAGGAAATCTTCCCATGCTTCTGATTCAAGATGTTTGAGCTCTTTTTTATCCATGGTCTCGCCCAGTTTTTTAAGAGCATCAGAAGTTTTCATGATGATGGGACCACGGCCTTCTTTGTACTCTGTCATCATGAGATGGTTTCTCAAGCAGGTCGGAGTCACAGCAGCAGTTCCATAAGGAGCATATTTTGCAAGTTCAGCTTTTGCGTGATCAGACGCAGCATAGTTTTCACCAAGACCGTTTTGGGTCTGTGCTTTGAAAAGAAGGAACCATGCACCAACAGGGCCGTAACCATCTTTAAAACGAGCTGGGGTGAAACGGTTTTCCATCATGGAAAGTTCTGCACCTGCTCTAAGTGCCATGGTGTAAGTAGAACCGGCATTCCAGATTGGATACCACGCACGACCTTTACCCTCACCAACTGAACGTGGCTGGTAAATGTTAACCGCACCACCGCAGGCAACCATGATTACTTTTGCGCTGATGATGTAAACGATGTTTTCTCTTAAAGAAAAACCAACAGCGCCAGCCACTCTTGTGGGATCATTTTTATCGTTCAGAATTTCAACGATAAAGCATCTTTCAAGAATGTTTTCTTCGCCCAAAGCTTTTTTACCGGCTTCAGCAACGATTCTTTTATAAGATTCACCATTGATCATGATCTGCCATTTACCAGTACGAACAGGTGTAGCACCTTCTTTAAGCGTACCGGATTTCATACCTTTCTTACCATCAAGGTTTTTTCCGTCATCGGTTTTTTTCCAGATGGGAAGTCCCCATTCTTCAAACAGATGAACAGAATCATCAACATGACGGCCAAGGTCAAAGATCAAGTCCTCACGAACAATACCCATCAGGTCATTTCTGACCATGCGGACGTAATCTTCAGGTTTGTTGGCACCGATATATGTATTGATGGCAGAAAGACCCTGAGCAACAGCACCGGATCTTTCAAGAGCGGCTTTGTCACAAAGAAGGATTTTTGTGTCGTCACTTGCCCATTTTTTAATTTCAAATGCTGTTCCGCAGGCAGCCATACCACCACCGATGATCAGAACATCAACATCTTTTTTTACAACCTCTGGGTCTCTTACAGCTCTAAGTTCTCCAACAGGCTTATTAGGTAATGCCATTATATACCTCCAAAATTATATATAAAGTATCAAATAAAATTGATCCAGTAAAAATTATGCAAGCTCAGTTGGAGCTACAAGCACATAACCATCTGCTTCCTGAGTAGAAAGCAGGCCACTGTCAAGGTCCTTACCTTTAAGGTCAGCATAATCATTTGCTTCGCCTTCGGGAGTTGTTCTGATCGGAAATTTAAAGCGTTTTACAACGCCGTTTCTGAACTTGCAGGTCCACATGATGTCTTCTGTACCCATCATCGGTACAACAGAAGCGCCCATGGGCACAAAGTCAGAGTAACCTCTTACTTCAATTGCCTGAGAAGGACAAATTTTTACACATGAATAACATTCCCAGCACTGATCCGGTTCTTGGTTGTATGCTTTCATTGCGTTAGGATCAAGAACCATCAGGTCATTAGGACAAATATACATACATGCTGTTTTGTCCCCACCTTTGCAGCCGTCACATTTTTCTGCAATTACAAAAGATGGCATTTAAAATACCTCCATAATTTAAGTTAATCAAATTGCACAATATCGTTGTGCCACTGTTTTATAACAACGTAGACCGTAATTTCCATTATCGGCCTGGTAATCCTTTAACCGATCCTGGCTCAGAATTTAATATTTTCAATTACTGACCCAAGCGTTTACAAATACTGAAAATATCACTCTAAGATTCTTTTTGTCAACAATTTTTCAAAAAAGATTGGCCAGGCTTTTTCAACCTTTTATTGACAATGGATCTTTTCCTCTTTAATAATAAACAATCATGACCAGATGCCTGATCCTGATTGTGAGATGCAGGGTTAAAGGATCAGTAATATTCAAACCATATACTACAAGCAATAGTTAAACAGACCTATGGAAAATCTGCAATTTTCTCAGAATTCGGAAAAGTTAATTGAGCTGTTCAAAGTCGGTCGGCTGATTACATCTGAATTGGAATCCACTCGCCTGTTTGATGTTGTTGTTGAGCAGACCAATGACCTTATGGGCACCCAGCGGTGTTCAATTTTTTTGATCGATAAAAACCAGCAGGTGCTTTATCCTTTTGCCTCAAAAGATTTAACTGCTGCATTTAAGCTGCCAAGAGGTCAGGGGATTGCAGGCTGGGTGTATGACCAGAAAAGCCCTTTGATTGTCAATGATGCCTATCAGGATCACCGGTTTGACAAACAGGCGGATATGGAATCTGGTTTTTGCACATACAATATCCTTTGTATTCCCCTGATCGGGAGGAACAAAGATTGCCTGGGAACCATGCAGGTTATCAATAAACATTCAGGTCCCTTCAACGATGGCGATACGGATCTGCTTACCTTTATTGCAAGTTACGTGTCCATTGCCATTGAAAATTCCATACTTTATGAACATGTAAGAGACTTAAACAGAGCCAAGACCAAAGCCATCAGCCATCTCTCCCATGAGTTGAAAACACCCCTGGCCTTGATTTGTTCAGCATTTGACCGGATTGAGACCATTACCTGTGGGATGAATCATCCAAAATTTGCAATCCCCATTCAAAGGGGAAAAAGAAATTTGGCTCGCTTGCTTGATCTTCAGCACAAGGTGGATGATATTATTGGACAGACCGGAGCAAATATCCTTAAAGAAGGCTATCTTTCCATGATAGAAGACATCAGAGAGTTTATTGATGAAGCGATTGAGAAGACAGATTCTTCCCCAAACGAGATTGTCCACCAACTGGTCCGGCGGATTAACACTATTTTTCAGGTAAACCCATCAAAAATTGAGATGATTTGTTTGAAAGACTTTTTGAAAGGACTGAAAGATTCCATCGACCTGGATCAACTGGGAAGGGATATCCGTTTAAAGATCGATGCTGAAAATATATCCATTCAAATGGAGACCTCTGTGCTGGAAAAGGTTTGTATGGGGTTGGTAAAAAATGCCATTGAAAATACACCGGATAAAGGCATGATTCAATTGATTGCAAGCGAAAAAGACAACCATATATTTATTAAAATAAAAGATAGCGGAACCGGTATCACCCGGCTAAATCAGAAAAATATTTTTAAAGGGTTTTTTCATACCCAGGAAACAGATGCATATTCGTCTAAAAGGCCTTATCAATTTAATGCCGGGGGCACTGGATTGGATCTTCTTCGGATCAGAGTGCTTGCCGAACGATTTGGTTTTTTTATTGACGTTGAAAGTTCCCGGTGTCGTTACATTCCATTGGATAAAGACCTGTGCTGCGGGAATTCCGAGTTGTGTGTGTATGTTGATAGCGCTGAAGCATGTGCGCTTTCCGGTGGCAGCAGCTTTAATCTTATTTTTCCCAAAACTTGCTCACAAGATTTTTATCAACAGATGGCATAGTCGCCTTTTAGGGGTTTGAACATGATAACTTGCCGGTTTTTTGATGTGGGGGCCGTACAATGGTGGCAAAACAGCTATGAATAAAGAAATGTTAGTTGTCAGTCTATTTGTTCATGATATGAAAGCACCGCTTGCCGTAATTGGTTCGGGAGCGACAAGACTTCGGGATGATATGGCCCGGCAGAATTATGAGGCTGTTGGGCAAACGCTGGTCGGGGAAATCATTCAAGCTAAAAAAAATGCCATGATTCTGTTAAACCGGATCCTGGAGATGGACACATCAATGGCGACTGTTGGAAAGAATCCCCAGGATCGGTCGGGCACCTCTTTGATGGTTGGATTTGTTGGTCGTATCAAATCTTATTTTTCGGTTAAAGAAAAAACAGGCCCCACTCCTGATTTGAGCCAGGCTATTGATAATCTGAAAATTATTTTAGCCTCGTTGTTGAATTCGATTGATGCCCTGGATCTCCAGGCCAGTTATTCCGATATTGGACGTCATGATAAGACAGTCCTCAGGCGGATGCGCAGAAATGCAAAAACAGCGCTTCATTTTGCAGACAACGCCATTGCTATTTTGGTCAGCCATAATGTAACCGGTAGGGTTGAACAATGCCAAATAAAAAATATTGTCCATCCGGTTATGATGGAAGTGTTTGATCTGATTGATCCGGATATCTCTGAAGCAATTCAGCCAGTCGAATCTGTTGATGTTTTGAAAAGAATGCTTGAAAAAAAACAGGTATACTTGAATGTTGACAATGAACAGTGGCAGTCGATTTTTTTTTGTGATGCAAATAGACTAAAACAAGTGCTGGTCAATCTGTTGTTGAATGCATTAAAATTTCGGAAACAATGTTTGAGTGTCGACATTGTCATGAATACGTCCCGGCTGGTTTTTTCTGTTACAGATGATGGCAATGGCATTGCCAAAGAGGATCAGCCATATATTTTTAAGCATCGATTCCAGGTCAAGTCGGCTGATACGTTTCCCATAAGAGGTCATGGCATTGGTCTTGCCGGAGCCCAGGCGCTTCTTGAAAGTATTAACGGTCATCTTCGTCTGGACAGTTCCTCAGGTCGGAAAACCTGTTTTTCGGCAGTGCTGGGTAATATTTCAGAACCTGTGGAGCCTATCGGTCCTTAGAACCCACTCAAAAGTAAATTTACATTTTGAAAGCCGATTCATCCTGTCCTGCTGCGTTGTGTAAATTCGGCATATCCCCGATATGCCCGCATTTCCATGCCTTGCAGGCCAGGCGACTCGACTCCCAAAATTGGTAATTTATTTTTGAGTGAACCCTTAAGGCGGAAAATTATTCAATGTAAAGGCTTCTGACTTCAGACAGCCATGCAGTGCCAAATTTTTTCTTGAAAAACGGTTCCAGTTTATCAAACCACTTTTTGGGTTTTTCAGATTCTTCTGCTGCCCGCAGAGAATCCGCAGCATAAAAGGTAATATCAGCGAGCATGTCTTTAGGAAGAAAGGCATCTGCACCGGTTTTCATGGACAGGTCAAAACTTTCCGGGGAGAGTGCATGGGCTGTCAGCATCAAAGATGGAATATTTTTTCGGACTGCAATGGTAAGCAGTTCATAGCCCCGGACACCCATGATGTCCAGGATGGCTAAATCAAATGCCTGGTTTTCAAGCAGTTTGATAGCTTCTTCATAGGTCGATGCCTTATGTAGAATAGCAACTTCAAGATATTCTTCAAGCGCTTCTAAAATATCTGGTTCATCATCAACAATAAGAATATTTTTTCCTACTAAAATTTCAGTACTCCACATAATGCCTCCCTAACGTATGATTGTAAAAGTCTATAAGCAACACAGGACAGAACATGTTTATAAATTGTGTATTCCATATTTTTGTATGGATATAATCATTAATGTATCAAGTCAATATAAACTTATCCTTATATGCACTTTTGGAATATGCACTTTTGGAGTATAGACAAAAAGGGACTGGTAATCAAAGGAAATTATTGATATTTAAACATTAAAAGTGAATCATCGCAAAAAAGGATAAAATATAAAAATGACAGAAGATATGATACCGGTGAGCCCGGATGACCCTATAAATTTTAACTGCAGTTCTGATAATCCCTGTTTTAATGAATGTTGCAGAGACTTAAATCAAAACCTGACACCTTATGATATTTTACGACTTAAAAGATGTCTGGGGATCTCTTCCCAGACGTTTATAAAAGACTATACCTGCCTTCATCAGGGGCCAGGGTCTGGTTTGCCTGTTTTAACATTTAAACCCAATCCGGCTACAGGGCATGCCTGCCCGTTTGTCACGCCCCAAGGCTGTTCAGTTTATGAGGATCGGCCGGCATCCTGCCGGATGTATCCTCTGGCCCGGGCCATTGCAAGATCTCGAGAGACCGGCGAGATCAAAGAGTTTTTTGCCCTGATTGAAGAACCCCACTGCAAAGGCTTTTGTAACGCATCAGGCCTGACCGTCAGGCAGTGGCTTGCGGGTCAGCAGGTGGAAGCGCATAATATTCAAAATGACAAACTCATGGAATTGATCAGTTTAAAAAACACGGTGATACCGGGCAGGCTTGATGGCGCCCAGTCTGATATATTTTATCTGGCCCTTTATGATCTGGATGAATTTCGAGACCGGATTTTTAAAAATGATTTGTTAAAAGATCTTGATGTCTCTCAGTCGCTGGTGGATGCGATTCAAATCAGTGATGATGCCCTGCTGGATTTCGGGATTGAATGGGTCAAATGGATGTTGTTCGGCATTCAAATTAAAAAGGGATAATCAGTATCATGAACCTTACGGGGAAAGTGGCTCTGGTGCTGGGCGCGGTCAAGGGAATCGGAAAAGCCATTGGCCTGTCCCTGGCCAACGAGGGCGCAAGTCTGATATTGACCCGCCATGACTGGGAAGAGTCTTTTGACAGTATGGAAACTGATTTTAAAGATTCCGGTGCGGAATATACGATCATTTCAGCAGATCTGCGTAATATCAAAGCGGTTGAACAGGTGGCTGCTGTTATCAAAGAAAAATATGGCTGTCTGGATATTCTGATCAATAACATTGAGCGTGGTGGCTGGCCCACCGTCCATGGTCAATACACACAAGCGCAGTGGGATCTTGAGATTGAAACCACACTCAAAGCCAAACGATGGGTTTTTGATTCAGTGTTCCCGTTGTTACAAAAATCCCGGGATGCCGTGGTGATCAATTTTTCATCCATTGCCGCCATTGTCGGACGATCCGGCCCCGCCGCCCTTGTTTTTAATGATGCCTATGCTGCTGCCAGCCGGGGCGTATCCAGTTTAACCGAAACCTGGGCCCGCATGGGAGCCCCCCGTATCCGGGTCAATGAAATCATGCTGGGAATTTTTCAAACCCGTCATGCCCAGGGAACAAGGGGATGGGAAGAGGTGCTTACGGATGAAGAAAAATCCGCATTGATTAATCATACCCTGCTGAACCGGACCGGAAACCTGGAAGATGTGGTCAGCACCTGCCTGTTTATGATTAAGGATGCCCCGTACATGACCGGCAGTGTCCTGCGGCTTGACGGCGGTTATGTTCTGGCGGGTGAAAAGGTGCCGCCCATGCCACAGGGCATTGTGTAGGCATAACGTTATGCTGCTGTGCCATTCATGGCTTTGGTCCCAGTGATAACCTCACTGATATGACAGACTTTTGTTTTTAGCCCTTTTCTTCGGATGCCGTGGGCCAGTTGGATCATGCAGGCAGGGCAGGATGTGACAAGAAAATCAGCGTCTGTGGATGCCAGGTTGTCCATTTTTCTGTCCAGCACCTTCATGGACAGGTCATAGTGGGTGAGGGCATAGGAACCAGCCCCGCCACAGCACCAGTCTGCTTCCGGCATTTCCCGGAATTCAACCCCTGGAATCTGTTTGAGAAGACTTCTGTTTTCTCTGGATATTTTTTGTCCCCTCACTGCATGGCAGGGGTCATGATACGTAACCACAACCGGCTTTGTACGCTCCGGGGATTTGAGTTTTGCATTGAACAAGAACTCCACCATATCCTGGATCAAAGGCAGTTGTGTGGCAATCCGGTCCTGGGTTGCTGTATCGCCTTCAAACACTTTATTGTAATGTTTCAGAAAACTTGCACAGCTTGAACAATCCGTAACAATGACATCAAAAGACTGTCTGCCAAAGGTGTCCATATTTTTCAGGGCCAGTTTGCGGGCAGCATCGATATCGCCATAGGTCCAGGGCGGCAGGCCGCAACAGCAATTGTCCAGAACCGTGACGGTTTTTCCCACTGTTTTGAGCAGTTTAAAACTTTGAAGGCCGGCTTCCTGTTGAATGATATCAATTCCACACCCCACAAAATAGCCAATGTTGAGGGATGCGCCGCTGCCGTTATATTTTCCCGGCTTAATTTTATCCCGAAAGGGGACAGCCGGCAGTTTTTCAACAATATTCTCAGCTTTGGCAAAATCCCTGCCCAAGACCCGCAATAATCCGAGCGCTTTGGCAACTTTGGACAGACCTGAGTTTTTTCCCAGAGCTGCTGCCCGGGCTGCCATGTGTAAACGCCTGGGATAAGGAAGCAGGTGGTCAAACAATAATTTGTGAATGGGTTTTCGGCCCACTTTTTCAAGGTATTCAGCCCGGCCCTTAACGATCAGGTCGGCGGTGGGTACAGCACCAAAACAATTGGCTGTGCAGGCACCACATCCCAGGCAGTTGAACAAAGGGCCTTCCAGTTCTGTGTTCCATCGGACCCGGTCCTCAATAATGCCACGCATCAAGGCCAGTCGTCCCCTGGCGACACCGGATTCATGACCGGTTGTTCGAAATACCGGGCAGGCCACCTGGCAAAAACCGCATTTATTGCATTTTGAAATGGCATCGTAATCTTCGAAAATATCCATGAAAAAAACCTTTTTAATTTGTGTTCAGTATATACGTTCTTAAAGCCTTGGCATTCGACCGGGTGAAAACAGGGAATCCGGGTCAAGGGCCTGTTTGATTTGGTGCATGACCCGCCAGTCAGGCTGCGGAATCTGCCCAAACATGTCGTTTTCCCGGCGGAAGGAATCTTTTGATTTTTCAAGCTGAACATGTCCACTGCACGCCATGGCAGCCTGGGTTATGGATGTCCATTGGGCTTTATCCAGATTGTCCAAAGCAGCAAAGACTCTGCCGCAACCAATGTCTATCAGCCATGAAGAGGGCTTGACCAGGCTTTTTATGTCATTTATCATATCCATCAGTTGTGATGTGCTCGTTCCTGCTTTTAATACATAAGCAGAATGGTTGATCTTATCAAAATTGTTTTTGAAACATCCGTCAATCAGGTCGTAATCCCAGGACTGGCCGCCCTTTAGTCTGTTTTCACAAAGCAGATGCTGGCATTGTTGTGCCTGGTGTTCAACCACCATGGAAAGGCCTTCAAATCCGACAATGAGTTTCCATTGATCCGGGAATTGTTCTGGTGTATCGCTATTTGGAACAGCAGTTATAAAAGCAGGAATCAGGTTGGAATTCATAAGCTTGAGTGAAACATCCAGACAGGCTTTCAAGCTTCCGGTTGCACAGGTGGCCCGGCAAAGTTCAGGTCTGGTGGAAACCCGCCAGGTTGTCTCGCAAATCATTCCCAAGGTTCCGTTACTGCCGATCATCAGGCGGGTCATGTCATATCCGGCCACATTTTTAACCACTTTGCCGCCGGTTGAAATGACTCTGCCCTGACTGTCAATATATTGCAGCCCCAGCGCAAAATCTCTGGGTGCGCCATAATACATCCGTTCCGGGCCGCTGACACCCATGGCAGCAAGAGAGCCGATGGTGGAGTTATCTTGGAAAAATGGAGGGCGTATGGGCAGCCATTGATTGTTTTCACCCAGAAGATTTTGAAATGCCGAAAAGGACATTCCCGATCCTGTGGTGATAAACTGGTTGCTGGTATCATATTCAATGATTTGTGTCATGCCAAGCGTGCTGATGGGTGTGAGGCTGTCTTCGCTCACATTGCCGTAATGCCCGAAGGTATCGGCACCCGTGACAATGACAGGGGTTTTAGACCTCTTTGCCGTCTTGACCGCTGCCATGGCCTGGGCAACCCCGGTACTCGATGCTCCTCCCAGCCGTTTCAATACCGTTGGCTCACCAGGCGCCAGAGGCTGACCCGGTGTTTCGGAAAGGGGGATTACTTTATAGGGATTCAATATATTGTTCGGATCAAAAGCAGTTTTTAATGCCTGCTGGGTATTTAAATCATCTCCGGAAAAAACCATTCGCATGGCATCTTGTTTTTCCCGGCCAATACCATGTTCGCCGGAAATGGTCCCGCCAAGTTCAACACAGGCAGTCATGATATCCCACCCTGCTTTGTGCACCTGCCTGACTTGTTCAGGGTCCCGTGAATCAAACAATAAAAGCGGATGAAGGTTGCCATCGCCTGCATGGAAGACATTGCCCACCCGGCACCCATATTTTTCAGCAATAAGTTTAACCTGCTCCAGAGCCTGGGGAAGGTTTGTTCTGGGCACACAGGCATCGTTCACCAGGTAGTTTGGCGCCAGATTGGCCATGGCACCGAATGCCCCTCGCCGTCCCTGCCACAGTTGATTCCGTTCCTGCTGATTTTTAGCGGTTTGGATGGTCCGGCACTGGGTGCTCATGCAGATTTCTTCAATTTTGGCTGCTTGTTCCTTGAGTCCCACAATCATGCCTTCAACCTCGATAATCAAGACAGCTGCCGCATCAGTGGGATACCCGCACGATGCATTGGTCTGAACTGCTTCGATGACCGTTGCATCCATCATCTCCAGGGTGTTGGGAACAATGCCGGCGGATATGATTTTTGAAACAGACAAAGCAGCATCCTGAATGCTGTCATAAACCGCCAGCAGGGTGATAACCGATTCTGTTTTGGGAAGCGTTCGAAGGGTAAGTTCGGTGATAATACCAAGGCCGCCTTCACTGCCCACCATCAGTCCGCGCAGATCAAATCCGGGAGGGTCAAGGGCAGGGCCGCCGATCCGTAAAATTTCACCATCGGCCAGGACCACTTCCATGCCCAGAATATGGTTGGATGTCACACCATATTTCAGGCACAACGGTCCACCTGAGTTTTCACCTGCATTGCCGCCAAGGGTGGAAACTTTCTGGCTTGCCGGGTCTGGCGCATAAAATGCGCCCACTTTTGCCAGGGCCTGCTGGACTTCCAGGTTGGTCACACCGGGCTGAACAACAGCATATCGGCTTTCCGGAAAAATGCCCAGAATCTTGTTAAATCGAGACATGCAGATGACAAGACCTTTTGTGACTGAAATTGTGCCGCCGGACAGATTGGTGCCAAATCCCCTGGGAATAAAATCAATTCCTGCTTTGTTGGCTGCTTTGACAACCTGAGAAATCTCCCGGGTATTGGCCGGGAAAACAACAATCCCTGGATTCCCTGTCACCTGGGAGGCATCATATGAGTACAGTTCAATACCGGTATTGGTCACTGAAACATTGGATTTGCCGACTATGGATTCAAGCTTTCGTATAAAAACGTCATTCATCATCGATTTTCCTTAAATTTTATTCCATTGAACAGCCAGAAATGCACCAGTATCCAGGTGGTTGTTTTTCCCGTTACATTCAATTTCAGGGATATCTGAAACAGGGTCTTGTTTTTGAAAATGAATGGCTGTTTTTATAATAGAATGGTGTGGAACAAGACATCGCATATCATCCGGGGATCTGAAAAATATGTTTTGAAACAGGCTGTGTCCGTTTTTTGCTTTTAATTGCCTTTTTTCTGCCCAGGGACTGAGGCTGTTGAGGGTTGTCAATACAATCCTGCCGCCTTTCCGGGTTACACGGTTAAGCTCGGCAATCGCTTTTTTGGCATCTGCCACAAATTCAATGGCTGTCATGGAAAAAACCTTATCAAAACTTTGGTCCGGGAACGGCAGGCTGCACATATCTGCACAGGTACCGGTAAAACTGGCCGCACATATTTTTTCAACTGCTTTTTTTAGCATGGGCCAGGATAGATCAATGCCTGTCATTACGGGTCCGCAGGCCATCACATCCCGGGTGAAAATACCGGTACCGCAACCCACATCAAGAATTGTTTCTCCGGCAACAGGATCAAGAAGTTCAAGCAGCAGCTCGGATTCATATTGTTTGATCAGCACGCCTGCTGGTGTTTCAAACCAGTGGTCATACTTATCGGTCCATGTATCAAACAACTCAGACATCATTTTTTTCCATCAAAAGGGTTAACCTCATTAAAGGGCTGTCTGCTCTGCCGTGGTGTATGTCTGTCCTGTCAGCAGAGGGTTTATGTGGCAGGTTTATCATGAAGGTCATTAATTTTCAAATCAACAACGATTCAGCCTTAAATAGTGGGGCTCCTTCAGCCCGGATATTTCATGAAATTTTAGACATTTTGTTCGTTGATTTTATAAATTCAGATAGTAGCATAAAATTTTTTCCATTTTTGAAATTACAAAATGTCTTTGGACAAAATGACTAAAATTTCACCTTGCAGGCGAACCGTTTTCACCTTATCTGCGGTGTTGCAGGCCGTTTGCGGTAGAATACTACAGCTGCACGACCTGCGCCTTGCAGCTAAGGCAAAAACGATTCGTGAAATATTCGGGCCAGTGAATCCACCTTTTGGAGCCCCACAGAATACCATAACCGCTTAATTTTTTAATTTGAAAGAACTTGCCAAACTATAAATTCTTTCATGATTTGTTGTGGGCAGGCCAGGGTAAAATACCAAGGCAGCCCATGGCCATTATTTTGAATCGGCAGCAGTGATCTCTGCCATGGTTCTTAAAATCTGCATGGCGTTTTCATAGACCGGTGTATCTACCATTTTGCCAAGATAGGTAACAGCGGCTTTACCTTTTGCAATGCCTTCTTCTTCAAATACTTTTTTAACACCTTCTGCCCATTCAATACTTGCTGCAGACGGGGTGTAAATTTCATGGGCCGGTTGAATCTGGCTGGGATGGATCAGCATTCTGCCCTCATATCCCATCTGATGGCCTTCTTCGGTGCTCTTTTTATATCCTTCTGTATCCTGGAATGCCACATAGGGACAATCAATGGCAACGCATCCGGCTGCTCTTGCGGCAACCGCTGTGTGGAAACGGGCATACAACTGCTCTTGGCCTTCGGATGTCAAAGTGACGCGCATGTCTTTGGTAAAATCCACAGCACCAAAAATAAGTGAATTTAATCTGGGACTGGCGGTTGCAGCCGCATAGGCGTTGATAACCCCTTTTGCGGTTTCAATGAGCAGCTGGATGGCGATGGAACCCACTTTCATCCCTCTTCTTTGCTCCAGCTCTTCCAGTTTCCAGTCCAGACGCTTAACATTATCCGCACTACCGCATTTTGCCAGGCAAACGCCGTCAAGACCCGGATAAACAATGGCTTCAAGGTCATCATTGGTCATTTCGGTTTCCCAGTTATTAATCCGGACATACAGGTATTTTGCTTTTTGCACGGCTCGGCTTGACTCCAGATAGGTTTTAATCATCTCACGGCCCTTGGCTTTTTCTGCCGGCGGAACTGAGTCTTCAAGGTCCAGGGTTAATACATCGGCTTCAATGCCAACAGCCTTGGCAACCATTTTTTCGTTGTTGCTTGGTACGTAAAATACAGATCTCATAACAGCCATGATAATGTCTCCTTTTTTTGATTATGCATTAATCAGTTGTTTAATTTTAGGGGCAATTTCTTCAGGACTGCCCACGATATATGCTCCGGCATCGGTCAAGGCCTTCATCTTGCCTTTGGCCGTTCCCCGTCCTTTTTCAACAATACTGCTGGCATGGGAAAATCTCATGCCCTCAGGTGCCCATGCGCCGGCAATAAAAACAACCAGCGGCTTGGTAAATTCACCATTGGCAACGCATTCGGCTGCCTCTTCTTCAAGGGTGCCGCCGATTTCACCAAAAATGGCAACTGCTTTTGTCTGGTCATCGGTTTCAAACATCTTGAGAATATCGGCCATGGTCAGCCCCAATACCGGCTCAGTGCCGATGTGTAACGCTGTGCTGATGCCAAGTCCTGCTACCTTGAGCGCCCAGGGTACGGTGCCGGACTGCCCGCCGCTGCGGGAAATAACCCCCACAGGGCCTGGCTGAAATAACTCTCTGGCCCATTCCAGGCTTCCGCCCAGCCAGCCTATTGCAGCTTTTCCCGGACTGATCACGCCAAGACTGCCCGGTCCCAGGAGTTTGACATCATGTTTCAAGGCATAATGAACCATTTGGATGACATCTTGAACCGGAATACGCTCCACCGGGGAAACCACCAGTTTAACGCCGGCATCAATGGCTTCATACACAGCACTTTTTAAAGCAGGGCCGGGAATGAAGGTAACCGCTGCATCAATCATTCCAACGACCTTGATGGCTTCTTTGATCGTATCAAATACCGGGATACCATGAACCTGCCCTCCCCCGCGGCCCGGTGTTACACCTGCCACCACCCGGGTACCATATTTTTTCATAAATTCAGACCGAAGAGTGCCTTCCCGTCCGGTCAGTCCCTGCACAATCACTTTTGTATTTTCATCCAGTAATATTGACATCCTGCCTCCCTGCTAGTTTGTTCCGTGTCTTTGTCTGTACTCGGATAATCCTTTGATCGGTGCCTCAATGGTGATGGCGCTATTCCCCCTGAACCAGCATTCATATTCACAGGCCAGGCATTCGGTTCCCTTACGTTCCAGTTCAGCAGCAGAGTCTTTCACAAAGGGTTTTCCGTCCTTTATGCTCAGAATGCCCCTGCTGAAGGTTTTACAGGCATCCACGCAGGCATGGGTTGTGCAGCCTTCACATTTGGATTCATCAATGATTATTTTGATTGTTCTTTCGAGAAACTCCATTTATTTTCCTCCCTGTGAGACGGCCAAGTCTTTTTTGTAATCATCAACCAATGCCTTTACTCTGCCGGCAATAAAAGTGGCATCATACACCCGGTCCCGGTCATAAATCTCTATCCGGGCATTCAGGTCTGCCAATCCTTCTTTCAGAATACTCTGGGCTTCTTTTTCCTTGTTGCCGCACAGCAGCAGTACCACTGGAAATCCTTTGGGTTTTTTGGGCAGCTCTTCTCTTAAGGCCTTAACAAGACCATGTGCATGGTGCCACTGTTCCTGGTTGGCCATCATGAACCCGGCAAGAAAATATGCGTCAATCCCAGGCTGGGACATAATTAATTTTGCAGTCCGGTATACTTTGGATGCAGTAGGGTTTCCACTGGTATCGGCATAGTCGGCAATTTTCAGTCCCACATTGTTCAACGCATCCATACCGATCATGGCAGCGCCGCCGCCAATGCCGTGATATCCCACATAGCCGCCCCTGGCCACTTCTTCCGGCGGTGTCATCTCGGCAACATAACTGGTTCCCCGGAAATCACTGGCCTCAAAGGACCAGGCGATAAGGTCAAATTCTGTGGGTTCCTGGAGGAATTCCCGACCGATTTTTATTCCCAGTTCCGGGTGTCTGAAAAGGGCCTGATCATCAACAGCCATGCGGCAATCTGCTGCCAGCACCCGGTTGTCGGATGTTAAGACCAGCGGGTTGATCTCCAGTGTGCGGCAATCCAGTTGTTGAAACAACTTAAAGAGTTTGAACACGATATCTGAAACCTGGGTCAATGCAGTGCCGGTAACCCCCATTGATGCCACCATGTTCAGTGTGTCATAGGGCATCAACCCTTTGATGACATCCACATTCAAGGTTGCAATCTTGTCAGCAGACACAGACTCGATTTCCATCCCCCCCTCGGGACTGAACATCAGCACCGGACCCCGAACCTCCTGGGCAGAATTGATAATAATCCCGGCATAAAATTCTTGAACAATGTCGAGTTGTTCTTCAACCAGAACCTGTTTGACTACAAGTCCCTTGATGGTCATTCCCAGAATTTCTTTGGCCACGTTTTCTGCCTGTTCCGGGGTATCGGCAACCTTGACGCCACCGGCTTTTCCTCTGCCGCCGGCAAAAACCTGGGCTTTTACGACAACAGGCCTTGCCAGTTTGATTGCAGCAGCCTTCGCCTCTTCAGGGGTATTGACCACCATACCTTCAGGGACAGGTATCTTGGATTGTTTAAAAAACTCTTTTCCCTGGTATTCTAAAAATTTTGCCATTTAGCCTCCATAACCCAATATTCATTTTTTCCAGTTTTCTGTACGGTTTTTCACAGAAAAAAGCCATTTCAAGTCAATGTGTATTTTTAAATCATCTGGACCGATTGCTATCTGGTCTGACCTGATGCACCTATAAAATCACACTACCTTTGTATTGTCAAATCTTTTTTAAAAAAAACATAAAAAAAATTAACAATACGCTTCTAATGAAGGGTATTGTCGCTGAACAATGAATTGAAAAGCACTGTAAATATAGACTTGAAAACGATTAGAGCCTTAAGACCAGTGTTTATATAAAACGATAAAAATCTTCTGGTCTGACCTGAAAGTTGGGAAGAGGACAAAAGATCGGCAAATGTTGAAGGAAGGTTTGAATTCAATATCAGATAAGAAATATTTGACCAGCTGATCTGCTTAAATTTAAATTAGAGGGGCTGATCGCAATTTTTCAATCAACCCCTCTGGTGAACAGGCTATGTTAAAATGGCGGCAAGATCTTCATCCGGTGTCGAGATCGGTTTGATATCAAATAATTTCACAAGCGTGTTCAAAACGTTCGGGGTTAAAAATGCGGGCAATGAAGGCCCCAAACGGATATTCTTGATCCCCAGATGGAGCAGGGCCAAAAGTACGCAAACTGCTTTTTGTTCATACCATGAAATTATCAGCGACAGGGGCAATTGGTTCACACTGACATTAAATTCTTTGGCAAGCGCTGCTGCAATCTGAATAGATGAATAGGAATCATTGCATTGACCCGCATCCAGCAACCGTGGGATCCCGTCGATATCTCCCAAATTCTTATCAAAAAATCTGTATTTTCCACACGCACAGGTAAGAACCACACAATCTTTTGGTACCTTTTCAACAAACTCGGTATAATAATTTCTACCTGGTTTTGCACCATCACAGCCGGCAACCAGAAAGAAATGCCGGATTTTTTTAGATTTTACGGCAGCAATCACTTTATCAGCCACATTGAGCACTGCATTTCTGGCAAACCCAACGATTACCTCTCCTGTGACTTTGTCTTCTGTAAACCCGGGAAGAGACAACGCTCTATCAATAACCGGTTTGAAATTTAAATCACAAATGTGGAAAATACCTGGCCAGCCAACCATTCCGGATGTAAATAAATTATCCTGATAGGATTTTTGCGGTCTTTGAATGCAGTTGGTGGTCATCAAGATCGCTCCTGGAAAGTCTGCAAACTCTTTGATCTGTTTTTGCCAGGCAGTTCCAAACTGGCCATAAAAATGTTTATATTGTTTTAATCCAGGATATCCATGGGTGGACAGCATTTCCCCATGGGTGTAAATATTGATGCCTTTTCCCTCTGTCTGCTTTAAGAGCGATTCAAGGTCTTTTAAATCGTGCCCTGAGACAAGGATGGCTTTGCCTTTTTTATATCCCAGCGGAACCTTTGTCGGGACCGGATGCCCATAGGTTTCCGTATTTCCGGCATCAAGCAGTTCCATTGTTTTCAGGGCGGTTGCTCCACATTTAAGCGTCAGACCCAACCAATCTTCAAGGCTTAAGTCAGTTCTTTGAATGGCGGCAAGCCCTTCATGAACGTATGCAAACACGCTGTCATCTTTTTTACCTAAAATATAAGCATGGTCTGCATATGCACTCACGCCTTTGATGCCGTAAAGAACAGTATGCTTTAATGAAAGGATATCAGGGTCATCTGCCGGATATGTTTTGATGCCGACCGATTCTCCCTGCTTAACCATCGCCGCCAGGTTCGTGCCGGGGATGAGGGTGGCGGCACCTTTCGGATAATCAACATTTCCGCCACTGTTCTTGATTCGAACTTTTAACGCTTCACGCAAAGAAACTGCTTCATTAATCAGTTTAAAAAATCTATCCGGGTCAAACTCAACATTTGTTAATGTTGAGAATGCCGCTTGAACCGTAAAAACACCAATTTTTTCTTCAATGATATTTTTTTTTCGGGCATCCAGTGCGACCTGGGATAATCCCATGAGCGAATATATCAACAGATCCTGCAATGCAGCAACATCCGGCTGCTTACCGCAAACTCCCTGAATCGTACAGCCTGTGCCCTTAAACGTTTGTTCACATTGGTAACAAAACATGTCGCCCCCTCCTTTTTTTTATATTGTTAAAATCCAAATTTTGAAATAGGAACCACCAAAAATCACAGGCAGCTTCCCGGGCTATGCTCCTTATTTATCGTTTGAGGTTGTCCGGCCTTCAAAAAAAGGATGTTATTTTCGAGGTGAACATGTCTGTGCAGGTCATCCTCGAATTCTTTGAATCTAAAAAGTCGTAAAGAATCAGGGTTTGATGAATAATGGGTTAAACCCTAAAAGTTATGATTTTTTGTCAAAAAATTTTTTGATTCTTAATAGAACAATATCCAGATGAGAGTTCATGGCCTCAAGGGCCAGGTTTTTATCTTTTTGCTTGATGGCATCGAATATCTTTTGATGCTCTTTTAATATTTCTATGCTTTCATTTGTTTCATAGCAAAGACCAACCGTGTCTTGAACAAGCGCATATATGGAATACATTAAATGGGTGTGAATTTTGTTGTGGGCGGCTGCGGAGACGCCAAGATGAAAGGCTGCGTCATCTTCTATGACACTTTGTTTTTTTGATATTTTTTCTTCCATGGACTTAAGGTTTTGCTGCAACCATTTGATATCGCCGTCTGTTGCTCGTTCAGACGCGTAATAGGCATTCCATGTTTCCAGACATCTTCTGACGTCAAGGACCTCTATAATGGTATTGACATCATTCCTTAAGAGGGGGCGGATAGGTTCAATAAAATTGTCCGGTACAATGGATTTTACCCGGGTCCGTTTCCGCTGGGCAATTTCAACAAATCCTGTCGCATCAAGAATTTTTAATGCTTCCCGCAGGGAGGAGCGGCTCACACTAAATTTTTTCATTAACTCCCTTTCCGATGGAAGCGGATCCCCAGGTTTTAAATTTCCCTCGATAATGTGAAATTTAATCTGGTCGACAATCAAAGTTGACACTTTTTCCTGTTTGATTGGTTGGTAATCCGGTTTCACTGTTTATTGCTCCTTTATACCTGCCCGCATCCCGGTTTTATCCCCTTCAATTCATAGTTGATGTATATTTACAATATCAGGATATTATAATCAAGTATAGAATGACTGGAGAGTGAAGCACGGTCATGGTTCAAGCACTTGAAGCCATGGATATTTTTGAAACTTATATTAAAAGACCGGAAAGAGCAGCAGGCATGTCATGATGGCTGCTATGGCACCATACAAAAAAAAGATCGGGAAATTGGCCTTGAGGATGGCCCCTTCTTTTCCGAAAAGACCGACAACGGCACAAACCGCCACGATATTGTGAATACAGACCATGTTGCCCATGGCTGCACCCACAACCTGGGAGGCAACAATAATCTCACGTTTGAAATGCAGAGCTTCGGCCAGACCCCATTGGAATTCAGCCAGCATCAAATTTGAAACTGTACAGGAACCGGTTATAAATGAGCCGATACCTCCTGTATAGGCGGCCAGTAACGGCCACATGGAACCGGCCATATTCGCACCTGCCCCGGCCATTGTCAGGGGCATGGAAGGGTAAGCGTGAGGATTAAGCAGTGCATCCTGACTGCCGACCCCCCGGAAAATAGAAACCATGGCCACGGCAAACATAAGGGCAATGGTTGGGCTTTTCATGCTGCTGAAGGATTTTTTCCATGCACCTGTGGCTTGGGCAATGGTCATTCCATGCAAAGGGATTGTGATCATGGCCACTAACGTAAAGGGAATCACCCCGGGAAGATACAGATAGGGAATATCGGCATCCACGCCGGGAAAACCAAGAATAGCATCCAACCGTATTTGCTGAACCGCCAGTATTCCTTTAATCCCAAGTTGTGGCAACCGTGTGAGGACCAGCAGTATCCCGATCAAAACATAGGGCATCCAGGCTCTAAGTTGACTCATCCTCGGCTTTGGCAGCCTGTCTGTTGAAGTGTGGAGTGTTCCGGTCCAATCGCCCGGCCATGCGTTGCGTGGTGCAAAATAAAAAATGGTTTTTGGCTGGGCAATCTTTTTTTTTGCAGCCCATGATGTTAATCCCAATGCTGCAATGGCACCAATAAGAGCAGGAAATTCAGGACCGAACATTGCGGCCAGCAGCAGATAGGGAACAAGAAACGCAAAGGCCGCAAGCAAACAGAATTTCCAGGCAGAAAAACCAATTTTCCAGGATTTATCCGCTCCAAAAAACCGGGTTAAAAAACCACACATAAAGATGGGTAAAAACACTCCGATGGGGATGTGGATCACAGCCACCCATTGTCCAACCAATGCGTTGAAACTGTCAGCACCCGTAAACCCAAGATCTGCCTGTCCGGTTTCGACTACGGCATTGATCAGGCCCTGAAGATATTTTAAGCCCAATACAATGGGTGTCCCCACTGCAGCATAGGGAACGGGTATGGTGTTGAAAATCAGGCAGACCAGGGCGGCTGCCAATGGTGGAAAACCCAGCAATAATAATAAAGGTGCGGCCAGGGCAGCAGGGGTGCCAAACCCGGCAGCACCTTCGATAAACGCACCAAACAAAAACGCAATGATCACCATTTGTATGCGGGGATCACTGCTGATGGAGCGAAATCCAATTTGAATCGTTTCCATGCCTCCGCTGGCACTGAGGGTGTGCAGCAAGAGAATAGCGCCAAATACAATGATCAGCAGGTTGAATGCAACCACACATCCCTGTATGGACAATGCTGCAATATACAGGGGTGTGGTTTGCCAGACAAGTAGGGCTGTTACAACGGTTCCCAGATAAGCCAAAGGCATTGCAACGGTTGCAGGTTTTCGGAATCCCACCATTAAAATCAGCGCAATCAGAACGGGGAAAAATGCGATAAGTGACAGTATCAAGATCGACATGAGACATCCAAAATATTAATTTTCATATGGTGGTAACGGGTTAATGTTTATGCCAATATCAATGGCTTGCCATGATAAAGGCCAAGGTGCAAACTCCCAAAAAACCGGAACACATTGTAAAGGCAAAAAAAACTTTGGCCAATTCAATCACATCTGCTTTTTTAAAATTCATGATAGTCTCCTTTAATTAATTGTTGGTCATATTGCTCTCTGGTCTGACCACAGAATATTGCAGTTGTTTTTTGATGTCAAGTTTTTTATTGAACAAATAAATAAATAAATGATACTGTCATTCCACCATATTTACAAAATGCTATTATCATATCTTTTTCAGACGGTCTGACCATCAAGTAAACAGGAGAATTGAATGAAAGACGTTTTCCAGGAAGTTTTGATCGATAAAGTTTCAGACAAAATATCAGATCAGCTGAGTATATTAATCAAAGAGGGCAAACTGGTACTCGGGGACAAACTGCCAAGTGAACGGGAATTGATAAAAATTCTGGGGGTGGGCCGGTCTTCGCTTAGAGAAGCCCTGAACCGGCTTGAGATTTTGGGCTATGTGGAAATCAGAAAACGCAAAGGGATTTTTGTTAAATCAATCAGCTCCACGCTCCAACTTGATCCGTTAAAACAGATGATGCAGGATAATACGGAAAAAACGATTCAACTGTATGAAGTCCGCAGCGACATTGAACAGGCAAATGCCTATCATGCAGCCTTATATCGAAATGATCAAAATATTGAGGATCTCAAGCAGTGTCTTGATGATCTGGATGTTAAAAAAAAGAATGCCCGGTTTACCTGGAAACGCGACCAAACGTTTCACAGTACTGTGGCCAGGTCTTCCCACAATATTTTTCGAATCCATGTTCTTATGAATATTCTGGATTTTTCCAAGGAACTGATTAAACCGATCATTGAAAAATTTGGAAATACCAGCGAGAACATGTGTATCATTGCTCAACAGCATACCGATATTGCACAGGCCATCATTGAACAGGATGCGGATCAGGCACGTGAGAAAATGAAAGAACACCTGGCCTGGACAAACAATCAATTTGTTGAATATTTTAAACAGATTCGAGTCAAAGAATAATGTCGGATGAATGGTCTTGACTGTTAAAACAGGAAGAAATGGTGATGAATAATTTCAAAAAGCAATGGTTTCTGGTCAGTCTGGTGGCTGCTTTTTTAGCGGTTTGTCTGGACCGGACAGACACCCTGGCTGCAGTGGGAATTTACTTTAAAAGCCATAAAGCTCCGGATGCAATAATTTTTTTGATTTTTATCATTTCCGGTCTGCTTATAGACGGACAACAGGCAAAAGCCGGGCTAAAAGATTTTCAAGCGACCCTTCTTGCGCTGTGTGTTATTTTTGTGATTGCCCCCATTGCAGCGTTATTGCTGAGTTTTATCCCCATGGACACCGGTATTATTGTAGGGCTTTTCATTGTTGCGGTGATGCCGTCTACCCTGTCTTCGGGTGTGGTGATGACCGGGACAGCCGGGGGGAATATGGCCCATGCCCTGTTTGTCACCATTTTATCCAATTTGATTGCCATTTTTTCTATCCCAGTGATTCTGGGTTTTTTGTTAAATTTTCTCCATCAGGAAAAATCATTGGATATTGATCAACTCTCCATTATTTTAAAATTGATTCTTGTGGTTTTATTACCCTTGCTCATTGGAATGGTGTTAAAAGCAAAATTTTTTACTGCAGCTCAGTTGAAAAAATTCAAGCTTCAACTGGTTAATCAATGGACGATTGTTGGGATTGTTTTTATTTCCCTTGGCGGAGCCAAGCAGGTCCTGGTCGGGAAGGGAATAGAACTTTTCTACATTCTCATTCTAACGGCCATTTTTCATTTAATTCTTTTGGCCGGCGCTTTTATACTGGTGAAGGTTTTCAAGGTGGGCAAGGGTCGGTTTGAGAGCATTGTTTTTATGGGTGCGCAGAAAACACTGGCTTTGGCATTGATGCTTCAGGTGACCTATTTTCCTGAATTTGGCATGGCCCTGCTGGTCTGTATTATTCATCATATCGGACATTTGATGATGGATGGGTATTTGAGTACCCGAATGAGCCACAATCACTAACGGCCATGGGCCGCCCTGGTATTGTACCTTTGTCTGCCCACAACAAATCATGAAAGAATTCATAAGCTTGGCAAGTTCTTTCATATAAAAAAAACTGCAAAGGAGA